>NZ_JBMDJX010000002.1:0-329693 GCF_057809415.1 Chromobacterium sp. FG22 | reverse complement strand
CATCGACCGAGCACTTACACCTATCGGTTATTCGTTCTGTTAAAGATCGGTGCAGATCGCTGCGCTTCGTTTCCGCCGCTGCGTTGTCTGCTGAGGAGGTGAAATATACGTTACAGCCCCCGCTCCGTCAACACCTATTTTGAAAAAAGAGAGGATTTTTAAGATATCAACACCTAAGTCAATGATTTAAATGAATATCATCCATAAAGAATTTTACAAGAACTTTTGGGCAAGCCGGAAAAAAAGGCTTCCCAGCTTGTTGTCGTCGGCAGATAAGCTGCGAAAGCGGGTAGATTTTCCCCGTTTTTTCCGAAAAACCCGCTTTCCGGCAAATTATTCGACGCAGACTTTATGCCTTAGTCATTAATTGTTAAGCTAAGCGCATCCCCACCGCCCAGGAGCCCTCCTCATGCAGCAAACCTTGCGTCAACGATTGGAGGGCCTGCCCGCGCCGTTTTACGCCTTGATGCTGAGCGACGTGCTGAGCGGGCTGGCGATGGGCGCCGGTTACGTCGCCATCAGCTGGTGGGTGGTGCAATCCGGCGGCGCGCGCGATATGGCGTGGTTCGGCTCGATCACCGCGCTGGTGATGTTGCTGTCGCTGCCGCTGACCGCGCCCTTGGGCGACCGCCTGCCCAAGAACCGGCTGATAGGCGGCGGCATGCTGTTGGCGATGTTGAGCGCCCTGCTGTTGGCGCTGATGGCGGCCATGGGCTGGTATCGCATCGGCTGGGTGATTGCGGTGGAGTCGCTGGCCATGCTGGCCTGGTCCATCGTGCTGCCGTCCATGCTGAGCATCGCCGCCGAGATGGTGCCGGCGGCCAGACTGGGCGATGCGCTGTCCTTGCAGAAAAGCTCGCAGTCGGCGGGCAATCTGATCGGCCCGGTCTTGGGCGGCGGCCTGATGGCGGCGACCTCGCCCACCCTGACCCTGCTGGCCTATGCCTTCTTGCTGGTGGTGGCCGCCGCGGCTTCCTTATATGTGCGCGTGCCGCCGCGCGCGGCAGGCGCCGTCCGCAGCCCCTGGCTGGAAGATATCCGCAGCGGCTTGTACGCGCGCTGGCGCATTCCGCTGGAACGCTATTGGACCTTGGCGGTATTCATCACCCTGGTGGCCTTCATGCCGCTGGTGACCACCCTGCTGCCGGTCAAGCTGCATGCGCTGGGTTTGTCCGCCGCCTGGCTGGGCGGTTGCGAGGCGGCGATCAGCGCCGGCATGCTGCTGGGTTCGCTATGGTTCACCCATGTGCTGCTGCGCCGCTTCAGCCGTTACCAAGCGCGCACCCTCGGCATGCTGGTCTGCGGCATATTGATGCTGGTGGTGGCGCTCAGCGACAACCCTTGGCTGATCCTGGCCTGTTTCGCGGTGATGGGGCTGATGTTCGCGCTGAACCAGCTGATAGGCCAGACCCACCGCACGCTGGCGGTGCCGGAGAATTACCGCGCGCGCTTTTCCGCCATCAATGTGATGCTGGTGAAGATAGGCTCGATGCTGGGGCCGGCGCTGGCCGGAGCGCTGCTGCATGTGCTGCCGCTGGACCGGGTTTATCTGATCTTCGCGTTGCTGCATTTGGCCACCGTGCTGCCCATGCTGCTGTTGCCGGGCTTGAAGGCTTTCCTGGAGCTGGACCACGAGGAGGTGAAGGATTGGTATTGGCGGCATCACCCGGAGGCGTTCCGCGATTTGGCGGCCATGCCAGCCGCCGCCAAGCCGACCTGTGAGACGCGCTGAGACGGATGCAAAAACGGCGGCCATCGGCCGCCGTTCGCGTTTCTATATATAAGGAGTGGATCAGAGCACGTAACGCGCCAGATCTTCGCGCTCGGCCACCTGCTCCAGCTTGCTGTCGACATAGGCGGCGTCGATCTCGCAGCGGCCGGCCTTGGCGTCGAACGCCACTTCTTCCAGCAGCTTTTCCATCACGGTGTAGAGACGGCGCGCGCCGATGTTCTCGGTTTTCTCGTTGACCCGCCAGGCGATCTCGGCCAAGTGCTGGATGCCGGATTCGGCAAACTCCAGTTCCACGCCCTCGGTGGCCATCAACGCCTGGTACTGACGGGTCAGGCAGGCGTTGGTGCTGGTGAGGATGGCCTTGAAGTCGTCCACGGTCAGCGAGGAGAGTTCAACGCGGATGGGCAGACGGCCTTGCAGTTCCGGAATCAGGTCCGACGGCTTGGACAGCTGGAAGGCGCCGGAGGCGATGAACAGGATGTGGTCGGTCTTAACCATGCCGTACTTGGTGGACACGGTGGTGCCTTCCACCAGCGGCAGCAGGTCGCGCTGCACGCCGGCGCGCGAGACGTCGGCGCCGCCCTGGCCTTCGCTGCGGCTGGTGACCTTGTCGATCTCGTCCAGGAACACGATGCCGTTCTGCTCGACGTTCTTCAGCGCTTCGGCGCGCAGTTCCTCGTCGTTGACCAGCTTGGCGGCTTCCTCGTCGATCAACTGCTTGCGCGCCTCCGTCACCTTCATCTTGGCCGTCTGTTTCTTGCCGGAGCCCATGCCCTGGAACATGCCTTGCAGCTGGCTGGCGAAATCCTCCATCCCCGGCGGGGCCATCACATTCATCTGCGCCGCCGGCGCGGCGATTTCGATTTCGATCTCTTTATCGTCCAGCGCCCCTTCCCGCAGCATCTTGCGGAATTTCTGGCGGGTGGCGCCGTCTTCCGGCTTGGCCTCCGCTTCCGGCTCGCCGCCGAAGAAACCCGCCTGCTGACGCGGACGCGGCAGCAGCACGTCCAGAATGCGGTCTTCCGCCGCGTCTTCCGCGCGCGGGCGGTTGCGCTTGATGGCGGCGTCGCGGGTCTCTTTGATCGCCACTTCCACCAGGTCGCGGATGATGGTGTCCACATCGCGGCCGACATAGCCCACCTCGGTGAACTTGGTGGCTTCTATCTTGATGAAGGGCGCGCCGGACAGCTTGGCCAGGCGGCGGGCGATCTCGGTCTTGCCCACGCCGGTGGGGCCTATCATCAGGATATTCTTGGGGGTGATTTCGCTGCGCAGCGGCTCGGCCACCTGCTGACGGCGCCAGCGGTTGCGCAAGGCCACCGCCACCGCGCGCTTGGCGGCGTTCTGGCCGATGATGTGTTGGTCCAGCTCGTGGACGATTTCCTGCGGGGTCATTTGCGTCATGACGTTCTCCAGCCGGAAGCGGCGCTCCCGGCGATTTGATTCTTGAATCGGGCGGCTCAGTTGGCTGCCGGCTCTTTGCCTTCCGGCTCTTCGGCGTCGTCCAACAGCTCGATCACATGGTTGTGGTTGGTGTAGATGCAGATGTCGCCGGCGATCTCCAGCGATTTCTTCACTACCACTTCCGGCGCCAGATCGGTGTTTTCAAACAGCGCGCGCGCCGCGGACTGGGCGTAGGCGCCGCCGGAGCCGATGGCGGCGATGCCTTGCTCCGGTTCCAGCACGTCGCCGTTGCCGGTGATGATCAGGGTGCTGTTCTTGTCGGCGACGATCAGCATCGCCTCCAGCCGGCGCAGCATGCGGTCGGTGCGCCAGTCCTTGGCCAGTTCCACCGCCGACACCAGCAGATTGCCCTGATGTTTTTGCAGCTTGGCTTCAAAACGCTCGATCAGGGTGAAGGCGTCGGCGGTGCCGCCGGCAAAGCCCGCCAGCACCTTGCCGCCATGCAGCTTGCGCACCTTGCGCGCCGAGGCCTTGATCACGATGTTGCCCAGGGTGACCTGGCCATCCCCGCCCAGCGCCACGCGATTGCCGCGGCGAATGGACACGATGGTGGTTCCGTCGAACTGTTGCATGTTTTGTATTCCAATAATGTCGCCACCGGCACTCCGCCGTGGCCAATGCTGCAAAATATGCAGGCAAAACCATGGATTGCAAGCGCCGGGCCGCTCCGGCGCGCCGGCGGACGCGACGCTTGGCAAAATCCTTTTCCCGTCATTTATTTACCCATATCAATGACGTGAGAATATACGCGTTTTCCAGCTTGGATAATGAGAATAGTTTGTATTATCATCACCGTCATGAACCAGCGAATTCTTCAATACTCGGCGCTCTCCAGCACCGTGGGCCTGCATGCCCTGGTCTTCGTGCTGATGGGCGGCGCAGTGGCGATGCAGGCGCCGATCACGCTGCCGCGCGTCGCCAGCATGGAAATGATCAGCCTGGCCGCACCCAGCAAGGCCGCCGCGCCGGCTGCGCCCAAGCAGCAGCCCAAGCCCGAGAAAAAGCCGACGCCGCAGGTCAAGCCCACCCCGACGCCGAAGCCGACTCCGGTCAAACCCAAGGTAATGGCCACGCCCACGCCGGCCGCGCCTAGCGCCAAGGCCATCAGCGTGCCCACCGCCGCCCCCGCGGCGGAAAGCAAGCCCAGCGCGGCCACCAGCTCCGCCGAGGGCGGCAGCTCGCGCGGCCAGTCCGCCGACGCCAAGCCCTCGATCACCGAGCCGATGTACCGGGGCGGCTATCTGAACAATCCCAAGCCGGCCTACCCGGCGCTGTCCATCGAGGAAGGCGAAACCGGCACCGTGCAGCTGCGGGTGCACGTATCCGCCCAAGGCCAGCCGCTGGACGTGGCGCTGGCCAACACCAGCGGCTTCCCGCGCTTGGACCGCGCCGCCCTGGCGGCGGTGAAGAAATGGACCTTCACCCCGGCCAAACGCGGCAATGAAGCCATCGCCTACACCTTTATCGTTCCCGTTGAATTTTCTTTGAAGTCTGCCAAATCATGAATCTAATGACTGTATTCCAACAAGGGGACGCCGTGCTGGTCGCGGTGTTCATGATCCTGGTCCTGATGTCGGTGCTGACCTGGTACCTGATCCTGGTTCGCGGCGTCAGCACCTGGCATATCCGCCGCGCCAACAAGCAGGCCGAGGCCGCGCTGTGGGACGCCCCCAACTGGAAACAGGCGGAAACCCAGCTGCAGGATTCCCGCGCGCCCTTCGCCAACCTCACCCGCCAGGGCCTGGCCGCGCTGCGCCACTACCGCAGCCAGGCTGAGCGCCCGCTGGGCCAGAGCTGCGATCTGGACGAATTCCTGACCCGCGCCATCCGCAAGGGCCTGGCCCAGGAAAACGGCAAGCAGGAAACCGGCATGACCGTGCTGGCCTCGGTGGGCTCCACCGCGCCCTTCATCGGCTTGTTCGGCACGGTATGGGGCATTTACCACGCGCTGGTGAACATCGGCGCGGCCGGCCAGGTCACCATCGCCGCCGTGGCCGGCCCCATCGGCGAGGCCCTGGTGGCCACCGCCGCCGGCCTGGCCGCCGCCATCCCCGCGGTGCTGGCCTACAACGCCCTGACCCGCATGCAGCGCATCATGGCTCAGGACATGGACTACTTCGCCCACGATCTGCACGCCCAGCTGCTGACTCAGTCCGGAGAGATCGATGGCCTTCGGTAGTTTCGACAAGGGCGGCTCCGCCCCGATGGCCGACATCAACACCACCCCGCTGGTGGATGTGATGTTGGTGCTGCTGGTGGTGTTCATCATCACCACCCCGCTGCTGACCAATACCGTCAAGTTGGATCTGCCGCAGGCCAGCGCCGCCGCGCAGCAGAGCCAGCCCAAGGAAATCCGCCTGGCCATAGACGCCGCCGGCGCGGTGTTCTGGAACGACGTCAAAGTGCCGGAAGGCGAGCTGGACGCCCGTTTCGCCGCCGCCGCCCGCGACAACCCGCAAGTGGAGCTGCACTTGTTCGCCGACAAGAGCGTGCGTTACGAAACCGTGGCCAAAACCCTGGCCAGCGCCCAACAAGGCGGCATCAGCAAGATCGGCTTCGCCACCGAAGCGCCGTAAAAACCGCCTGCGAGCAGGCCGGCGCCCGCCGGCCGCTCGCGCAGAGCCGTCACGCAAGCCCACGCCATTGGTTTGCTTGAGGACTCTGCCAGCCGGCCCCTAAGAACGTGTTTACGATCTCGCGAGCTAAGGCGAGACAAGGCGAAAATGGCTGAGAAAGCGGAATGTACGCGCGGTACATGAGCATTTCGAAACCGTTTTTAACGCTGTGTCGCCGACGCGCAGCAGATCGTAAACAGGTTCTAAGGGCCTGAGCCGCAGTAGACGCGAGATCCGCGTCCCGTACCCGCCAGCGCGCAGCCGCTTATCCAGCCGCTATTTCGCGCCGGTTCCTCACCCCTCTCCACCCACTCCACGGACTGCCGCCGCGCAGACCAGGAGGGCCTTCGTCCGCTCCTTGCCCGGACCAGGCCGGAGAAGCGCGCAGTCAGGCAAAGAAGAGCAGAGCCGGCCTTAGCCGGCCGGCGATTATAACGACACAAACAAAATGAGAACCCTGATGGAACATCTGCCCACCCCAAGCCGCGGCAGCGGCATCGTCGCGCGCAAGTTGCCCGCGAAAATCGGCGCCGGCATGCTCGCCGCCGCCCTCTCCCCCGGACTGGCCCTGGCCGCCGACGCGCCCACCAAACTGGAAACCGTGCGCGTGGAAGGCGAAACGCCGGTGCGCGGCAGCCTGAAGACCGAGTCCAGCGCCATCGGCAAGCTGAACCAGAAGCTGAAGGACATCCCGCAATCGGTCACCGTGCTCAGCAAGCAATTGCTGGAAGATCAGGCCGTCTCCAATTTGAAGGACGCGCTGCGCAACGTGCCCGGCATCACCTTCGCCGCCGGCGAAGGCGGCCGCACCGGCGACCAGGTGGTGATCCGCGGCTTTTCCGCCTTCACCGACACCTATCTGGACGGCATGCGCGACATCGGCCAGTACAACCGCGACACCTTCAACCTGGAAAAAGTGGAAGTGCTGAAGGGCGCCAGCTCCATGCTGTTTGGCCGCGGCTCCACCGGCGGCGTGGTCAACCAGGCCAGCAAGACGCCGTTCGCCGGCTCTCTGGTGGCGGGTGACATGAGCGTCGGCAGCAATCGCTTCGCTCGCTCCACCTTCGACATCAACCAGGCGTTCAGCGACAGCGCCGCGATGCGCGTCAACCTGATGGCCACCGACGACGGCAGCGACCGCGGCCCGGTGAAGAACCAGCGCTTCGGCGTCGCGCCGTCCCTGGCCTTCGGCCTGGGCGAACCCACCACCTTGGTGCTGTCCTACTTCCACCAGAAGGAAGACAATGTTCCGGACTACGGCATCCCGTTCAACGCCAACACCCAGCAGCCCATCGACGTGCCGCGCGACCGCTTCTACGGCCTGAACAGCGACTTCGAGAAAACCCAGACCGACATCCTCACCGCCAAGCTCACCCACCGCTTCAGCGACGACTTGGTGCTGAGCAACCAATTGCGTTTCAACCGCTTCTGGCGCGATGTGTCGCCGACCGCGCCGCGCATCCCGGGCATCACCCCCAGCAACCCGGTCATGGACAGCTCCCGCATCAACCGCAGCAAACCCATGCGCGACGGCATCGACTGGTCGTGGAACAACTAAACCGACCTGATCAGCAAGTTCGACACCGGCAGCGTGCGCCACACCTTGCTGACCGGCGTGGAGCTGAGCAAAGAGAAATCCGACACCAGCCGCTACGCTCTGCTCAACACTCCGCCTAGCACCTCCGTGGGCGCGCCGGACCCTGGCGTGCCCGTCGACCTCAGCCGCTACCGCAGCAGCAACACCCAGTTCGACGCCAGCAATATCGGCTTGTACGCGATGGACACGCTGGAGCTGAACCCGCAATGGAAGGCCGTGGTGGGCGCCCGCTTCGACCGTTTCAGCGGCGACTACAAGATCCGCGCCGGTAATCGTGACAGCTCCGTCAGCCAGGACCCCAGCCGCAGCTACGACGTCAGCCGCACCGACAATGTGTGGAGCTGGCGCGGCGGCCTGATCTGGCAGCCCAGCAGCGCCCAGTCCTACTATCTGAGCTACGGCACCTCGTTCAACCCCTCGGGCGAGGCCTACGCGCTGGACAAGGCCACCGCCAAAGTGGATCCGGAAAAAAACCGCAACATTGAACTGGGTGCCAAGTGGGATCTGTTCGACGGCGACGCCAGCCTGCGCGCGGCGCTGTTCCGCATCGAGAAGACCAACGAACGAAATACGGATGCCAACGACCCCAATACCGTGCTGCTGTCCGGCAAGCGCCACACCGACGGCGTGGAAGTGGAAGGCGCCGGGCGCTTGACCGAGCGTTGGGATGTCTTCGCCGGCCTCACCCTGATGAAGTCCCGCATCGACAAGGCCGCGCCGCCGGCCTTGGGCGCCTCCGGCACCGAAGGCAATATGCCGCGTTACACGCCCAAGGTCACCGCCAACCTGTGGACCACCTACAAGTTCACCGAAGAAGTGATCGGCGGTTTCGGCCTGACCCATGTGGGCAAGCGCTACGCGCATGAAGCCAACACCAACTACCTGCCGGCCTACACCGTGGCCAACGCGATGCTGGCTTACGAGACCCGCAAGTACAAGGTGCAGCTGAATGTGAACAACCTGGCCAACAAGACCTACTTCGACGGCGGCTACCCGGCGCACGCCACGCTGGGCAACCCTCGCGAAGCGCAACTGACGGTCAGCTTCAAGTACTAAGCAGGTGATTACGATCTCGCGAGCCAGAACGAGACCAGGCGCAAGCGGCTGAGAAAGCGGCCTGCGCCGATGGCGCATGAGCGCTTCGAAGCCGGCGCTCATCGCGCAATGTCCCTACCGGCGCGCAGCGGATCGTAAACCGCTTGCAAGCCGGCTCCGGCCCCCGGTTCGCCGGGGGCTTGGCCCCATTACGGAGACCCCATGTTATTGCACATCCCCGCGGTGCTGAGCGCCGAAGAACTGGCGCTGGGCCGCGAACTGCTGGCCCGCGCCGACTGGGCGGACGGCCGCATCACCGCCGGCAGCCAGTCCGCCCAGGTCAAACGCAATCTGCAGCTGCCGCAGCAACTACCGGAAGCCCAACAACTGCAGGCCATGGTGGAAGGCGCGCTGCAACGCAACGGCCTGTTCTTCTCCGCCGCGCTGCCGGCCAAAATCTTCCCGCCGCTGTTCAACTGCTACCAAGCCGGCATGGACTTCGGCAACCACGTGGACAACGCCGTGCGCCGCCACCCCTTCGACAACGGCTGGGTGCGCACCGACGTGTCCTGCACCCTGTTCTTCAGCCGCCCGGACGAATACGAAGGCGGCGAACTGGTGATTGAAGACACTTACGGCAGCCATAGCGTCAAGCTGGACGCCGGCGACATGGTGCTCTATCCGTCCACCAGCCTGCACCGGGTGGAACCGGTCACCGCCGGCGCGCGGCTGGCGTCCTTCTTCTGGGTGCAAAGCATGATCGGCGACGACGGCAAACGCCGGCTGCTGTTCGACATGGACGCGGCGATCTCCAGCCTGCGCCAGCAATTGGGCGACAACGAAGCCCTGGTGGCGCTGACCGCCAACTACCATAACCTGCTGCGGATGTGGGCCGCGCCGTGAACGCCCGTTGACCATCCGCCATCTTGTCCCGCACTTGCACGCGGGATCGCGGACAAGCTCAACAGCGACACAAAAAGCACACACATTCGCAAGCGCTAATATGCGAACATGGAACGCTTGACCCCATCCGGCGGCGCGGACGCCGGATGCGCGTTTTCTCCGCCCTCGCGCCGTATAATCATCACCGCAACATCACACTTTTCGATTCCACTATGCGTACACTCACTCTCGGGCTGGCCGCCGGCCTCTACAGCAGCTTCAGCGCCGCCGCGCTGCAACCGGTCAGCGAAGCGCCGCTGGCGGTCAAAACCGCCGTCAGCTGCCAGCACAATAAAGACAACAGCCTGGACTGCGTCACCAGCAAGCAATTCACCATCCTGCACCCCTCAGGCCGCGAACAGCTGTCCCGCATCGACTTCACCTACCCGGCCGAAGACCGCCTGCGGGTGGAGCAGGCCGAAGTGATCCAGCCCAACGGCAAAGTGATCAAACTGGGCAAATCCCAGATCGAAACCCGCGCCGCGCCCAATCCGGACGCCGGCGTCAGCCGCGACATGCAAACCTGGATGGCCTTCCCGGAATTGTCGGTGGGCAGCACCGTGTCCTACCGCATCAAGACCCACAGCGTGGCGCAGCCCTTGGTGCGCCAGCTGCGCTACCAACTGGACCTGGGCCCGCAAAAAGCGCGCGAAGACAGCTTCAACTTCGACATCCAGTCCACGCGCCCGCTGATCTGGCGCGGCATGATGCTGGACGATTACGCGGTGGACGCCAGCGCGGACCGCAAACGCATCAAGGTCTCGCTGCGCCGGCCGCGCTACCTCAACTACATCAACGAGTGGAACAACAGCGCGCTGCGCGAATGGCCTCAGCTGGTGATCGCCACCTCGGACCAGCCGCAAGACCACTTCGGCGCTCACGCCCGCCGTTACAACGAAATCCTGGCCGCGCCGCTGCCGCCGGCCGCCGCCGCCGTGGTGGCCGCCAACCAGGGCAAGCCGGCCGCGGAGCAGGCGGCCGCCTTCATGCAGCACATCAACCGCAACTACCGCTACCTCAACGACACCCGTCTGGCGGAACGCGGCCTGGTGCCGTTCACGCTGGCGGAAATCGAAAAGCACGGCTACGGCGACTGCAAAGACCTCTCCACCCTGCTGACCGCCATGCTGCGCCGCTCCGGCGTCGCCGCCGAGCCGGCGCTGATCTACCGCGGCAAGTTCGCCCCGCCGCTGCTGCTGCCCGGCATCGGCGCGCCCAACCACATGATCGTCCGCGCCGACATCGCCGGACAGACCTGGTGGCTGGACCCGACCAACCCCTTCTTCCAGCCCGGCCGCATCATGTCTGACCTGCAAGACCGCTGGGCCTTCATCATCGGCAAGGACGGCGTGGTCAGCCAGACCCAGGTGCCGATGGAGCCGGCGCGCACCGATCTGAACATCAAGCGCGAAAACGCGCTGCAAGCCGACGGCAGCGCCGACGTCCGCGCCGATATCGAACTGGGCAACTCCACGCTGATCGACACCATTCTGCAAGACCGTTACCAGGGCGTCAGCGCCACCGACCAAAGCCTGTGCAACCGGCTGAGCAATCAACCGGAAGGCTGCAAGGTCCAGCGCGACAAGACCTCCTTCATGGTGCCGTCCGTCTACCCGTTGCGCATGAGCGTGCGCGACCCGCGCATGCTGGAGAAGATCTCCGGCCTGTTTCTCTACGACTCCCACTTCAAGGGCGTGTGGGACAGCTTCGACAGCTACAAGCGCAACGGCAACCTGGCCGACGTCTACCTGGGCGACGCCAGCGCCATGCAGTCCGACGTGCTGCTCAAGGGCGCCAAGGCCATCCAGCCGGCCTTCGAGTGCAAGGTCAGCTCTCCCTGGTACGAGGTCAACGCCAAGCAGCAGCAAACCCCGGCCGGCATCCGCGTCCAGTACCGGATCAGCAATAAGGTGCGCTGGCTCAGCCACGCCGAGATCAACAGCCCGGAATTCGCCAAGCTGATAGACGATGCCCGCGCCTGCGTGTCCCAGATCCGCCAGATCGTCAAACTCTGAAAACCGCTTCCATGCCAGCGGCGCGCCCCAAGATGTTGAACCGGCTCTGACTCCCTGCCCACCCGCGCCGCAAAGGATGCCGAAGGCATCCTTTTGTTTTTGTAAGAACTGGATTATTAAGAAGTAATTTAAGCAGCACCCTGTCAAGCATGGGCAGTACAAATAAATAAACGCTTGCCCCTACTGGGCCAGTGGCCGAAAATGAACATTTAGAGGTTATGCAATCGACAAATAAGAGAGAAACAGACCATGACGCACCCCGCCGCCGGCCCGGCCAGCAAGGAAATCCGGCTCGCTCCTCATGAACTGATCATCACCAAGACCGACCCCACCGGCCACATCACCTACGCCAACCGCGTGTTCATGCGCATCGCCGGCTACGCCGAGCACGAACTGCTGGGCAAACCGCATAATCTGATCCGCCATCCCGACATGCCGCGCGGCGCCTACCGGCTGATGTGGAAAACCCTGCAACAGGGCCAGGAATTCTTCGCCGTGGTGAAAAACCACAGCAAAAACGGCGACTACTACTGGGTGCTGGCCAACGTCACCCCGGACTACGATCTGCGCGGCCAACTGCAAGGCTATTACTCCGTGCGCCGGCCGCCCAGCCAGGAAGCGATCAAGGCCATAGAACCCGTCTACGCCCAGATGCGCCAGATCGAAGCCAGCCACAACAAGGCCACCGCGCCTGACGCCTCCGTGGCCTGGCTGCTGCAAGTGCTGGCGGAAAAAGGCGTCAGCTATCAGGACTTCATCCTGTCCCTCAACGCCCAGGTGCTGCAAGCGCCGGGAGTCGCCGCATGAACCACGACAAAAAACCGCCCTTCCTGCGCACCCAGCTGGGCTGGTGCATCATCAGCTTCAACCTGCTGGTCGCCTTCTCGCTGCTGGACGGCTTCCTGTTCCCGGAAATCGTCGGCCACATCGTGGACGCGCTGCTGCTGGCCGTCTCCATCGCCCTGTCCCTGCTGCTGTGGCGCCACAGCGGCCGCATCTTCGGCCTGCTCAACACCCTGCACGAACAACTGGGCTACGCCAGCTCCGGCGAACTGCACCACCGCGCCACCGGCACCCGCAACCTGGGCGAAGTGGGCAAGCTCGCCTGGCAGCTCAACGATTTCCTGGACCTGATCGAAACCTATTTCAAGGAAATCAACACCTGCTTCAAGGCCATCAGCGCCGGCGACTATAGCCGCCGCCCGCTGAGCCAGGGCCTGCCGGGCATCCTGGCCAGCTCGCTGGGCAGCGTCAACCGCGCGATCCAGACCATGGCCGACAACGACGGCTACATCCGCCGCAACCGCCTGTCCTCGCAGCTGGCCGCGCTGAACAACCCGCATCTGCGCAAGGACCTGGCCAGCAATCAGAGCGATCTGGAAGACATCAGCCAGGCCATGGCCGACGTGGCCGCCATCACCCAGGACACCGCCGACGGCGCGCGCGTCAGCCTGGAAACCGCCCAGCACCTGTCCGGCCACCTGGACACCATCGCCGACAGCGTCAGCAGCATGGACACCGCCAGCACCGCGCTGGCCCAGGAATGGCAGGGCATAGAAACCTCGCTGGCCGACATCTCCGCCATCGCCGACCAAACCAATCTGCTGGCGCTGAACGCCGCCATTGAAGCCGCCCGCGCCGGCGAAACCGGCCGCGGCTTCGCCGTGGTGGCCGATGAAGTGCGCAAGCTGGCCGAACGCAGCAAGAGCACCGCCAACAATGTGCAGGACGTGCTGGAAAACCTGTCGCTGCGCATCGGCAATATGCAGACCCAGGCCAGCGCCGCCGGCAATGTGGCCAGCCAGGTCAAGGACTCGGTGGAAACCTTCCGCCAGCGCTTCAGCAGCCAGGTGGAGCAGTCGCAGCAGGTGATGGCGCAGGTGAACCGCGTGCACGACAAATCCCAGCTCAGCCTGCAAAAGGTGGGTCACGTGATCTTCAAGCAGACCGCCTATCACTCGATAGAGGAGGCCAAGCCGCTGGAGCAGGGCAGCGAGCTGCAAGGCTGGCTGCAACTGCAAGGCCAGCAGTCTTTTGGCCAGACCCGCTCCTGGAGCGAGCTGGCGGCCACCGAGCAGCAGGCCAGCCAGCACATCGGCGCCGCGCTGGCGGTGTTTGGCCAGGAAGGCCCGCTGGACGAGCAGGAGATCGTCGAGCGGATGCAGAAGCTGGAGCAGGACAGCGGCCGCATCCTGCGCTATCTGGACAAGCTGGGCGAGGAGAAGCACGGCCAGTAAGCCGCGCGACAGTGCCTGCCACATCGGCAAGAGGCATTGGAGCCTCGGCTGACATTCAAGCAAGCAGGAATCAAGCGGGGCCGCTTTGGGCTGCCCCGCTTTTTTGCGTGCGCCGGCTCGGCGGCAAACGGTGTCGGTGGGTATCGCCTAGCGGCTCCACCCACCCTACAAGACCATCCGCCGTAGGGTGAGTGGGACGCAGCGATACCCACGCGGAAACGCGATGGGATCAATGCTTGGGTCTCAATGGCGGGGTTTGGTGGGTATCGCCTACGGCTCCACCCACCCTACAAATACCCCCGACCAAACCATCCGCCGTAGGGTGGGTGGAGCGCAGCGATACCCACCGCAAGACGCTTAGCGGTTTCGCAGGCGGATGCGGCGGAAGCGCGCTTCCAGGCTGAAGCGTTGTCCCAGCGCCAGGTAGATCTGGTGTTGGCTGTCTACATGGCGGTAAACCCGGACCCGGTCGGCGCCCAGCAGCATCATGATTTCCAGATAGTTGAAAAAGCCCATCCACTGGCCGCGTCCGGCGCGGTCGTCAAAATCGATGTCGCGCGCCACGCGGCTGAGCAGGCCTTTACCGACGTATTCCCGATTGTCCTTCAGCCATTGCAACAGGTGAGCCGCGCATTCGCGGCCGTAGGCGTGGTCGGCGAGGAGATCCTTGCTGGGCGTAGGCATTTGCCAGTAATGCGGGTAGGTGCGGCCGGGGCAGAAGCGGACGAAGGGGAGCAGGGCTTCCTGTTGTCCAAGAGCGTTCAGTTTGTAGCGACGGCGCGGGGGAAAGTTTTGAGGCTGTTGCATGGTGTTTCTCCTGTAATGACACAAGATGAAGCACCTGATCCCAAGTTAAGAGGGAACAGGATTGGCGTCTAAATCAATCAAATCGTTGTCAGTGCCGACTTATCGTCCACCATGCGCCTGCCAAACGGCACAGCCATGGTGAAACAGCCCGCGCAGTATGCTGCGTAGGCTGGTGGTACACACGAACGGGACGCCAATCCCGTGTGCCGCATGTGGGCGGCAACGGGGGGATTGTTGCCGAGGGGACGCTTGGGGTCAAGGTAGGGTGGTTGCTTTGCTTGAGCAATTTGACGCTAGCAAATTATCACTGAGCGAATCAAAGATTTGCACGTAGAGAGTTCAGCTGCGCCTTGCAGGCCCCTTTTTCTTCGGGGTTTCGCGTCCTGGGGGACGAGGGGGGGATGAAAGGGGGCGGCGGCCCGTCCCCGTCTTATTCCCTCGCGACGCTGCGCTTGCCTCGCTCGGTCAGCGCGGAAAGCGGCACCTAAATCAATATCCGCGAAGCGGATTCAAAACTAGATCACTCAACAAGTAAACTACGCTCAATCACAGCAACCACCCCACCTTGACCCCCAACCGCCCCCTCGACAACAATCCCCACGTTATCGCCCACATACGGCACACGGGATTGGGGTCTCATTAACAAACTCGGATATAGGCCTCTGCGCGTATATTCGTCATCCCTCCAGGCAGTACCTGATTGGTAGGTGCGTTGTGGGAGAGTGCCTGCACTCGCCGGTTAGTTTGTTCCGGTACGCCAATCCTGCTTCGTGCCTGCCTAAACCTTGCAGACCTCTTTTTCTCCGGCGCGCCCCGAGGGGACACCTGGGCGCTACACGAGGGGGCCAATTCTCTAAACCAGGGAGTGTTGATTTGCTGCCTAGCTCGCTCTGTGGGTAACTAGGCTACATTGCCCTTACCTGTGGATAAGCATTATTCCCCAAAAGAAACCATGTATCTGACGCGCCCCAGGCTCCTTCAAGCCTGCTGTCGGGTGACAAGGTGGCCTTTAATATTTGTAATATTTGGCCAAGAAAATATCCTCTCCCTGCTCGCCGGGCAGCCCCGGCAGTCAAAATCATCAGAGGATGAAAAAAGGCGAAAACCCCAACCGAGGTTTCCGCCCTGCGACAACATCCGTTCTAACAAACCCTTGGCGCTAGGACCCCGCACCCTGCCGCGCCGGCTCCCCGGCCGCCTCCGCCTCGGCGGCCGCGCCGCCGGCCAAACGCCGCAAAGACCCAAAAGCCCCGCACATCGCCAGGCTGGCCGCCGCGGCCGCCGCGCCGAACCAGCCCACCGCCGTCAACGGCGCCAAAGCCCGCGCCAACGCGCCCAGCCCCAAAGCGCCCAGACCGTCGCCCACCACATCCTGCGCGTTCCACAGGCTGTTCACCCGGCCCAGCAAATGATCCGGCGTATTGCCCTGCACCAAGGTGAACTGCAACAAGGACGCGATGGAACCGAAATAACCCAGCAAGGCCAAGGCCAGCAGGCCGTAAGCCAGATGATGAACCAGACCCAAGGAGGCGATGCTCAGCGACGAAGCCAGCACGCAGCTCAACATCACCGCGCCGGGGCGGCTCAAACCGCCCACCCAACCGCTGGTGAACGCGCCTATCATCGCGCCCAAGGGCACCGCCGAATACATCAGGCCCACCTCGAAAGCGCCGCCGCCGTAACCGTCCTCCGCCAGCGAGGGATACAACACCCGCACCGCGCTGAGCAGGGTTTGCAGCGTGCCCACCGCCACCACCGCGCCCACCACCTTGTTCTGCCACAGGAACTGGAAACCCTCCAGCAAGGAACGCAGCGGGTGCGCCGGCTCCCCGCCCTGCGGCTTCAAGGACGGCAAACGCGTCAGCGGGATCAGGGTGGCCAGCGTGCCGACGCCGGCCAGCAGATAGTTCCAGTTGACCCCGACGGCGGCGATGATCAAGCCGCCCAACAAGGGCGACAGCACGCCGCCGATGCGCATGGTCAGCATGCTCAGCGCGCCGGCGGCCGGCAGGTTTTCACGGCCGACCAGCACCGGGATGGACGCCATCAGCGAGGTGATGCCGATGCCGCTGAAAAAACCGTCCCAGGCCGACACCACGTAGAGCGCCAGCACCGAGGGGTTGGTCATGAAGCCGTTGAGCGCCAGCGCCAGAAAGCCCAGACCGCACAGCGAGCGGCCCAGCAGAATCAGCCGGCGGCGGTCCATGCGGTCCGCCAGCACGCCGCCGCACATCAGGCCGGCGAACATGCCGACGCCGTCCAGCGCCATCGCCGCGCCCACTTGCAGCGTGGAGCCGGTGAGCTGATGGATTTGCACCGGCACCGCCACCATCAGGATGCCGAAGGCGAACACCGAGATCATGCGGGCGATGAAGATGGAGCGGAAATGCGGGTTGAGCCTGAGCAGGCTGAAATCAACGAAGATAGGCGACTTTTTCATGACAAAGTTTTATCTCGACAGGGGTGGAGGCCGCTTGGCATGCGCCGGCGCGCCCGGCGGACGGCGTGGTTTGCTTCCCGCGCGCGCCCGGCAAGATGGTGTTCCGTTATGGATGCCGCATGGTAACATCAGCAGTCTGTATTAGGAATCATTTGCATTTGATCATGTCAATCCGTCCCGCCTCGGCCCTGCTCGCGCCCACGGCGCCGCCAAGCCGCCGCCTGACCCTGTTGCTGTGCTGCCTGGCCGCGCTGGCGGCCATTGCCCTGTTAAGCCTGATGCTGGGCGCCAAATCGATTCCGGCCTCCGTCGTATGGCGCAGCCTACTGCACGGCGGCGGCGATCCGGACAGCGTGATCGTGCTGCAAGGCCGCTTGCCCCGCACCCTGCTGGGCCTGCTGGCCGGCGCGGCGCTGGGCCTGTCCGGCGCGCTGATCCAGGCGCTGTCGCGCAATCCGCTGGCGGACCCCGGCGTGCTGGGCGTCAACGCCGGCGCCAGCTTCGCCATGGTGCTGGGCGTGGCAGCCTGGGGCGTGGACAGCCAGCTGGGCTATCTGGGCTGCGCCGCCGCCGGAGCGCTGGGCGCCACCTTGCTGGTGTACGCGGTGGGCGCGCGCGGGCGCCGCATGGACCCGCTGCGCTTCGTGCTGGCCGGCGTGGCCGTCAGCGCGGTGCTGATGGGCTTGTCCACCGCCATCACCCTGCTGGACCCGCTGGCCTTCAATCAGCTGCGCTACTGGAACGCCGGCACGCTGGACGTGCGCAGCATGACCCCGGTGGCGCTGGTGGCTCCGGTCATCGCCGCCGCCGGCCTGCTGGCGCTGCTGCTGGCGCGGCCCTTGAACACTTTGGGCATGGGCAGCGATCTGGCGGTGAGCCTGGGCGGCCGGCCGCTGCTGATCCAGGCCGGCGCGGTGCTGGCCATCACCCTGCTGTGCGGCGCCAGCACCGCCGTGGCCGGCCCCATCGCCTTCATCGGCCTGATGATTCCCCATCTGGCCCGCTGGCTGGGCGGCGCCGATCTGCGCTGGACCCTGCCCTTCACCTTGCTGCTGGCCCCCATTCTGCTGTTGAGCTCGGACATCGTCGGCCGCCTGCTGACGCCGGGCGAGCTGCGGGTCTCCATCGTCACCGCCTTCATCGGCGCGCCGGCCTTGATCTGGCTGGCGCGCCGCCACGCCGCGCCCGGAGGCCGCTCGTGAAGCCGGCGGTGTTGAGCTGGGGCAGCCCGGACGGCCGCTGCAACGGCCGGCTGGCGCTGGGCGGGCTGTGGACCTGTTTGCTGTTGGCCGCCGCCTGCGCGGCGCTGGCGGCGATGAGCTTGCGCGCCGGCGCCTTGCCCATGAGCCTGGAACAAGTGTGGCAGGCCTTGCAGGGCCAGGGCGGCCGGCTGGAGGTGGCGGTGGTGCAGCAATGGCGGCTGCCGCGGGTGTTGATGGCCTTGGTGGTGGGCGCGGCGCTGGGCATGAGCGGCGCGATTTTCCAGTCCTTGATCCGCAACCCGCTGGGCAGCCCGGACGTGGTGGGCTTCAACACCGGCGCCTATACCGGCGCGCTGGTGGTGATCACCCTATTCAACGGCGGCCATTTCCAGATCGCCGGCGGCGCGCTGGCCGGCGGCCTGCTGTCCGCCGGCCTGGTGTATCTGCTGGCCTGGCGGCAAGGCGCGCACGGCTTCCGCCTGATCATCGTCGGCATCGCCGTCAGCGCCATGCTGAGCGCGCTCAATCACTGGCTGCTGATCAACGCCAGCCTGGAGGCGGCGATGAGCGCGGCCACCTGGGGGGCGGGCACGCTCAACGGCATGACCTGGAACAAGGGCCTGCCCTCCGCGCTGTGCTGCCTGCTGGCGATGGCGGCGGCGCTGACGCTGCAGCGGCGCATGCGCCTGCTGGAGATGGGCGACGACTGCGCCAGCGCGCTGGGCGTGCCGGCGGAGCGCACCCGGCTGTGGCTGATGGGCCTGGGGGTGGCGCTGATCGCTTCCGCCACCGCCGCGGCCGGGCCGATTTCCTTCATCGCGCTGGCCGCGCCGCAAATCGCGCTGCGCCTGCGCCGCACCCAGGCCACCAGCCCGCTGACCGCGGCCTGGACCGGCGCGCTCTTGCTGCTGGCCGCGGATTACGGCGCCCAGCAGTTCTTCTATCCCCGTCAGCTGCCGGTGGGCGTCGTCACCATCTGCATTGGCGGCCTGTATCTGCTGTGGCTGTTGCTGCGTCAAACCGGAGCCCGAAAACCGTGACTTCCCTGAATTTGAAACTGGACGCCGCGCCGGCGGCCGGCGCGGACCTGCCGCGGCTGCGCGGCGAGCGCCTGCGGCTGGGCTACCGCCAGCGCACCATTTGCGAGCAGTTGGACGTGCGGATCCCCGACGGCTCCTTCAGCGTGATCATCGGCCCCAACGGCTGCGGCAAATCCACCTTGCTGCGCAGCCTGAGCCGGCTGTTGAAGCCGCTGTCCGGCCAGGTGTGCCTGGACGGCCGCGACATCCACAGTTTCCCGGCCAAGACGGTGGCGCGGCAGCTGGGCTTGCTGCCGCAAAGCGCGGTGGCGCCGGACGGCATCGCCGTGGCGGACCTGGTGGCGCGCGGGCGCTACCCGCATCAGAGCCTGTTGCGGCAATGGAGCCGGGAGGACGAGGAGGCGGTGAGCCTGGCGCTGGCGGCCACCGGCACCGACGCGCTGGCGGACCGGCTGGTGGACGAATTGTCCGGCGGCCAGCGCCAGCGGGTGTGGGTGGCGATGGCGCTGGCGCAGCAAACGCCGCTGCTGCTGCTGGACGAGCCGACCACCTATCTGGACATCGCGCATCAGATCGAGCTGTTGGAGTTGTTCCGCCGCTTGAACCGCGACGGCGGCCGCACGCTGGTGGCGGTGCTGCACGACATCAACCACGCCTGTCGCTACGCCAGCCATCTGATCGCGATGCGCGACGGCCGCATCGTGGCCGAGGGCGCGCCGCGCGACATCGTCACCGCGGATTTGATCGAACAGGTGTTCGGCCTGCGCTGCCTGATCATCGACGATCCGGTCAGCCATACGCCGATGGTGATTCCGCGCGGGGCTTGAGAACCGGAGTTCAGCCCCCTCCCGCCGGCTCAACCTTCCGCCGGCTCCCGCCACAGCCAGGCCAGTCCGTCCAACAGGCCGCCGCGCCAGCACAGCCAGTCGTGGCCGCCTTCGAACGCCTGGTAGCGCACGCAATGGCCGGCGCGCTCCAGCGCCGCGCGCTGGCTGGCGTTGACGTCCAGCATCACTTCTTCGCGGCTGCCCACTTCCTGATATACCCGCAGCCGTCCCGGCGGCAGTTCGCCGGCCTCCAGTTGTTCCGTCAGCCGGCCGCGGCTGCCGGGCAGCCGTCGTTCGCTGGCGGCGCGGGCGCGTTCGTGCAGTTCCACGTAAGGCCACCAGAAGGAGCCGGACTGGCTGAGCACGCAGCCGAAGCGCTCCGGCCAGCGCAGGCCGGCGAACATCGCCGCCAGGCCGCCGTAGCTCTGCCCCGCCACCGCCGTGCGTTCCGGCCGCGCACTGAACGGCGCGACGCACTCCGCCTGCGGCAGCAGTTCCTGTTGCAGCGCCAGCCAGAAATCGGCGTTGCAGGGCAGGTCCTGCTCCCGATGCCGGTTGTCGATAACGTCCACCAAGAGATAAACCGCCGGCGGCAGCCGGCCGCGCCGGGTGTCCGCGTCCAGCGCGGCGAACACCGGCATGCGCTCGGCCCAGTGCTGGCCGTCCAGCAAAATGGCCAGCGGCCGCTCGCCGCGCTCCTTGGCCGGCAGCGCGCCGGTTTGGTACAGCCAGACCCTGCGCGTCTTGCCCAGCCGCGCGCTGTCCCACTGGATCACGCTCAGCCGCGCCGGGTCCGCGCCCTGGCGGCGCAGATCCCAGGCTTGCCAGGCATGCTGGTCCGGCGCCGCGTCCAGGTGCAGCGCGGACAAGGGCGCGCCCCAGCTGCTGACATAGCCGGCGCGGGGGTTGAGCGGGTCCGCCGCCGCCCGGCTCATGATGTCCAGCCACCATTGGCGGTGGCGCAGCCGGCTGGCGCGCGCGTCGGCGTCCGGCGCCGGCGGGGCCTGCTCGGCGGTGACCGGAATATAGGCGTAGCTGCCGCGCCAGTTGGCCGGCAGCTCGGTCTGCCACCACCAGACGTCGGTGTCGCCCAGCCGCGCCAGCGACTGCGGCTGGGCGCGATGGTGATCGGTGACGGAATTGACGTCCACGTAGACGCGGGCCAGCGGAGAACGGGCGGCGGGTCCGTTAGGGTCCCGCCAGAGGAAGGTCACGCATACGCTGCCGTCCGGCAGGCGTTCGGTGAGCGGCGCGCCCACGGTGGCCAGACGCTCCCACCAGGCCGGCTGGCCCGCCTCGGGGTGTTGCAAGCAAGCCGCACTGCGCGCAGCGTGTTGATTCCACGCCGTTTCTTCCATTGTCTGCATCTTGTTTCCTGGCGTTTTCCGCGGTGCTTGAGCAAGAATATTCGCACCTTATTTGCATAATGCGAATGAGAAATACTATCATTTGCCCCTGGTGATCGCAACGACCCGCAAGGGCCGTCCGCGCTCCTCGTTCCCCTCGCCGCAGTAGCCAACGACTCCTCGCCAGCCAGACGACGCCGCCGAACTTCAGAAGCGCGCCGATCTCGAGTCACGCACAAAAAAAACAGGAATCGCAGCACGATGGAACACAATCTGAAACGCCTTCCCCTTGCCCTGTCCGCCCGGCTGGCGCTGGCCGGCATCGGCGGCCTGACGCTCTCGCACGCGGCGCTGGCGGCGCCCGACGCTCAGGACCAGCAAACCGCGCTGCCCACGGTCACCGTCACCGGTGAAAAGCTCAAACGCTCGCTGAAGGACACCAGCACCGCGGTGACGGTGATCCGCGACATGGATCACGGCGGCGACAAATCGGTGTACGACAGCGTGGCCGCCACGCCCAACGCCAGCAGCAACGGCGCCGGCATCGTCAATATCCGCGGCGTGGAAGGCACCGGCCCCGGCACCGGCTACAACACCCTGGTTTCCGGCTCCCGCCCGCGGGTCAGCACCACGGTGGACGGCATGCCGGAAAGCTGGAACGGCCAGCGTTACGTGGACGCCAGCCCCTGGGACGTGGAACAGATAGAAGTGCTGCGCGGCCCGCAGTCCACCACTCAGGGCCGCAACACGCTGGCCGGCGCCGTGGTGATCAACACCAAGGACCCCAGCTTCGATTGGGAGGGCGCGCTGCGCGCCGGCTACGAAAACAAGAACGGCAAGGCCACGCTGGCCGGCATGGTGTCCGGGCCGATCACCGAGGAGCTGGCCTTCCGCATCGCCGCCGAAGGCCTGAACGGCCACAGCTACGTCAATTATCCGGGCGGCAACACGCCGTGGGATCCGTCCGACCTCAAGCACAGCAGCGCGCGCGGCAAACTGCTGTGGAAGCCCGGCGCCCTGCCCGGCTTCAGCGCCAAGCTGACGGTGTCGCACCGCAAGAACAAGGGCGAATACCTGAACTATGTGGACGGCAATTACTTCGATTACCAATACCACCGCCTGTCCACCGAGGCGCGTTATCAGGATTCCTTCAACAACACCGTCAGCACCGATCTGCAATACCAGTTCAACGACGCCTGGAGCGCCCAGTTGCTGCTGGGCCACGCCGACAACGTCAGCGCCTTCGTGGACAGCAGCGATTTCCGCATGCGGCTGGATGAGAAGAGCAATACCGCTGAGGCGCGGCTGAGCTATGCGCCGCAAAACGGCGCGCTCAGCGGCGTGGTGGGCGCGTATTACTACGATAGGGATCAGGACATGAACGCGGCGCCGCGCGTGGCGGCCAAGGACAAGCTGAAAACCCTGGCCGTCTACGGCGAGGCCACGCTGGCGCTGAACGAACGCTGGAGCCTCAATCTGGGCAGCCGCGTGGAGCGGGAGACGCAGCGCCGCAACACCACGCTGCAGCCGGGCATGCCCAAGCAGGCCCGCGCCGACTTCGATATCGGCGAAACGCTGTTCCTGCCCAAGGCCGGCCTCAGCTACAAATACAGCCCGGACACCACGCTGGGCTTCTCGGTGCGCAAAGGCTACAACGCCGGCGGCTCCGGCCTGGACAACAACAACGAGTACTACACCTACAACAAGGAAGAAGTCACCGCTTACGAGGCCAGCAGCCGCTCCAGCTTCCTGGAGCAGCGTCTCAGCCTCAACGTCAACGCCTTCTTCAACCAGTACACCGGCTACCAGGCCATCCTGGGCTCGCGCTTCACCAATATTCCCAAGGGCGAAAGCTACGGCCTGGAGCTGGAAACCAAGGCGCGGGCCACGCCGCGGCTGACGCTGAGCGCCGGCCTGGGTCTGCTGAACACCAAGGTGACTCAGAGCGACGCCGCCAACCCCGGCATCCAGGGCAATCAATTCAACTACGCGCCCCACCTGACGGTGAACCTGGGCTTCAAACAGCGGCTGGATCACGGCCTGTTCGTCGGCGGCAGCCTGAACCGCGTGGGGTCTTACTACTCCGACATCAACAATGAACGCAGCCGCACCGCCGGCGACTACACCGTGGCCAACCTCAACGCCGGCTACGAAAGCGCCGCCTGGACGGTGCGCGGCTACATCAACAATCTGGGCAACCAGGGCGTGCTGTACGCGCAGCTGCCGGCGCGCGGCAACAATCTGGGCGTGGTCGGCGCGCCGCGCACCGTCGGCCTGACCCTGGATTACCGCTTCTACTGATTCCCTCTTGATAGCCCTTTGGCCCGTCGGCTCGCGCCGCGGGCTTTTTTTGCCTGGCGCTCAGGCCATGCGGCGCCCCAGATCGCGCAGCACCTCGCGCGCCGCGTTGTGGCCGGGCGCGCCGGTGACGCCGCCGCCGGGGTGAGCGCCGGCGCCGCAGGTGTACAGGCCGGGAATGGGGCCGCGGTAATCGGCGTGACCCAGCATGGGCCGCGCCGAGAACAGCTGATCCAGGCCCAGCGCGCCGTGGAAAATGTCGCCGCCCACCAGGCCGAAGGTGCGCTCCAGATCCAGCGGGCTCATGATCTGCCGCCCCAGCACAGCGCCCTTGAAATTGGGCGCGTAGCGGGCGACGGTGTCTATCATCAGGTCCGCCACTTCTTCGCGGTGATCGTCCCAGATGGCGCCGTCCGGCAATTGCGGCGCCACGTGCTGGCAAAACAGGCTGGCCACGTGTTGGCCCGGCGGCGCCAAGGACGGGTCCAGCGTGGACGGGATCAGCACTTCCACGATGGGCCGGCCGGACCAGCCGCGTTCGCGCGCGTCGTGATAAGCGCGCTCCATATAGGCCAGGCTGGGCGCGATGATGATGCCGCTGCCATGGTGCTCCGCCTGCGCCTTGCCCGGCAGACAGCTGAAATCCGGCAGCTCGGATAGGGCTACGTTCATGCGGAAGGTGCCGGAGCCGCAGCGCCAGCTCTGCATCCGGCGCAGGAAATCCGCCGGCAGCGCCGCCGGGTCCAGCAGCTGGGTGTAGAGCAGCCGCGGATTGAGATTGGACACCACCACGCGCGCGTCCAGCCGCTCGCCGCGGTCCGTCACCACGCCCACCGCCCGGCCCTTGTCCAGCAGCACTTCGCGCACCGCGCTGTCGGTGCGGATCTCCGCGCCGCGCTCGCGCGCCGAGCGGGCCATGGCCTGGGTGATGGCGCCCATGCCGCCCAGCGCGTGGCCCCACGCGCCTTTGCGACCGTTGACCTCGCCGAACACATGGTGCAGCAGGACATAGGCCGAACCCGGCGCGTACGGGCTGGCGTAGTTGCCCACCACGCTGTCGAAGCCGTAAACCGCCTTGATCGGATCGCTGTCGAACCAGCCGTCCAGATAATCGCCGGCGGACTTGGTGAACAGGTCCAGCAATTCGCGTTGCTGCGCCAGTTCCAGCTTGCCCAGCCGCCGCCCCAGCCGGCCGGCCTTGAGCAGCTCCGGCAAGGCGTTCAGCCAGCCGCCCGCCACCGCATTGGGCGGCGTTTGCAGCACCAGCTCGCGCAGCAGCTCGGCGGCGGCGTCCAGATGCCGCGCGTAATCGTCCAACCGCTCGGCGTCGCGGCGCGAGAAACGCGCCACTTCGGCCGCGGTGCGGCCCGGCCCCACTTTCAGATAGCCCCCGTCGTCCAGCGGCAGGAAGTTGGACAAGGGCCGCTCCACCACCTTCAGGCCGTGACGCGCCAGCTCCATGTCGCGGCTCACCTTGGGATTGAGCAGCGACACCGTGTAGGCGGCCACCGAGTTGCGGAAGCCGGGATGGAATTCCTCGGTCACCGCCGCGCCGCCCACCACGCCGCGCCGTTCCAGCACTGTCACCTTCAGCCCGGCCCGCGCCAGGTAATGGGCGCACACCAGGCCGTTGTGGCCGCCGCCCACAATGATCGCATCCCGCATCGCTTCGCTCCTCGTCTCAGGGGAAGCCTCATTCTCGAATCAAGTTCGGCAAATTGCAGCGCGCATAGCGACGAACTGTCGGATATTATTGATCGGATTGACGAAAAGTCCGGCATAGCGCCAAATCGCCCACCCCGCACGGAGCCGCCATGGACGCCACCGATCAGCAATTGCTCGCGCTGCTGCGCGAAAACGCCCGCGCGCCCACCGCGGAGCTGGCGCGCCGGCTGGGCCTGTCCCGCACCACGGTGCAAAGCCGCATCGAAAGACTGGAGCGCGGCGGCGTGATCCTGGGCTACAGCGTGCGCACCAGCGCCGCTCACGACGCCGCCCAAGTGCGCGCGCTGGTGATGATCGCCGCCGAGCCGCGGCTGAGCCCGTCGATTGAAAGCGCCTTGCGCCGGCTGCCCCAGGTCCGCACCCTGCACTCGGTCAGCGGCGTCCACGACTTCATCGCCGGCGTGGAGGCCGCCGGCGTGGCCGAGCTGGACGGGCTGATCGACCGCATCGGCGCGCTGGACGGCGTGGAGCGCACCAGCACCGCCATCCTGATGACCACGCGGATAGACCGCTGAACCCGCCGGCCCGCGCGCCAGCGCGGTCAAGGCCTGAAACGGCCGCGACATCGCCGCTCTCAAGCCGGCGCCCTCTCCTCTGCAGGCCGCCAGCCCCCACACCAGCAAGACGCACAGCAGGCGCGCGCGCCGGCCGCGGCCCAAGGTCTTAAACACGGGCCGGCGCCGGCCATGCGGCCGCCCGCCCAGGCGGGGGCTCCGGCGCGCCGCTCGCTTGATTTGCATCGCTCATCGTCCAGGCTCTTTCTTTGCTCCGGCGCCTAAACACGCTGGGCAGGGTTTGAGACAGCGCGCGAGGGCGGTCCGCCTCCGCGCAAAAGACGATGACTGTATTACATAAACTAATTATTGTTAAACGATAATAATTTGTCGTTCCATATGTATCTGCTACGCAACACGCCTCCAAACAATCCAAAAGCCGCGCCCAGCCAGGCTTGAGGGCTCACCGCGCGCCGCACGGCGGCGGGCCCGAGCCGTGTGCTTGCCGCAACAGCATGCAAATCAAACTTGCACAGCAAAAAATGATCGTTTTACAATAAAAAATAATTGTTTCGCGATACTTTCGCAATTCCGCCCTCATTGTCTTTCCAACCCGTCACAAGGAACCCTCATGAACTCCACGCGATTGAGCCGCTATTGCGCCGCCATGGCCTACATCACCGTCTTGGGCATTGGCGCCATGCTGCTGCTGGACATCCTGTTCTGGCTCTTTCCCAAGTCCATCATCGACGCCGGCTTGACCGTCACGGTTGACACCGTCAGAGGGTTTTACGGCTCAAGCGAGTTCGATCTCCCTAGCTTGCCGCTGTGGCAACGCGCCGGCGGCGCGGTCCTGTCTTGCATCCCGCTGCTGATCCTGGCCCAAGGCCTGTATGCCTTGCACCGCTTGTTCAAGCTCTATGCGCGCAGGGAATACTTTACGGAACGCTCCGCGTCCTTATTATCCAAGGTGGGCTCCAGCGTGGCGCTCTGGGTGCTGGCGGACCTCGTCTCCCAACCGATGATCAGCGCCTGGCTGACCATGATGCGGCCGGAGGGACAGCGGCTGATCGCCGTCAGCTTCCACACCGAAAACCTGGAAAGCCTGTTCATTGCCGCCGTGGTCATGATCATTGCGCGCATTCAGCGAGAAGGCATTGCGCTGGCGTGCGAAAATAAGCAATTCATCTGAAAGCGACACATGCCCATCAAAATCCATCTGGACATGCTGCTCGTCCAGCGCAAGGTCAAATCCAAGGACCTGGCCCAGGCCATCGGCATCACCGAGCAAAACCTGTCGCTGCTGAAGCAAGGCAAGGTCAAGGGCTTCCGGCTCTCCACCCTGGAGGCGATCTGTCTGTATCTGGACTGCCAGCCGGGCGACTTGCTGCAGCTGGTGCCGGCCGAGCCGGACGCGGCCGGCAACGGCGAGTAAGCCGGCTTAACCATGCCCCAAGCGATTCACGTCCATGCCGCCCGCCAGGCCGGGCCGCTGCTCTTGCGCCGCTTCGACACCCCGCTCGGCGCCATGATCGCCTGCGCCAGCCAGGATGGCCTGTGCCTGCTGGAATTCACCGACCGGCCCATCGTGGACGCGGAGCTGGCGGCGCTGCGCCGCCTGCTGTCCGCCGAGATCGCCGACGGCGACAGCCCGCTATTGCGCCAGGCCGAACGCGAGATCGGCGAGTACTTCGCCGGCTCGCGCCGCGATTTCGACGTGGCGCTGCACCTGCCCGGCACCGCCTTCCAGCAGGCGGTCTGGCGATTGCTGCTGAGCGTGCCCTACGGCCGCACCCGCAGCTATCAGGAACAGGCCGCAAGGCTGGGCCGCCCGCAATCCGTCCGCGCCGTGGCCGCCGCCAACGGCGCCAACCGCCTCTCCATCATCGTCCCCTGCCACCGCGTGCTGGGCAAAGACGGCGCGCTCACCGGCTACGGCGGGGGGCTGGAGCGCAAGGCCTGGCTCCTGGCGCACGAGCGCGAGCGCGTCCTCTAACCATCCGCCCACGCCTTTCACACCCTTAGAACCTGTTCAAAGTCTGCTGCGCTTCAGCGATTCGACGTTGAAAACACCTTCGAAATGCTCATGTACCACGCGTACATTCCGCTTCCTCAGCTGTTTTCGCCTTGTCTCGCCCTTGCTCGCGAGACTTTAAACAGGCTCGGAGAGCCTGCTCAGGGTCCGCTGTACTTCCGCGGGATTGTAGACAAGGGCGTTGAAGCCGCGCCTTAATTCCCAAGCCCAGGAACTATGCGGCGCGCCCAATGAACTAACTATCGCCAAAGCATGATTGATTGACGGAAGCCATAGAGCTGATTGAAATTGCTCAATGGCTTCCCGCGGCAAGCTTCACTAAGCTGATCCCAGCAAGTCATTGAACACCTTGACCTAAGGAGTCTGTCATGAGCAGCGCGTCCAAGTGCCCGTTCCATCACGCCACCGGCAATCCGGCCGTGGTCAACGCCCAATCCAACCGCGACTGGTGGCCCAACCAGCTCAACCTCAACATCCTGCACCAGCACGCCCCGGCCTCCAATCCGCTGGACCCGGACTTCGACTACCCCACCGCCTTCCAACAGCTGGACTACCCCACGCTGAAAAACGACCTCAAGGCGCTGATGACCACCTCTCAGGACTGGTGGCCGGCCGACTGGGGCCATTACGGCGGCCTGTTCATCCGCATGGCCTGGCACGACGCCGGCACCTACCGCACCGCCGACGGCCGCGGCGGCGCCGGCACCGGCAATCAGCGCTTCGCTCCGCTCAACAGCTGGCCGGACAACGGCAACCTGGACAAGGCGCGCCGTCTGCTGTGGCCGATCAAGCAAAAATACGGCAAGCAAATTTCCTGGGCCGACCTGATGATCCTGGCCGGCAACGTGGCGCTGGAATCCATGGGCTTCAAAACCTTTGGTTTCGGCGGCGGCCGTCAGGACATCTGGCAGCCGGAAGAAGACGTTTACTGGGGCGCGGAAACCAAATGGCTGGCCACCAGCGCCGAGGCCAACAGCCGCTACTCCGGCGACCGCCAGCTGGACAACCCGCTGGCCGCGGTGCAGATGGGCTTGATCTACGTGAACCCGGAAGGCCCGGACGGCAATCCGGATCCGCTGGCTTCCGGCCGCGACGTGCGCGAAACCTTCGCCCGCATGGCGATGAACGATGAAGAAACCGTGGCCCTGGTGGCCGGCGGCCATACCTTCGGTAAAGCCCACGGCGCCGGCGATCCGGCCTTGGTGGGCCCGGAGCCGGAGGCCGCGCCGCTGGAAGCGCAAGGCCTGGGCTGGATCAACCGCTTGGGCGACGGCAAGGGCGAATACACCACCACCAGCGGCATCGAGGGCGCATGGAAACCCAATCCGACGCAGTGGGACAACGGCTATTTCGACACCTTGTTCGGCTACGACTGGGAGCTGACCAAGAGCCCGGCCGGCGCCCATCAGTGGGTGGCCAAGAACGTCAAACCGGAACACCTGATCCCGGACGCTCACAACCCGGCGAAGAAACACCCGCCGATGATGACCACCGCCGATCTGTCGCTGCGCTTCGACCCGATCTACGAGCCCATCGCCCGCCGCTTCCATCAAAACCCGGCCGCCTTCGCCGACGCCTTCGCCCGCGCCTGGTTCAAGCTGACCCACCGCGACATGGGCCCCAAGGCCCGCTACCTGGGGCCGGAAGTGCCGGCCGAAGACCTGATCTGGCAAGACCCGCTGCCGGCGGCCTGTCAACCGCTGATCAACGACGCGGACATCGCCGCGCTCAAGGCCAAGGTGTTGGCCTCCGGCCTGTCGGTCAGCGAACTGGTGGCCACCGCCTGGGCCTCCGCCTCCAGCTTCCGCGGATCGGACAAGCGCGGCGGCGCCAACGGCGCCCGCATCCGCCTGGCCCCGCAAAAAGACTGGGCGGTGAACCAGCCGGCGCAATTGGCCCGCGTGCTGAAAGCGCTGGAAGCCATCCGCCAGGACTTCAACGCCGCGCAGAGCGGCGGCAAGCAAGTGTCGCTGGCCGACCTGATCGTACTGGCCGGCGGCGCGGCGGTGGAAGCGGCCGCCCAGGCCGGCGGCCACAAGGTCAGCGTGCCGTTTGCGCCGGGCCGGACCGACGCCAGCCAGGAACAGACCGACGTGGAATCCTTCAGCGTGCTGGAGCCGCAGGCGGACGGTTTCCGCAATTATCAGAAACAGGCTTATTCCTTGCCCGCGGAGGCGCTGCTGGTGGACAAAGCCCAGCTGCTGACGCTGAGCGCGCCGGAAATGACCGTGCTGGTGGGCGGCCTGCGCGTGCTGGGCGCCAATGCGGATCAGGCGCCGCACGGCGTGTTCACCGCTCGTCCGGGCGTATTGAGCAACGACTTCTTCGTCAACCTGCTCGATATGAACGTGGCCTGGCAGCCGGCTTCCAGCGCCAATGAGCTGTACGAAGGCCGCGACCGCAAAACCGGCGCGCTCAAGTGGACCGGCAGCCGGGTGGACCTGGTGTTCGGCTCTAACTCGCAGCTGCGGGCGCTGGCCGAGGTCTACGCTCAAAACGATGCGCAGCAGAAGTTTGTCCGCGACTTCGTCGCCGCCTGGAACAAGGTGATGAATCTGGACCGCTTCGATCTGAAATAAGCGCGGTTCGTCCCTGCAAGCAACGCGCGGCCTCTGGGCCGCGCGTTTTTTTGCGCCGCGCTCAGCAAGGACTGTGCGCAAAAAAAAACGAAACGCCGGTCAAGGCGCTTCGTTTCGTGGTTCCGGCGTCGGATCAGACTTTAGGATGCGATCTTGGCGCAGGCTTCCTGCCGCCAGATCACCGAAGCCAGCTTCATCCGCTTGTCGAACAGCAGCTTGTACTGACAAGCCCGGGCTTGCCCGCCGTCCTTGGGGCTCAGATTCAGCACATAATCCCACTCCCGCACATCGATCATCCCTTCGGCGAAATGCGGGCGGCCGATCAGGCCGTAAACCTGTTCCTTGCTCAGGCCCGGCTGCACCTTGGCCAGATTGTCCGGATTGGGCACGCTGCCTTCCGGCTGCCAGCGGTTGTCCTCAATGCCGGGCCAGACCGGACTGGCCTGTTCGGCCAGACGGCCGTCGTCGGTGATCTTGCTCAGGCGGCTGCTGCCGCAACCCATCAAGGCCGCGCCGGCGGCCGCCAGCAGCAGGCAGCGGAAAGCGCCGCCGAATATCGCTTGTTTCATCATCTCTCTCATTCACTATCAACTGATTGATCTTGCCTGCCGCTTACCACTGAAAGCCCGCGCCCAGGCTGGCGCCGCCCTGACCGCGGGTATTGGTGGAGCCGGAGAACTTCACCACCCAGCGGCCGTTGTCGGACAGCGAGGACAAGCCCACCGCGATGGCGGACTCGCCGCCGGTGGTGGCCGTGGCCACGGCCAACATGCTCTTGCCGGGCAGGAATGCCTGCGGCAGGCCGGCCATCGCCATCGCGCCGGCCGCCGCGCCCAGCGCGTCGCGGCGCGTATCGGACAGATCGGACCTGAGCTGCTTGAATTGCTGCTGATTGTTGAAGTTGGCCGCATTCAGCTGGTCCACGTTCACCGCGTCCGTGCCCTGCGCGCCCGCCGCCACATTGTGGATGGTCACCGGCCTGCCGCCGTCCCCGCCCACCAGGGTGACGTCGTTGCCGGCGCTTGTCGTCGTCGTCCGGCCGCTGGGATCGGAATACTGCACCGGCCCGCTTTTCTGCAGCCGGTCGATCGCATCGCCGACATTGTTCACGGTATTGCCGTAAACGGTGTAGTTCGGACCGTTCACCGCGCCGGTCTGAGCGTTGTAGGACGCGCCGCCGCCCAAGGCCGCCGCGGTTCCGGCGCCGGCGTTGTCCACCTTGGCGCTCACCCGCTGCACCGCCAGGTTGGTCGCGTTCAGCTGGCTGCCGTTCACCGCGTCGGTGCTGGTCCCGCTCACCCGGCCGGCGGCGACATTGCTGATTTGACGCTCATTGCCCGCGCTGCCCACGCTCACCACGCTGGAAGGGGCCGCGCCGGCGTAGCTGTAGGTTACGCCGTCCACCACGCCGCTGGCGGTGGGATTGGCCGCCGCGGTCCGGCTGTTGGCGCCCAAGGCGACGTCGTTGACGTTGCTGGCCTGGGCGTTGCTGCCCAGCGCCAGCGCATTGTTGGCGTTGGCGGCGGCATTGTCGCCCACCGCCACCGCATTGCTGGCATTGGTGTTGGAACCGGCATGATTGCCGATGGCCACATTATTGCTGCCGGACACATTCTGGCCGGCCTGGTTGCCGGCGGCGAAGTTGCCGCTGCCGGTCACGCCGCGCCCGGCATAGCTGCCCACCGCGGTATTGTTGTCCCCCGTGACATTGCTGCCGGCATTCGCGCCGTTGGCGGTATTGTTGCTGCCCTTGATGTTCCAGCCGGAGAAGGTGCCGCTGCTGGTGTTGTAGCTGCCGGTGACGTTGCGGTTGGAGTTGTTGCCCAGGCCGGCGTTGAAATCGCCCTGGATGTCTTGGGCCGCATTGGCCCCGCTGCCGGTGTTGCCGGTGCCGGTGACGTTGCGGATGGTGTTGATGCCGGTGCCCACGTTGGCGTCGCCGGTCACGTTGTAGCCGGAGTCGTTGCCCATGAAAGCGTTATTGTTGCCCTGCACATTGGTGCCCGCGTTCTGACCGATCGAGGTGTTGTAACTCCCCGTCACATTCACGCCGGCGGCGGCGCCAAAGGCCGAGTTGTTGGTGCCGTTCATATTGCTGCCGGCGCCCACGCCATAGATGGAGTTATTGCTGTTGCTCGCCACCGCCGGGTCCACCGAACCCGCGCCGTAGACATTATTGCTGCCGACGCTGGAGATCGTGTCGGCGCTCGCCAAGGCGGACCAGGAACAGGCCACGGCCAGGCTCAATGCGCTCAAGGCCAGAGAGGGCGAGGACAAACGCTTTGCTTCAGATGCTTTATTACTCATTTCACAGACCACATTCTTCAGATTGATGGAATTCACGTAAGGCAAGTCTTTGCAGGCAAGCCCGCCGCCGGCTCCAGGCTTAGGGCGGGATAAACGCGAAGACGCGCATTCCCGCCGAAAACCCATGGCCGGCCGCGGTTCGGTCCAGGGGCGCGACGCGGCTCCGCCGGCGGCGCTGGCTTGTCACTGCATTCAGGCACTCCGCTCGCGACACGCCGCGCTCGAACAGGGCAAGCTCTTGCAAACCCTTATTCGGCGCGGCTGGTCTACGCTATGCCTTTGATTTTTATGAATCCTAACATTCTGTTAATATCTGTGAAAATTGAAATAATTGAATCGATTAATTCGTTTTATCTATCAATACGCATGATTGATAGATAAAATTCAAATAGAATATCAGTGGCTTACACGCCGCGCTTCCGGAGCCGGCGCCAAAACCATCCGGCCCCAGCGCGCTCGCCGCGCCGCATCTCACAAAGCGCAGCGGACTTTGAACAGCTTCTGAGATAATTCCGTTCTTGCCACCCTCATCCGCGCCATGTCCATCCGCCCGTCTGCACCGCCCATCCGCCGGCTGAGCCCGCGCGACATCCCCGCCAACTGGCTGGACGCCTTCCAGCGCCGTCAGGATGTTGATCTGGTCTATCGCGCCGGAGCCGATGGCCGGCAATGCGTGGCCGAGCCCTTCATCGACGACTGGTCCCCAGCGGAACGACGCGAGCTGACGCGGGAACTGGCGCGCATCGCCGCCGACGGCGCGGTGTTGGCGCTGGACATGGACGGCGGCCTGGCCGGCTTCGCCGCCATCGACCCGCAAGCGCTGGGCCCGGACGGCGGCTACCGGCAATTGAAAGAACTGCAAGTGGACCGCCGCTGGCGCGGCCGAGGGCTGGGGCGGGCGTTGCTGGCGGCGGCGGCCGCCGCCGGCCGGGCGCTGGGCGCGGACGCGCTCTACATCTCCTCGCACTCCGCCGTTGAAACCGTCGACTTCTACGAAGCCTGCGGCTGCGCGCCCGCTCGCTGGCTGCACGCGCCGCAACTGGCGCTGGAGCCTTTCGATTGTCAGCTGGAATTGGCGCTGAGCGCGCAGACTGTTGATTTTACTTAGCTATCCGCTTAGAATTTTGACCTGCTCATCTTGATGAGCGCCCTTCTTTTCCTCGCAAAGGCTTTGCATGTTGGAGATTGCAGCAATCCGATAACGCCGCCCGGTTTCCCGGCTGGCCGTTATCAAAATGCCCCCTAGCTGGTAGCGCCCGCATCGCGGCGGCTGCCCGTTTTCGCATTTGATTGCCGAACGATCATCCAATATGAATATCTCCAAGCCGGAGCAAAGGACGTTGCACGTCCTGGCCAAAGGCGGCCGCATCGCGCACCTGCGCGACGACGCGGGCCGTATCTTCACCGTGGAATGCTATACCCGTGAAGGGTATCTGCTGTCCGACTGCACCCTGCTCGTGTTCCAGAAGCTCAGGACCAAACGCCTGATCAGCTCCAAGAACGGCCAGCCTTACCAAATCAATAAGGCCGGCCTGCGCGCCGTGCGCGGCCAACTCGACAACCAATGACCACCGCCGCCGCGCAGCCGCGCAAAAGCGGCGGCCGCGCTGGCGCGCCAGGAGAACGCTATGACTCTCATGCTGAGAAACGAACAAGACCGCGACATCGACGCCATTTTCGAACTGACCCGGGCCGCCTTCCTCGCCGAAGAACACTCCAGCCACACCGAGCACTTCATCGTCAACGCGCTGCGCCGCAGCGGCCAGCTCACGCTTTCCATCGTGGCGCTGGACGGCGAACGTCTGCTGGGCCACATCGCCGCCTCGCCGGTGCTCGTCTCCTCCGGCGCCGCCGGCTGGCACGGCATCGGCCCGCTGTCCGTGCATCCGGAGCGACAGGGCCAGGGCATAGGCAGCCTGCTGATGAAACAGGCGCTGGCCGCGCTGCGCGAGCTGGGCGCGTCGGGCTGCGTGGTGTTGGGCGATCCCGGCTACTACGCGCGCTTCGGCTTCCAAGCGCGGCCAGGCCTGATTTTGCCGGGCGTGCCGGCCGAATACTTCATGGCGCAAAGCTTGGGCGCGCCGCTGCCTTCCGGCAGCGTCAGCTACCCTCCGGCGTTTGAAGCCACGGCCTAAACGGTTTGGCGAGCCGGTCCGCGCCGCTGCGGCGGCCGGGCTGGCCGAAGAACGGCAACCGCGACAGCGTGGCCGCGGCCACCGGCACCGTCCCGGGCTTTCCAGGAATCATAGCCGGCGTCACCGGCATGAACTGGACCGCGCATCCGCTGGACGGCGCGGTGATAGGCAAGGCCACCGACGCCTGGGGCCGCGTCATCGGCCATCCCGGCCTGTACGTGATGGACGGCGCGCTGCTCCCCGGCAGCGCCGGCGCGGTCAACCCCTCCTTGACCATCTCCGCGTTGGCCGAGCGCAATATCGAGCACATCATCAAAAACGGCAAGTAAGGCCCGCCGCCGCCAAGCCATGGCGGCGGCCGCGTCTCACAAGGCCGTTCTTTGCAGCAAGCGCGCGCTGCCCTCGCGCGAGGCCCGCAGCGCGCGCTCGGCTCGACGCCGCATGTCCCGCTCCCAAACGCGCAGCGCCGCCGCCGCCTCGGCCGCCGTGCCCGCCGGCGCCAAAGCCCGCGCCAGTTCCGCGCCGTCGCAGAGCGCGGTATTGGCGCCCAGCCCGCCGGCCGGGCTCATCGCGTGCGCCGCGTCGCCCAGCAAGGCCACCCGCTCGCCCCGCCAGGCCGGCACCTCGGCCGCCATGCGGATGGCGCGCGCGCCCAGGCACTGCGGATCGCCATGGGCGAAAACGGCCTGCAAACGCGGATGCCAGCCGCGCGTCGCCCGCAACACCCGCGCCCGCAGCGCATCGCCGCTCAAACGCTCCGCCTGCAAAGCCCCGCCCAAATCCTCGGCCCGCGCCACGCAGGCCCAATACCAGTAATCCTGCATCGGGCTCAGCGCCGCCTCCGGCGCCAGCCGCCGCGCCAACTCCGGCAAGGGCGCGCGAAAACGCATCGCCTCAATGACCGCCGTCAGACCGTCGCCGAACACCACGCACACGCCCTGACCCAACTCCGGCGTCAACACCTCGGACGGCAGCGCGTCCCGCGGCGTAAGGCCGTAAAGCACCACCGCGCCCTCGTCCGCCGGATCTCCGTCCGGCGCCAACTGCCGGCGCACCGTCGACGCCACCCCGTCCGCGGCGATCAGCACATCCACCTCGAACTCAGGCCGGTCCTGGAAATCCAGCAAGAAGCCGCCGGACGTCTCCCTGAAACCGCGCAGCGCGTGCCCCCAGCGGATCCGGTCCTCCAAGCCGCTGCTCAGGATTTCCCGCAGTGTCTGGCGGTTGGCGCTGAGATCGCGCTCCGCCGCGTCCTCGTCCTGCGCCGACGGCCGCCAATGCGCCGGCTTGCGTTCCGACCAGGCGCGCAGTTGCGGATCGACGAAACAATCGTCGCCGCCCAGCGAGCAGCTTTGCCGGAACAACTCGAACAGCCGCGGCGTCAAGACCTGCCGCAAGGCCTGCTGACCATCGCCGTCGATGCGCAGCCGATAACCCTGCCAGCGGCTGTCGGCGGCCTGGTCGCGTTCAAACAGCGTGGCGGCGACGCCGGCGCGCGCCAGGCCCTGGGCCAGGCACAGCCCGCCCAGGCCGGCGCCGACGATGCCAATGCGTAGAGATTGCATAGCTTGTCCTTTGCTCATCAGGAGGAAACCCGGTCAGGACCGCCGCCGCGCCGGCGGCCATCCCGACCCTTGCCGACGATTGTGTGCGCCTCCGCCAAAGCTGCTATAACGCTGTTTTGCCAACAAATGGTGAAAAATGGCCAAGATCGACGTCACGCCGCCGGAAGACGCGCCGGACCTCAGCGAATGGACCGGCGGCCCGCCGCTGATCGCCGTCCCCGGCAACGACCGGGAAGACAGCGATTACCGGCTGGGCAGCCGCGAATACGACTGGCACAGCCATGCGCGCGGACAGCTGCTATGCGTGGAAACCGGCCTGATCCAGATCCGCACCCCGCGCGGCGCCTGGGTGCTGCCGCCGCACCGCGCCGGCTGGATTCCGCCCGGCGTCCCGCACCGTGTGCGCGTCAGCGGCGCGCTGACCGGCTGGAGCCTACTGCTGAGCCCGGACTGGAGCCGGACGCTGAATCCGCAGCCGCAGGTGCTGGCGATCACCGAACTGATGCGCGCCGCGGTGCGCCGCGCGGTGACCTGGACGGATTACGCGCAATGGCGGCCGGAGCAGGAACGCATCGCCGCGGTGCTGCTGGACGAGCTGCGGCAAGCGCCGCAGCAGGCGCTCTGCCTGCCGATACCGGAACATCCGCGCCTCGCGGAACTGGCCCATCGCCTGCTGACCGAGCCCGCCGGCAAACACGCGCTGGCCGACTGCGCGGACGCGGCGGCGATGTCGCCGCGCACCTTGCGCCGCCACATTCAGGCGCAGACCGGCATGAGTTTTGGACAATGGCGGCAACAGGCGCTGCTGATACGCGGCATGGAAATGCTGGCGCGCGGCGTCGCCGTGGCCGTGGTGGCCGACGACTTGGGCTATGCCTCGCCCAGCAACTTCATCGCGATGTTCCGACGCGCTTTCGGCGATTCGCCGGCGCGATTTTTCGCACGGCAGGGGGTGGCATAATTGAGACATCCGCGCCCGGAAGCCTATGCGGTTTGTGATATTACGTAATGCATTCGAATGCGCACGGATGCCGCGGACCTTATCCACAATACTGAGCAGCTCTGCTATCCGCAGGCCCCCACATTTACAAACTCAGTATTGAAACCAGCAGGCGAGCTTACACACTCTCCAGAGCTATTTAGTTCCAAACCCGGCGTAAAGCATCAATAGACTGAAAAGCCTGGACTATCCTGACCATTTTAGTGACCCTGCAACGGCTTGGTCTGTGGCTTTCTCATTTGAAATCAGCCTGCTAGCTAAGCGCTTTTCGTGAATAGCGCCTCTTGATGTCAAAGGCGAAAAACACACTTGGCACGTTAATATTGATTAGCTTCTTTCGTAATATCGCGCCCACTTTGCTTACTATAAAAATAATCACTTCACGAACCCTCTTAAAGTTGGAAATTAAAACTCTCTAAGCAAATAAAATTCTGATGAAATGTAAATCATAGAGCACGACCCTCAAATTTTCCTGACCGGATTGCAACTTTCATCTGATGAAATATCAATGATTTACATTGGAACGCCGATATAATTTACATTATTAATAACACAAGAATGACATGTGAGTCATATCCTCTGCTTATGATTTTTTCCACTAGAAAAAATTTTATTGCTTTCAGAAATTACTTATTTTTTCTTGCCGCACTCGCAATTACGATATTCCAATGGATATCAAGTGCTTAGTGCTTCGCCCCTGGCCATTTCGGCGGTCTGTGGCCACAAGTGTTGTGTGGTTATTGGCTGGGACGCTGCTTTTGTGCGCCATATGCATTTTGACTATTTATTTGAATCTCCAACTAAACCACCATATTGCAATCCAACGCCTCTCCATGAATGAAGCGGCCTATGCCGCAAAGAATTATTTCAATCTTCGTGCGGACTTTCTAAAAAAAATAGATAAGCTCGTCGCGACCAATCAACGTCGTCCTCCCGCCCAGTCAAGCCCTCTCCGCCAGATACGCGAACAGCCACCGCAACGCAGCCTGACATTGTCCTTGGACGATCAAAGCCAGGCGACCGACTTACGTACCAATGTGCTGTTGTTGCAGGGACAAACTCAATTGACCGTCAGCAGACTGGAGAACGGCTTTCCAGTCACCACGGAGGTTCCCGCCACCGTGCTCCGGCAATTGAATGACAGTGCGGCCCTCATGTGGCAGGGCAGGATGGTATGGTTGTTCGACCCCCAAGATCCGCAGCGCCGCATTTACATGGCACGGCCTTTCCTCTCTCCAACTCAGCGAAACAAGGGACAGCCCGCTTGGCTCGCTCTCGAGTTCCTGGGACGGGATGTACTGAGCAGCCAGGCCCCCTTTGCGGGCTATGAGTTTGCCTTGCAGGACTCCGACGGCAACACGGTGACGGCCTCATCGGCGCCCACCCTGGAGGCACTACAAAAAACGTGGCAGCCGTTTCTTAATATTTTACCTATTGTGCTCAGTTCCCAAGCCCAGTTCCCGGTTGGCCCTGACTGGATGTTGACCTATCGCTACCCGGAATCGGCCCTCCTCAATGATATGCGCGATGCTTTGCTAAAGAGCCTGGTCATCTTAAGCGGCGTTATCGCCGGCTTGCTCCTAGGCGGCCTCTGTGTGCTGCGCAGATTTGTGCGGCCCGCTCTGCAGCGGCTGCAGCAACATGCCGAAGCAGAGATATTTCTACGCTCGGTATTCGACGCGGCCCCAGTGGCGCTTTGTGTCCTGCGACGCAGGGATGGTCAGGCGGTATTGGAAAATCAGCTGGCTCGCGACTGGCTGCCCGCAATCGACCAGGACTGGAGATCCGCGGAATGGGTGGAGCGGGTCTTTTTACGAACCCGTTTACAGCAAGTCGGGGATATCACTGAAGAGCTGGCCACTCTCGATGGTCGCCACTTCTTCGCCAGTTTGGTGCCCACTCGTTACCATGGGGAGGAAGTACTCCTGTGCGCATTGAGCAATATTAGTTTGCGCAAGCAGGCCGAGCTGGCGCTGAAGCATGCCAAACAACTCTCCGATGCCGCCAATGAAGCCAAGACCGCGTTTATCGCCACGATGAGCCACGAAATCCGCACCCCTCTATACGGAGTGTTCGGCAATCTGGAACTCTTCAAACACACCCAACTCGATCCCCAGCAACAAGGCTATGTGCAGGCGATCCAAAGCTCCTCTACCGCGCTATTGGGGCTGATCAACGACGCTCTGGATCTTTCCAGAATAGAAGCGGGCCAGTTGCAGTTGGAGATAGAGACATTCAATCTGTTTGAACTCGCTCATGAAGTCGTCCATGGCTATGCTGCCTCCGCTCTAAACAAAGGCGTCTTGATCTACGCCTGCGTCGATCCGCGCTTGAGCCTGCCACTACAGGGCGATCCGCGCAAAGTACGACAGATTCTGAGCAATCTCCTCAGCAACGCGGTGAAGTTCACCGACAATGGACGTATCGTCATGCGTTGCGGCTTGGTCAACGGACGCGATGGCAGCGCCCAGGCCTCCATCCAGATCGCCGATACCGGCATCGGTATTGCCCCGGAGGACCAAGCTTCTTTGTTCAAGCTGTTTTTCCAGGTGGGCGAAGGCCGTCGCAGAGCGAACGGCACCGGTCTGGGCCTGCCTATCTGTCAACAGCTCGCCGCCCTGATGGGAGGCGACATCACGGTAGTGAGCGAACCGGGCTTGGGCAGCAGTTTTACTCTGTGGCTGCCTCTGAAACCGTTAGCGGACAGCCGTTCGCAACCGCGACCTTTGACTCAAGAGCCGATTTACATCAGTGCCCCTGCACGGGAACTGGCCGATAGCCTGTGCGACTGGTTGAACTTTCTCGGCGGCAGGGCGCTAGCCTGCGCAATAGAAGACTTGCCGCGCGACAAACTGTGCTTAGAGATACGCTTGAACATTGACCCGCGCCAGCGCGCCAACTGGCCCGGAGTGCGAATATGGCATGGCGGTGAAGTGTCGCGATCCACCGCCGAATGGATCTCCCTATACGCCCCAACGCTAATCTTGAATGCGGTGCTCTCAACCTTAGGGCTCCCCAAACATCCTGCGACGGGGAGCGGAACCGCGGCATTCGGCAGATTGAACCTGAGCGTCTTGGCGGTGGAAGACAACGACATCAACCGGCTGGTTTTGAAGGAACAATTAGAAGCCTTGGGCTGCCGCGTGCAGTTGGCGACCGATGGCCAGGAAGCGCTGCAGCGATGGAGTGTCCACGACTTTGATCTGGTGCTGACAGATATCAGCATGCCGCGGATGAACGGTCGAGAATTGACTCGCAGAATTCACCAGCAAGCACCTAGCTTTCTGGTTGTGGGAACCACGGCGAGCACGTTAAAAGAAGAGGCTCAACTAGCACGTGAGGCAGGGCTAGCCGCCGTGATCATAAAACCAGTCAGTCTGTCCAAGCTGTTTCAGTGCTTAAGCTCGTTGACGCGGAGGAAGGCGCATGGCGAACTTTCCTCCCCAGAGTCTCTCTCTCCCAATAGCGCAGCCAGACCCATCGACTCAGGAGCGAAGATTTGACGCAGGTGCAGGCAAACTGCCCAGCCTGTCGAAAACTGTATCCGCAGCTTCGCGCGCGGCCAATACCAAAATGCGTAGCCTGAATCCCTTACCCGGGGATGCGGCACGCCTCAGGCGACACAACGATACCCCGGACAACAATGCAAACTTAGTGGCCGCTTGCTGTTCTACGGCGCAACGGTGCCAGGAATTACGTGCCACTCCAAAGAATGGACCCGCTCAAAGCGTGTAAATGAAACGGAGTCATGGAAAATAATACGCAATCCATCGGTAAGTTGATCAGAACATCTTTACAGCTCAATGTGAGCCTGATCTTGGTCCTGTCCTTGGTTCTACTTGCATTAACCGCCGGCTATTGGGCCGCGTCGCTACTGCTGGATGAAAAACAGAATATGGCTCAGGCGCACTTCAGATGCATTGCCAATGGTATCCGTGAACATGAAGCCTTTCTAAGCCGTGGCGCGCGGCGCAACTCCGACCTCATGGGCAAAAGACTAGGCAAATTATTGGACACGACCCGTGCTCCTATTGCGCGGAATGGCAATTACATCATTGTGGAAGGGCGTAGTTCACCATACTCCATGCCGTTTACTCTGGGCTATCGTGCAGATCAATGGCCAGAACCGCCAAGCAGCCTGTTCGCCTTGGGAGCCTTGAGCGCAGATTACTATAGCGCCTACTGGTCGTTGGCGAAAACGGATGCTCCTCAAAGCTTCCTGCTGGCATTGGATGATGAGACCAGCCTCATTGTACCAACCGTGGACAATACCACGGCCGAAATGACACTGACGCATACCAATCTTCAAACGACTGCCACCGCCATCCGGCAGTCATTGCTGCGGCAAAGGTATGACTCGACCAAGGTGCATTGGATAAGCGGAAAAAGTATTAACGGCCCAGAATCAAAAACTCTTTTTGCATACATACCCGCTTATATCAGTGAAAAATTTTGGAAAAATGGCAATCGCTCCAGAATTATGGCAGTTTCTGCGCTGGATATAAAAAATGTCTGCTGGGGAGGCGCTAGCAAACATCGAATATTTGACGATGTCCGTTTGATCTCGCCGGATGGACGGATATTGCAAGGCGATACCGATTTATTACCCACGTTAAAGGCGGGGCTAAATTTCAGCCAAGGCGGCTTGCTATTTTATTTTCCAGCCCAAGACACCCAGAAGTGGTCCGCAGTATATCTAGTGAAATATAGCCGTTTACTGGCTCTGACAAACTGGCATGCGCAAGTCTTCATGATCAGCGCGCTCTTGCTGGCGCTGAGCGGCATCCTGGCAGTGCGTTGGTATCGGCGCCGAGTGCTGGCTCCGGCGCAAGCTTCACATCAGGCGGTGCTGGAAAGTGAGGCATTCAATCGCGTCGTCACTCAAACCGCGCCATCCGCCTTGTTTGTTCTTGAATTACCGCTTCTCCAACCCTTGGTAGTCAACCCTCTGGCACAGGAATGGTTTGACCAAGAGAGAGACTATCCTCAGCTAATCTCATTCTGGCGCGAAATAATTGACGAAAAAGACGTTTCTAAGCGCACCGCTTGTCTTCGTGTTGGAGAACGCTATCTGCAAGCCAGCTTTGCGCCAGCCCGTCACCGTGGAAAAAGCGCCGTCTTATGTTCTTTCAGCGATATTTCTCATTACAAGGCGAGCGCAATGGCGCTGGAGGCGGCAAAGCGGGCCTCAGATAGCGCGAATGAGGCCAAAACCCATTTTCTAACCACCATCAGCCATGAAATTCGTACGCCGCTGTATGGTCTGCTAGGCACAGTAGAAATGCTTGACATGACGCCACTCAGCCCACGTCAACGTGTCTACCTCAGCACCATGCAAGACTCTTCCTCGCTATTGCTACAGTTGATCAGCAATGTACTGGATATTTCCAAAATCGAGTCCAGGCAAATGGCGCTGGAATCTCAGTCATTCTCGCCGATAGATCTTTCCGAGGAGGTAATACGAGCCTTTGCCGCCATGGCTAAAAACAAGAAGCTGCGACTCTATGCCAATCTGGATGAAAATGCCCCGGAACAGGTATTGGGGGATGCCACGCGCATCCGACAGATTTTAAACAATCTACTTAGCAACAGCATCAAATTCACCGAGTCCGGCTGGATTGTACTGCGCCTGAAAACCACCCTCATGCCAAACGGCAGCGTCAATTTAAGCTGGCAGGTGGCAGATACGGGTATTGGCATCACTCAAGAGCAACAAGCCAAGTTGTTTGAACCCTTCTATCAGGCGCAAGCCCTGCCTGGTTTGATTGCAGGAACAGGGCTGGGCTTATCGATCTGCCGGCAGCTCAGTCAATTAATGGGCGGTTCGCTTCGCGTCGTCAGCGATCTGGGACTGGGCAGCAGCTTCACTCTATCGTTGGAACTGGCACAACAGATGCCGGCCTCCACGATAACGGAGTATCCGCTAAGCCAGACTACGGTGTTGTTGCGCGCCCATCTTAAGGAGCAAGGCGAGAGTCTGATACGCTGGCTGACCCGGCAGGGCGCCAACACCCGCTGGCTAAGCCCGACGGAACCTGCGCCGGAAGACCCCGAACTCATTCTATTGGATCTGGACCCCGCGGAAGCATGGCCGCGAAACCCGCTCAGCACCCATGTAATCGCCATTCCAGAAGGACCGCTGCAAGCGCAGCTACAAAATGATCGTTGGTTAGTGAACGCTCACCATATCAAAGGCATTCTGCAAGCGGTATGGCTGGCAAAACACGGACTTCCCGGGGAGACTCAGACGGAGCCGGTTGCCGACACTTCGGCGCTTGGACTGAGTGTGCTGATCGCAGAGGATAACCCCATCAACCAACTGATCTTGAAGGAACAGTTGGAAATGCTAGGCTGTCGCACCTGTGTGGCGAACAATGGCCACGAAGCCTTGAAGCACTGGAATATGCGTCCATACGACCTGGTAATGACAGATGTCAATATGCCGTTGATGAATGGATACGAACTAGCCATGACGCTCCGGGGTCAAGGCGTGGACATACCTATCATCGGCGTCACGGCCAACGCCATGCGCGTTGAGGAAGAGGCGTGTCTACGCTCAGGCATGGATGCTTGGCTGGTTAAACCCATCAGCCTGTACGGCCTGCGTGCCGTATTAACCCGGTTTACGAGCAAAGTATTAAAAAGCCCCGCTCCCCACTCTCCGCCATTTTTTCCTATCCAAGATGAATTGATGGTGCCCATTTCCATGCGAGAACTCTTTTTGCGCACCATGCGAACCGATCTAGACGTGCTATGCGCAGCGTCAAAGACTCGAAACCCACATAAAGTCGCCACCATATTGCACCGCATTAATGGCGCTCTAGCTGTGGTCAACGCAAAAACGCTGATGGTTGACGGCCAGATATTAGAAACACATTTCACAGGTTTACATGAATTAAATCAAGAAGATATTTTAAAATTGGAAAAATTCCAAATGCGCTTGGAAAGCTCCTTGCAAGCGCTGACAAACCATTAAAGAACAACGGGTTCTTCAATCTATAAACCATCCGCTGATCAAGCAATAGGCATTGAAATTAAATCGACTGGAAACACCATGAGCAAGATAAAAGTACTGATAGCCGACGACCATCCTATTGTTTTGATGGGCATTCGCGAAGAGGTGGAGCGCAATACGCTATTGGAAGTAGTAGGAGAAGCGCACAACTCCACTGAATTGGTAGAAATGCTGATTAATTTTCGGAAGAAAAATGAATTGCCTCATATCGTGATCGCTGATTACAGCATGCCAGGCGACACCAATTATGGCGACGGAATGAAGCTAATGGAGTATTTACTGCGTCATTTCACCAATGTGAGGTTCATCATTTATACAATGGTTTCCAATCACTTGATTATTTCAAGTCTACAAGATCTCGGCGTCACGGCAGTGGTACTGAAAAACCAACCCCTATCAGAGTTACGTCGAACGCTAGAACAGGTGGTGAACAGAAAGACTATTCTTCCCCTCCCCAATATAAGCCATGCCCCCGAGGGTAAGATAGGAGGCAAGGTCAACAAACTGTCTGCTAGAGAGTTTGAAGTTTTACGTCACTTCGTAACAGGGATGTCATTAAATGAGATAGCAAAAATGCTGAGCCGAAGCGAAAAAACCATCAGTGCTCAGAAAGTTTCCGGCATGCGAAAGCTGGGAGCCCGCAGCGATCAAGAGTTGATTACCCTATGCTTAGAAACGGGACTATTCCGCTAAAGCATCTGCTTTTTGAAACCGCATCCCAAAGTAAAAACCTCAGTAAGCACATCTAAGGTTTTGCTTCTTGAGGAACGTTTATATTTTCATAATTCTTATTTAGGCATCCAAATGGTTCACTGCATCAGCCTTCCCGCGATTCAAAATCAGTACTCGACAAGGCGATATTCCCCATATGTGGACCGAAAACGTTTGAAGTCTATCCAATGCTTAGAACCGTGGGACTGATGATTCCGGCGATGACGGCCCCCGCCAGATAATCTGTTCAAAGTCTCGCGAGCAAAGGCGAGACTAGGCGAAAACAGCTGAAGAAGCGGAATGTACATACGGTATATGATCATTTGAATGCGGTACTCACCGTGTCGCGTTTCGCGAAGCGCAGCAGGCTTTGAGCAGATCCTGAGGAGCTAGCACCGCTTCTCAACATGCCTCATGACTTCCACTGCTCCATCTCAATACGGCAAGCCTCGCTGGACTGGCGCCGTGCGGCTCCAGTGCTCCGATGCCTCCCCCGGCCGCCTCGCCAGTTCAGGCCAAGACCACTCAAGCTCCCCCATGCGCCTCGCTCAGCATGAGACGGTCGCACGGTTTATCCGCCTGCTCGTACATTGGAATGTCGGCGTCCTCCCACCCTTTCATCCACGCAGCTAGCGGATAAAGCCCGCGTCACGCCCAAACTCCACCACAGCACCCTGCTCATCAAGCATCTCGACCGCGATAGCTAAGTTTCGGCTATAAGTAATACCTGAATCTTCATCTCAATATTTTATTATTTTTCTATTAAGTAATTTCTTAATTTGCTAATTATTACTAAGTTTTAAGAAATACCTTATTCAATGAAATGGAGCGGCCATTGATAATGCTTGAGCTGATTGGCGGAGGCTTTCGCCATTGGCGGCAGGCCGTGAAGACGTGATCTGCGGCGTGTCTAGTCGGCAGTGGTCAGAAAAACATGGTCACGGCTAAGGGTTTAACTTAATTAAATGTGGAGCACTTTATGAATAAGCTGGCAATGATGGTTTCTCTGGCCTTGGCGGTAGGCGTGGCATCCCAGGCTTTTGCCGCCAACCGCGGTGAAATCGTATTCAAGGGCAGCGTGGCTACCAGCACTTGCCTGATCGATGGTCAGGAAGACGGCTACAAAGTGGTGGACTTCAACAACCTGACACCGGATCAAATCGATGCCACCGGCAGCCCTGAAGTGCCGTTCAGCCTGAAGGTTTCCGGCCAGTCCGATGTGTGCAACGCCTCTCGCGTGCAGATCGCCTTCAACCCCAATAACCAGAACGTGAACAAGGAAACCGGCCGCTTGAAGCTGAGCGGGCCGAGCGCGGCGTCCAACCTGGAAATCGAACTGTACAACGGCTCTGGCAGCAGCGCGGTCAAGATCCCGCTGGGCTCCACCAATAGCGCGCATATGCCGAGCGCCGACTTTAATCTGCCAGTGCCGGGAGTGGGCGACCCCGTGGTGGAACGTTCCGCCAATATCCCCTTGTCGGCCAAGCTGCAGCGCGTCAACACCGGCACAGTACCGGGCAGCGGTGCGGTATTCAGCCAGATCGACTACGTGCTGGCCTACCAGTAATCAGCGTGTTTTTCTGACTGTCAGCTAGGGAGGAGCGGCCATGGCATGGATGGCGCGCAAGTATGCGGGAGTGGCGGCTGTGTGTGCGGTGGCGGCTTTTTGCTGGACGAGCGTCGCGGAAGCGGGGCTCGTGATCCGGGGTACGCGGATCATTTATCCCGCCCAGGAGCGGGAAGTGAGCATTCCGCTGGAAAACAAGGGCCAGGATCCGATTCTGGTGCAGTCCTGGCTAGACCTGGGCGACGCCTCCGTCGCGCCCAGCGATATTCAAGTGCCGTTCACCCTCTCGCCGCCGATTTTCCGCATGGACGGAGACAAGCGTCAGGTGATGCGCATGATTTATGGCGGCAACGCGCTGCCGCAAGACCGCGAGTCAGTGTTCTGGATCAATTTCCTGGAAGTGCCGCCCAAGGCGGCAGGCGCCAACTACCTGCAATTTACTTACCGCACGCGGCTAAAAGTCTTTTTCCGGCCTCAGTCCCTGACCGACGAGCCCGGGCTCGCTCCGCAAAAAATGCAGTGGGCGGTGGTGACGGAAGGCGGACAGCGGTATCTGGAAGCGCGTAATCCTACGCCGTTCTTCGTCTCCCTGTTCCAGGCAAGGCTGGTGATCGACGGCGGCAAGCCGGTCGAGGTGGCGGTCAACATGGTCAAGCCTTTCTCCTCCGAGCGCTTTCCCGTCAAACAGCAAGCCCAGGCCTTCAAAGCCGGCGCTCTGCTGCAATTTCAGGCGGTCAGCGATTTTGGCGGAACCATAGATGCGGAGGCGCGGCTGCAATAAGCGCGGCTTGCATCCAGCCCCAAGCGTTTCATTCCCGACAGCCGACAAGGGCAGGCCCTTGCCGCCGCGTCACAGCACACAGCGAGGCAATTCATGAATGGCTTAAGCGGAAGCGACAAAGCCTGGGCGCGTGCGCCCAAAGCCAAGCCCTTGGCTTGGTGGGTGGCGAGCGTGTTTGGCGGCGTGCTGGCCGGCGCAGCCCCGTCAGCCAACGCGTCGACTAAGCCGGCCACCGATTTGTCCGACACCGCGGAGACCCGCAGCCCCCCGCTTGTCACCGCCCAGCCGCCCACGCGGCAGCCTGCCGGCCAACTGGCCCCAGCCGCTGGCCGCGACCTGGTGTTCGACGCCACCTATCTGTTTACCGGAGCGGGAGAACCGCCGCCGGACCTCAGCCGCTTTGAAGGGGAAGGCAAGATTCCGCCGGGCGCTTACCGCCTCGAAATCAGCGTCAACGGCCGCTGGCAAGGCATGCAGGACATCCAGTTTTCCGAAGCCACGCCCGGCACGGGCGCTCGGCCCTGCTTCCGGAGAACGCAATTGGAAGCCCTGGGCATCGACATGGACAAAGCCGCGCGCGGACAAAGCGGCGAGGGCGAGCCCAACGCCATGCCGGAAGCGCTGTTCTGCGGGGATCTGGCGCAATATATCCAGGGCGCCAGCGTCAATGTGGATATGGCCGAGCAAAAGCTGTCCCTGCAAGTACCGGCCCTCTTTGTGCACTTTGCCACCCCTAGCAATTATGTCGGTCCGGAAAAGTGGGAAAGCGGCGTCACCGCCGGCCTGATCAACTACAACGCCAACCTGTACAACAGCGAGAGCCGGGGCGCGCGCTCCACCAGCGGCTATCTTGGCCTCAACGGCGGCCTCAACCTGGGCGCGTGGCGGCTGCGCCACAACGGTTCCTTGTCTTGGGGGACAGGACGCGCCGCCCGCTATCAAAGCGGATCAATCTATCTGCAAACCGATGTGCCGGCCTGGCGCTCGCAACTGGTGCTGGGCGAAGCCTCCAGCAGCGGCGAGCTGTTCGACAGCCTGTCTTTCCGCGGCCTCCAGCTCAGCAGCGACGAGCGCATGATGCCTGACACCCAGCGTCATTACGCGCCGGTGATCCAGGGCACCGCCAGGACCAACGCCAAAGTCAGCGTGACCCAGCGCGGCTACCTGATCTATGAAACCACGGTGGCGCCCGGCCTGTTCACCATCAACGACCTGCAAGCCAGCGGCGATGGCGGCGACCTGCTGGTCAAGATCACCGAGGCCGACGGCCAGGAGTACAGCAGCGTCGTGCCCTATGCCTCTACCCCGCAACTGCTGCGCGGCGGGGTCCAGCGCTACAGCCTGACCGCCGGCCAGATCAAACAGCCCGGCGTGACCGACACCCCCCTGTTTGCCCAAGCCATCTACAAGCGCGGCCTGAACGGCATGTGGACCGCTTATACCGGCGCGGTGCTGTCCGACGGCTACGCGGCGGCGCTGCTGGGCGTGGCGGCCAACACCCGCGCCGGCGCGTTCGCCGCCGATCTGACCCGGGCCGAAAGCCGCCTGTTCGGCGACCAACGCATCCAGGGCAACAGCCTGCGGCTATCCTTCAGCAAAAACCTGACGTCCACCGGCACCAACTTCTCCCTGCTGGCTTACCGTTACTCCACCTCCGGCTTCATGAGCCTGATCGACCGCATCGCCGCGGAAGATCGGCTCAAGCGCCAGCAGCCGCTGGACTCCGTGGTGCGACAGCGTCATCGCTTCGATGTGAACATCAACCAACAACTGGCCGGCGGCTCCCTGTACGCCAATGGCTCCATGCAGCAGTTCTGGGGGCGCGACAGCAAGGAGGTCAACTTCTCGGTTGGCTACGGCGGCAATGTGCGCGCCGCCAGCTACAACCTGTCCATCCAGCGCTCGCGCAACCTGGCTCAGGGTCTAAGCGCTCAAGAACGCAGCCGGACCACCTATGCGCTGACACTGAGCATGCCGCTGGGAGACAGCCGGCGGCTGCCCACGCTAAGCGGCTTTGTCTCGGATGACTCCAGCAGCGGGCGGCAAACCACGACCACCTTGTCCGGTGTGCTGGATGCGGACAACCGCGGCAACTACTCCGTTTCCGCCAGCCATTCCGAACGCGGCGGGAGCAGCGGCAGCGCCGGCATCGGCTATCAACTGCCTTACGCGCAAGTCAACGCCAGCATCAGCGCCGGCCGCGGCTACAGTCAGTACTCCGCCAGCGCCGCCGGCGCACTGGTGGCTCACCCCGGCGGCGTGACCCTGGCGCAGACCCTGGGCGAAACCCTGGCCGTGGTGCGGGTGCCGGACGCCGAAGGCGCCTTGGTCGGCACCACCCGCTCGCGAGTGGACGCTCGCGGCTACGCCGTGGTGCCCAGCCTGACGCCTTACCACCTCAACACCATAGAAGTGAACCCCAAGGGCATGCCGCTGGACGTGGAACTGAAACAGTCCGCCGGCAAAGGCCTGGCCCCGCGCGCCGGCGCCGTGGTGATGCTGTCCTACGCCACCGAAGTCGCGCGCGCCACCCTGATCGACAGCCGCTTGCCCGGCGACAAGCCGCTGCCCTTCGGCGCCACCGCGCGCAACCCCCAGGGCGACAAGGTCGGCGTGGTGGGACAGGGCGGCCGGCTCTTCGCCAAAGGCCTGGAGCCCAGCGGCTGGGTCATCGTCGAGTGGGGCGCCGCGGCGGGGCAACAATGCCGTATCGATTACACACTCCCGACGTCGGGCGCCAAACGCCAACAGCGCTATGACCTGCTGCAAGCGCCTTGCCTGCCGCAAACGCCGGCCGCGGCCGCCACCTCCTCTCAATAATGACAAAAGCATGAACATCAAACCCCGCCCCAGATCCCGCGCGCCCATCATGCGCTTGCGCGCCCACAGCCTGCTGCTCGCCGGCCTGAGCCTGGCATGGTGCGTTCCCTGCCTGGCGCAACGGCCGGACGCCGGCCAATCCCTGCGCGATATCGAATCGACGCGGCCGCAATTGGCGCCATCCGCCGGGCCGGAACTGGAACTGGCCACGCCAGCCACTCCGCCCCCGACATCCGCGCCGGACGAAGGCCCCCGCTTATCGGTCGTCGGTTTTCGCTTGCACGGCAATACCGCTTTCAACGAGGCCGTCCTGACCCGGCAGCTGCAAGACTGGTAAGGCCGGGAACTCAGCCTGGCCGAACTGCGCGCCGCCGCCGCCGGCATCGCGCGCTTCTATCAGCAGCACGGCTACCTGTTGGCCCAGGCGTATCTGCCGCCTCAGGAAATCGAAGACGGCTGGGTGCGCATCGAGATTCAGGAAGGCCGCTATGGCCAAGTGACGCTGGACAACGAATCCAAGACCCGCGATAGCGTGCTGCAAACGCCGCTGCGCGCGCTGGAGGGCCAGCTGGTGGAGCGCGACGCGCTGGATAGCGCGCTATTGCGCTTGAACGACCTGCCCGGCGTCAGCGTGCGCTCCACACTGCGGCCCGGCACTCAGGCCGGCAGCTCCGATCTGCTGGTGCAGGCTCTGCCTGGAGAGCGGCTGAGCGGCGGCATCGAGCTCGACAATTACGGCGGCAAATACACCGGCGAATATCGCTTGGGCGGCAACCTCAATCTCAACAGCCCGCTGGGCCTGGGCGACCAGCTCAGCCTGCGGGCGATGGGCAGCGACGGCCGTCAGCAATACCAGCGCCTGTCCTATCAACTGCCGGTCGGCCCCTGGCTGACACGGGTGGGCGCCGCTTATTCCAATATGGAATACCGGCTGGGCCGGGACTTCAGCGACCTGGAAGCCCATGGCAACGCGCGCATCCAGAGCGGTTTTCTCTCCCAAGCGCTGTGGCGCGGCCGGAACGCCAGCGCCCATGCCCAACTGATGTATGAGGACAAACGCCTCAAAGACGACATCGACTGGCTAGGCAGCCGCAGCGCCAAACGCGTGCGCTCATGGACCGCCATGCTCAGCGCCAACGGCCAGGACGGCTGGGGCGGCGGCGGCATCAGCCAGGCCTCGCTGGCCTACGGCTACGGCCGGCTCGGCATTGACGACCCAAACGCGCGGCGTCACGACCGGCTGACCGCCGATACCCAAGGCCATTTCGGCAAGCTCAGCCTCAGCGCCGTCCGCCTGCAACGGCTCAGCCAACGCTTCAGCCTCTACGCCCAATTCAACGGCCAATGGGCGGACCGCAATCTGGATTCCTCGGAAAAAATCAGCTTGGGCGGCCCCTACGCGGTGCGCGCCTATCCGGCTGGAGACGCCAGCGGCGACCAAGGCTGGATAGGCAACCTGGAGCTGCGCTACGCCGCCTGGCCCGGCGTGGAAACCGCCTTGTTTTACGACTATGGCCAAACCCGCGCCAACAAGCGCGATTGGGGCTATCGCAACCCCGTCCTGAGCCGCGCCGCGGCCGGGCTGGGCCTGAACTGGCTGCGCGGCAGCCTGAGACTGAATGTGAGCGCGGCCTGGCGCGTCGGCGACGACGGCGGCCAGGACACGCGCACCCCCGGCATCTGGGCGCAAACGACCTGGCAACTTTAACGTCGCTGCGCTGGATACACCCTCCCACCAAGGGAACCTGCATTTCGCTAAACAACAAGATGGAGTTGTCATGAATAAGAATTACGCCCTGATTTGGAATTCCCTGCGCCAGTGCTGGAGCGTTGGCAGCGAACTGAGCCGCGCGCGCGGCAAGCCGGGCAGCGGCAGCCGCCTGCTGGCGCGCGGCCTGCCGGCTCTGGCTCTGTTGCTGACAGCGCAAGTCCAGGCGGCCGGCTTGCCTGACGGCGGCAGCATCAAGGCCGGCAACGGCAACATTCTGGTGTTCGACAACGGCAAGCAAATGTCCGTCAATCAGTCCAGCGACAAGCTGGCGATCGACTGGAACAGCTTCAACATCGGCAACGGCAACAAAGTCACCTTCAATCAGCCCAACAGCAGCTCCATCGCCCTCAACCGTGTGGTGGGTGTGGACGGCAGCAATATCATGGGCCAGCTGAACGCCAACGGCCGCGTCTTCCTGGTCAACCCCAATGGCGTGTTGTTCGGCAAAACCGCGCAAGTCAACGTGGGCGGCCTGGTCGCCTCCACCCAGGACCTCTCGGTGGATCGCTTCATGGCCGGCAACTTCCGTTTTGAAGGCAGCTCCGCGGCCGAAGTCTCCAACCAGGGCGCCCTCGTCGCCCAAAATGGCGGCGCGGTGGCGCTGCTGGGCGCGCGCGTCAGCAATACCGGCGTGATCCAGGCCAATCTGGGCAAAGTGGCCCTGGCCGGCGGCAAGGCCTTCACCTTGAACTTCGACGGCTCCGGCCTCTTGAACCTGCAAGTGGACGAAGCCGCGGTGAACGCCCAGGTGAGCAACGGCAACCTGATGCGCGCCGACGGCGGGGAAGTATTGATGACCGCCCGCGCCAGCGACACCTTCCTGCGCAACGTGGTCAACAACACCGGCGTGATTGAAGCCCGCACCCTGCAAAACCGCGCGGGCAAGATCGTGCTGGACGCCGGCGCCAACCAGCGCGTCAACGTGGCCGGCACGCTCAACGCCAGCGCCCAAGGCAGCTACCTGGGCGACGGCGGCCAGATCGAGGTCAAAGGCAAGGCGGTGACCGTGGCGCTGGCCGCCAACGTCACCACCGCCGCCAGCAACGGCCGTACCGGCACCTGGAAAGTCAGCGCCGAGCAGTTGGACCTCAGCCCCGCCGCCTCCACCCCGGTGTCCAGCGGCCTCTACAGCGACACCGTCTCGCGCAACCTGGCCAACACCCATATCGAACTGGTCAGCACCCAAGGCGATCTCAACGCCAATGGCAAGATCAACTGGTCCAGCGGCAACAAGCTGACGCTGCGTTCCGAGCGGCAAAACGTCAATCTGAACGCCGACCTCAACGCCAGCGGCGCCGGCGCCGCGGTGGAGCTGACAGCCAAGAACCAGCTCATGCTCAACGCCAACCTCAACCTGAGCGGCACCGGCGCGGCCCTGGCGCTCAACCACGAAGACGCTACCGGCCAAGGGCGCGTGATTAAAGCAGGCAACCGCGTCACTCTGTCCGGCAAGGGCGCCGGCTTCGAATCCAACGGCAAGCGTTACACCGTGATCCAGGACGTGGCCCAGCTGCAAGCCGTCAACACCAATCTGAACGGCCTCTATGTGCTGGGCAACGCCATCGACGGCTATAACCGCGTGTTCAACTCCATCGGCGGCAACGGCGGCGCGGCCTTCTCCGGGGTGTTCGACGGTCTGGGCAACAACATCAGCCGTCTGAACATCCAGAACGCCGGGCCGGCGCTGGGCATGTTCGCCAACAACGCCGGCGTCATCGGCAACGTCAACCTGCTCAACAGCTCCGTTACCGGTTACGCCAATTACTCCGGCCGCGTCGAGATCGGCAGCCTGGTGGGCCGCAATACCGGCACCGTTCACAACGCCACCAGCAACGCCACCGTCAACGCCTACGGCAGCCCGATGAACATCGTCGGCGGCTTGATCGGCGCCAACACCGGCGAGGTGCTCAACTCCGCCTATACCGGCGCGGTCTACGGCAATAGCTATACCCAGGTGCTGGGCGGCCTGGTGGGCGAAAACCGTGGCAACATCAATGCCTCCCGGACCGATGCGCGCGTGTACGCCTATCACATGCCGCGCAATGAAATCGGCAGCGGCGGCGTGGGCGGCCTGGTGGGCCTCAACAACGGCGGCGAGATCACCGCCTCCTCCGCGGCCGGCCTCATCGACGCCCGCGCCGGCCTCAATGTCGGCGGCCTGGTGGGCTACGCCAAAGGCGGCCTGATCAGCGGCTCCCAAGCCAGCAACAGCGTATACGCCACCTACGACAGCCGCATCGGCGGTCTGGTGGGCTACAACGAAGGCGGCCAGATCGAAAAATCCAGCGCCCACGGCAAGGTCACCGGCGTGGGCAGCGCCGCCATCGGCGGCCTGGTGGGCCTCAACCAACGCGGAGAACTGACGGATGTCAGCGCCAACGGCGCCGTCTACGACACCTCCGGCACCAGCCTGGGCGGACTCGTCGGCACCAACAACGGCGGCGACATCCGCACCGCGGAAGCGAAAGGCACAGTAAGCGGCGGCCATAACAGCCGCGCGGGCGGCCTGATCGGCAGCAATAACAGCGGCAATGTCAGCTATGCCCGCGCCAGCGGCAAGGTCAGCGGCTGGGTCAATAGCCAAGTGGGCGGCCTGGTGGGCTACAACGGCGGCAATCTGGAATCCGTGGACGCCTCCGGCGACGTTTCCGGCGGCAACACCAGCCGCGTCGGCGGCCTGGTCGGCGTCAACAGCAATAGCGAAAACGCCGGCCGCATCACCACCGCCCAGGCCACCGGCAATGTGTACGGCGACTACCGCAGCATTGTCGGCGGCCTGGTAGGCCTCAACCAGAGCGAAATCCAGAGCTCCGTGGCCAGCGGCGCGGTCAGCGGCGGCGTGGAAAGCATTCTGGGCGGCCTGGTGGGCATGAACGAAAACGCCGGCACCGTCGACTACTCCACCGCCACCAGCAAGGTCAACTTCGTCAACGGCAGGCGCCAGACCTATGGCGGCCTGGTGGGCTGGAACTACGGCCTGATGCGCGCCAATGAAGTGATGGGCAATGCGCTGCTGGTGCCGCTGTACGGCGTCAACCAGGGCACCATTTCCACTTACTACTCCTTCTAAGCACGCCTCGCCCACCCGGCCGCCGGCCTGTCCGGCGGCCGGGTATCCGCACCTTAACCGGGTCCACGCCCCCAAGCGGGCGGCGCGGACCGTCATCCCCCAATGAAGGAAGAAAACATGGCCCTCGCAACTGGCTCCAAACCGCTGGCGCGGCTTGCCTGGCGCGCATGCGCGGCCAGCCTGGCTGCTCTCTTGCTGACCCATGGCGCCGCGGCCCACGCGGCGGCGGCGGCGCGCAACTGCACGCTCACCAACACCGTGCCCGGCCCCTGGAAAAACCAGAACGACGGCAGCACCATCACCATTACCGCCGATAAGCCACTGGGCTCCGTGCTGGCTAAGCGCGGCCTTGCTCTGCGCGGTGAATACCAGGGTCAGATCGGCGGGCCGGACATCGTGCGCATCCGCGGCGCCTGGACCAGCGGCAACGGCGGCCAGCTTGGCTCCTATGAAACCATTCCCACCAATATCGCCGGCATCGGTTTACGCTGGAGCTACCGCACCGACAATGGCGAACCCACCTTGCCCTACGACCCCAGCGTGGGCGGCGTGCTGAATTCGAAACCCGCCGAACGCACCAGCGGTGGCGCATTCGACACCCTGACCCTGCAGCTCTACCAAGAACTGATCCTGACAGGCCCCACTTCGGGCGGCACCGTGGTGAACGTGCCCGGCGCCGACGCCGCCTTCTACATCGACGCCACCCGCAACGGCAGCGTGACCGGAAGCGTTTGTTACCAGCAGGGCTCGTTTGGCAAATTGTTGGACATCGGCGTGCCCGTGGCCAACACCTGCGAGTTGCAAACCGCCAATGTGATTGTGCCGATGGGACAATACTCCCCGGCGGACTTCCCCGCCTTGAACCAGCCATCCACCCGGACGCCCCATAAATTCTCGCTGCTGCTCAGCAAATGCGCGGCCCAAGCCCAGCCCAAGATTCAATTCAGCGACGCCAACCAGCCCAGTAACAACACCCAACTGCTCAGCATCGACGCCAATACCGAAGGGGGAGTCAGCGCGGCCAAAGGCCTGGGGCTGCAATTGAGCCGGAGTGAGGGCGGCGCGGGAATCACTTTCGGATCGGAAACCGGCGCATTTGACATGGGATCGCCCGTGGACGGGATGGTCAGCATGTCGCTGTACGCCAACTATGTGCGCACCGGCAATGTCACCGCCGGCCACGCCAATGCCAAGGCCATTTTCATGATCACCTATCCCTGAAACCGGGTCATCCCTGACCGTCCACGCTTCCCATGCGCTTGGACGCTTATCCCATGAGACCGCGTTTCAAACGCAAGAGAATTGACTGGGCAAGGCTTTCAGCGGAGGAGGAAGAAGAAAAGGGAATGGCTTTGGAAGGGAGGACAGCCAGAAACACGAAACCGGAAGTATCAGCAGGCCGTTTGGCCGCTCTACGTTTCCGGTCTCTGATGAAAACAGCGAAGGGGGATGGTGGACCGAAGGAGGATCGAACTCCCGACCTCTGCATTGCGAACGCAGCGCTCTCCCAGCTGAGCTATCGGCCCAAATCGACAGCCATGATATGACAAGGGCCTTGCGCTTGCCAAGCCCGATCCCGCGGCTTCCGGCCAAGCTGGCGCATCCCCGCCACAATTCGCCATTTCAATGGCATGCCCGCCCCCGGCGGGACTACACTGATCCGGCTTATTTCCACCTCATCGCCGGAGATTTCCATGCTGCGCATCCTGGGCCGCACCAGTTCCATCAACGTCCGCAAAGTGCTGTGGACCTGTCATGAAATCGGCATCGACTACCAACGCGAAGACTGGGGCCGCGGCTTCCAGTCCGCCAGCAGCCCGGAATTCCTGGCGCTCAACCCCAATGCGCTGATTCCGACAGTGGTGGACGACGGCCTGGTGCTGTGGGAATCCAACACCATCTGCCGCTACCTGGCCGACTCGCGCCGGGCCAGCCACTTGCTGCCCGCCGATCCGCGCAGCCGCGCCCAGGTGGAAAAATGGATGGACTGGCAGGCCACCGAGCTGAACGGCTCCTGGGGCTACGCCTTCCACGGCCTCAGCCGCCACAGCCCGGAACACCAGGACCCGGCGCGGATCCAGGCCAGCATCCAGCAATGGGGCCACTATATGGCCATTCTGGACCGGCAACTGGCTGCGCAGGATACACCCTACATCTGCGGCGACGATTTCACCCTGGCCGACATCGTGCTCGGCCTGTCCATCCACCGCTGGCAGCTGACGCCTTTCGACAAGCCGGAACTGCCGCATGCGCACGCCTATTATCAGCGGCTGATTCAACGGCCGGGGTTTGTGACGCATGGAAGCATCGGCGTGGCTTAACCAACGCCTCATTGAAAAAGCCCGGCAACGCCGGGCTTTTTACTTCTCAGACTGACTTAAACCTTCCCCACCTTGCTTTTCGCTTCCAGCGCCCGGAGGCAGTCGTACTGGCCATCGATATGGGCGAGCACGTCCAGGCTGCAAAGGCCCAGCGTCAGCACCCGGTCCAGCAGGTTGAAGAAGACCAGCCACACGCCGCGCTGCTGCGCGTTGGCGATGTTGCGGGCAATGCGGCCGAGCAGGCTTGAAACCACGGGAAGTAGCCCGGGTGTAGGCGTCCTCAATCAGCAACGCAAGCCGGTGGGCGCATCGAAGCTTTCCATCTCTCCCAACGAGGCGATCAGTTGTTCCAAGCGAGCGGCGAATCGGTCCACGGCTTCGATGAAGTCATGGGACGATAGCGTATCGCTGGGCAAGTGTTTGACCAGCATGACGGCTCCGGTGCTGTCGTCAAACGCCAAGCTGCCCTCGCCGGCCTCGGCCAGCGTCAGATTAAGGGCCAGCGCTTGTTGCCAGAACCCGGCACTGCCGTTGGCGCTGAATTCACCCAGCATGCCGTACAGGATGAGACTGTCGGGCAGGCTGCGAATAGAGAGCATCAACCGCTGGTCCAGCAACAGAAAACATTGCCCGTGCGAGTCCAGCGTAAGTTCCATGCCGATGGCGCGGCCCAGGCTGTCTAGAAGTTCTGCGTTTTTGTCCATGGAGATACCTTGTGAGCGGACCGGCAACGGTTCGCGGCGCTCATTGAATGGCGAGGCCTATCAGCTCTTCGCTGCGTTTGATCATGGCGTGGGCGGCCAGGTTCAGTTGCTCCGCGCCTTGGGGATGACTCTCCAGATAGTGGTGCAACGCCTCCACCAGACCGGCGGTTTTACGGGTGAGGGCGGCCGCGTCGTCGTCGATATTGGGGGCGCCTTCACGCATGGCCTTGACCAGCCCCAGGGCGTCAGCTCTGCCGACGGCCAATTGTTCGAAGTGGGCGCCGATGCGAAAGACTTGCTGAGCATTGCGCTCCTTCAACGCTTGGCGTTGCACGGCTTGGGCTTCCGGTCTTCTTTCCTTGTTGATTTGCTGCTTGAGCTGGCTGATTTCTCTCTTGAGTTCGCCCATGCGGCCCTGATTGAGGAAACCGTCCCATTCCGTTTTGACGCCGGGCTGTTGCAGCATGCCGCTGCAACGCTCGCCGATGTCGGCGACCTGGCGGTTGAGGCTGTCCATCCTGGCTTGCAGGCGCTCGGCATAGGCATGGGCCTTGTTGGGGTCTTCGGTGACCCAGCTGGCGCTGAACGGCACGAAGTTTTCCGCGCCGCCGGCGCGTAGCATGCGCAGCGCCATGGAGGCGCAGTTTTCCTCAGTGCTGGCCAGGGTATAGCCAATCCGGCCTTCGGCGGCTTCTTGCTTGACGTGACGAGCCTCGTGGAGGATGGCTTTTTCATTGAGGCCGAACAATACGAATTTGGCGGTTTTGCCGCTGGCGGCCACTTCCTTATTGCGTCCCATCATCGGCAGATAGACTTTGCGGGCGCTGACGCCCCAGCCGCCGTCCCGCGTGCGTTTTTGTTCCGCGCGGGGGTAGTACTGGGCTTTGGCCATCAGGTCCTGGCTGGCGGCTTTATAGCCCGCGGTACCCAGTTGCTGACGCGCGTCTTCGCCGTCGCTGAGTTTCTGCGCGGTTCGGCTGGAAACCTCTTCTTGCTTGTCCTCCCGATAGCTGCCCAGGGAACCTCCCTGCCGCTGGCCAAACAGACGGCCGATTTGCCCGCCCTGGGCGTCGCTAAACGGCCACCAGCTGATGTGCTCCTGCACATGCTTATTGGCGTTCACATCGATTTTGTTCTTGATGGTGACGGAGGCGTGGCCGGGATGATCCATGCCCTTGCATTCCCAAGAGCGGAATACGACTTGCCGCGCCAAGGGCTTGGCGTCGCCCTGGCCATGAAAGCGTTCGGCCACGGCAATCAGTTGCTCCACCACCCGCTGCTTGAGCGGCGCGCCCTGGAGCCGGCCCATGCTGTCCAGCGCCGCTTGGGCGCTTTCCTGGCCATAACGCCGGGACAGCGTGTTGATGAAGACGCCCAGAGCGGTTTGGTTTTCAGCCTGTACGCGCTGGCTATAGCTTTTGACGGCTTCCAGGTTTTTCAGCAGCGGTAGTTGGGACAGGCAGGCATAGAGCCGACCCTTGAAGCCTTGGCTGGCGACGGTCACCGTGGGTTCAGGCGTCTTTTCATTGACGACGACTCTGCCGCCAAGCCTAGCCGCCTGGACGAAAGTATTGAGATTGAGTGTGGTCATGGGCTGAAACGAGCGGGATGATGAAGCGAATGGTTTCGATAGTGAGTAAACCCCTGTTTCCCTGCTATCAAATTTCGCTCACCCGCCCGCGCGCCGCGGCCTTACGCGGCGCTCGGCTCAGGCCCGCATATGCAGCCCGTAGTAAACCGTCTCGTTCCAGTAGCCGGTAGTCAGCCCGGCCAGGTATTGCGCCGCGCGGAACAAGTCCGCCGCGCTGCAGCAGCCGGCGCTGACATTGCCGCGGTAGAGCCCGCTATTGGGATCGAACACCCAGATGTAGTCGCTGCCCTTATAGACGCCGACGGCGTGGCCGGAAGCGCCGCCGTTATGCATCAGGTTGAGGAACAGCGCGTCGCCGCGCACCATCCGATTTTCCAGGATGTCTTGCCAGGCTTGGGCGCTGGCGCCGTGGGCGTTGTTGCAGTAGTGGCAGAAGGTGAGGCCGAAGGTTTCAGCGTGATTGGCGTCTCCCACCCGATTGTGGGCGGCCACCGAGGGATAGACCCGCTGCTCCAGGTAGGAGGCGAAGCGGAACAGATAGGCGCCGTTGTCGAACTGCTGGTAAAGCGCGTCCGCCTGTTGGGTGGTGGGCAGGTAGTCGCCGGCGCTGCTGCCCCAGTTGCGTTTGCCCACGCGGTCCTGGATGTGCTTGAGCCACAGGCAGACCGCGGCCTCGCACACCCCGGCGGCGTTGGCGCCGTTCCCGGCGTTATTGAAAGCTCTTTGCAAAGACCACGCCATCGCATCTCCCCTTGTTGTTCACGGTTTCCGCTTGTAAAACACGCGCATGTCATGCCGCGATATTTTGAAATAAACCGTAAACGGCGTTTGCGCCAGTGGATTCCAGCGCGAACGCGGCCCGGCGGCGAGGCCGGGCCATGGAGATTCAATGCCATGCTGACGACGCGTCAGCAGATCGTAAACAGGTTCTCAGCGCCGGAACAGCTCAGCTTCGCTCGCCGGCTGCAGCCGCAGCGGGCCGGACAACGCTTGCAGGAAGGCGTGCAGCGCCTGCTTTTCCGCGGCGCTGAGGCCCAGCGGCTTAAGCAGCGGCGAGGGCTTGGGCAGGGTGTATTTTTCCACGCCCACCACTTCCACCAGATTGCCGCCGCTGTTGTAGAACTCGATCACGCCGGCGCCGTCTTCATCCAGCGGCATGTCGCCGGTGTGCATGTAGTCGCCGGTGTAGAGCAGATCGCGCAGGGTGGGGGTGCGGAATTTGCCCAGATCGGCGCGCAAGCCGGTGACGCCGCCGCGGCCCAGGTCTTCCTTATTGCGGCCGATGTAGTTGAGACCGGTGTTGTGGAACTGGTTGTCGGACAGCAGCGGGCTGTTGTGGCAGTTGATGCAGCGCGCCTTGGTGCGGAACAGATGCAGGCCCCACAGCGCCTGGTCGTCCAGCGCGGCGCGCTCGCCCTTGAGGAAGCGGTCAAAGGCGCTGTCCTGGCTGATCAGGGTTCGCTCGAAGGTGGCGATGGCCTTGGCCATGCGGTCCAGATCCACCCGGCTGTCGCCGTAGGCGGCGGCGAATAGCGGCGCATATTCCGGCGCGGCGGCGATCTTGGCCACGGCCTGGCCCAGCGGCTGATGCATTTCCAGCGGGTTGACCACCGGGCCCTTGGCTTGCTCTTCCAGGCTGGCGGCGCGGCCGTCCCAGAACAGCGCGCCGACGTAGGCGGTGTTGAGCAGGGTCATGGCGTTGCGGCCGCCCAATTGGCCGATGTGGCCTTGGGACACCGGACGCGGATCGCTCCAGCCGTGTTCCGGCGCGTGGCAGCTGATACAGGCGATGCGGTTGTTGCGGGACAGCCGGGGATCGCGGAACAGTTTGTCGCCCAGCACCACTTTTGCGGCGCTATAGGGGTTGTCGGCCGGAAACGGCGCCGCGGGCAGCAGGCCCAGATCGCGGAAGCCGGCTTGCGCCGCCGCGTCCAGCGTGGGCGCAGGCCAAGCCGCCTGGCGCTCCGCGCCGGGCTGGTATTGGCTGTAACTGGTCCGCCATTGCGCCAGCTGGGCGGCGTCCGGCGCCTTGCCGTCGCTGTCCGGCAGCGGCGGTTTGGCCGGACGGATGGAGAGCGCGACCAGCAGCGGCTGCTCGGCCTCAGCAGCGAGCCGGGCGGCGCTCTGTTTCCCGCCGTCGCGGTCCAGGCCGTAGAGTTCGCCGCCGGCGTCGCGCGCCCATACCCGCGCGGCGGCATTGGCGGCGGGATAGTCCGGGTCCTGTTGCAGTTGCAGCCAGCGGATGGCCTCGGCCACCGTGGGCAGCCGCCAGTTGTCCTGCTGGCACAGCCGCTGCTGTTGCAATGCGGCCAGCGCCGGGTTGAGGCTGGCCGCGCCGGCCGGCTGCGGCCGGGCCTGCCACAGGATGACGTCGCGCCAGCCGTCCGGATGCTGGTTGTCGTCGACGCAGGCGGCCTGGGCCGGTGCGGCCAGTTGGCCGTCGGCGCTGACCGGGATGTAGGCCGGCGGCTTCGTCTGATTTTGTTCCGGATTGGGATCGTCGGCCAGTTTGGGGCCGCGCACCAGGCGCAGCCGCGCCGGCTGGCCCAGGCTGAGGCTGACGCTGGGCAGGGTGCGGTGGGTGTCGTCGAAGGCCACCGCCAGCGAACCTTCGCCGCGGCGGCTGGTGGCGGTCCAGTAGAAGGCGGCTTCGGCGTCCGGGAAGACGTGGCGGTCCATGGCCGGCAGGCCGCGCGAGCGGTCGTACTGGCTCCAGTCCAGCAGGGTTTTCAGTTCGCGCTCGGTGGGCAGCCGCCAGCCGCGTTCCGCGGCGATGTCTTCTTCGCTGTCTTCGAAGCCGCAGAGTTTTTGCTTGCTCACGGCCTCGGTGTAGGTGACGGCCAGGCAGTCTTCCTGACCGGGTTCGCATTGGGCCGGGCGTTCCGGATTGCGGCTGGCGCTGGCGTAATAGCTGTGGAATTGGCTGCGCAGGCCTTGCACGGATTTCACTTCCCAGATCAGGCCGGTCTGCTTGTCTTTCACGCAGCCGGCGCGTTCGCCGGCGTCGGTCAGCGGTGCGCCGTCCGCTTCGGCCAGTGCGGTGAAGCGCGGGCCGGGCGGCTGTTCGCGCAGCGCGGCCAGGCTCAGGCGGAAGTGGCTGGCCGCGTAGTCCGCGGCCACCACGCTGCGGGCGATGCCGGCGCTGTCCAGCAGGATTTGCAGATCGCCGGCCTGTTCCAAGCGCATGCTGCGCCGGAAGCGGGCGGCGGTGTCGGCGCTGATCTGGATGCCGTTGTTGGGATTGTCGTCTTCGTCCAGCGTCAGCAGCAGCTGCACTTGGCGCAGCACTTTGGGATCCGCCGGGTTCTGGCTGCCGGCCAGTTGCAGCGGAGTCAGCTGGGGCGCGCCCAGGCTGCGGCCCAGTTCCAGCTGGCCGATGCGGAAGACGACGGTTTCGCCGTCCAGATAGCGGAATTCGCCGTTGGCGGTGGTCTTGCCGGCATGGCTGCCGCTGTCGTAGTCCAGGCCCGCTACCGGGCTATCGACAAAGACGCCGGTGCGGACCGGCTGGGCGGCGGGGCCGCCGGAGCAAGCGGCCACGGCCAGGCTGCCCGCCAGAATGAGGGATAGTGCAAGGCGCGAGTGCATTTTTGTAATTGAGAACTATTTTCAAAACGGCAGATTATGCGTTTGTAGAGTTGTTCGTACAAGAAGCATGTCGAGGATAGGCAAGCCGGGGTCGCGCCTTGCTCACTCGCGGTCACAAGGGTGGCTTGCGGTTCTAGATCAGGAGAGACTGAATGCCGCGTCTTTCGCGACGCGGCATTAAAGGGATTGCGAACAGCCAGTAATCAGAGCGGACGGCCCGAGGCACGGAGGACAGATGGGCTATCGGAACGAAGTGAACCATAGGCCAATGAGGAGTTGGCCATGCCATGCGGCAGCGGTTCGTCCGCCAGCTTGGGACCTCGCACCAAGCGTACTCTGGCTGTCTGCCCCTGGCCCAGACTGAGATTGGCCAAGCTGCGGTGAGTATCATCGAAGGCAACCACCGCTGTGCTCTCTTCGGAGTAGCTGGTGCCAGTCCAATAGAAGGTGGCCGCCGCATCAGGAAACGCGTAGCGATCCAAAGCCGGTAGGCCAAGGGTTCTGTCCCACTGGCTCCAGTCCAGCAATGTCTTCAACTCTCTCTCAGTGGGCAGCCTCCAACCACGATCACCCCCCGCCGTTCTATCATCAAAACCGCAAAGCTTCTGCTGTCTGACCGCCTGGACATAGGTGGCGACCAAACAATCTGTCTGCTTCGGTCCACATTGGGCTGCTTGTTGCTGATGGGCGCTGGCGCTGGCGTAGTACCGGTAGGACTGGCCGCGTAGGCCGTGCTCAGCCTTCACTTCCCAAGTGAGGCCAGTTTGTTTGTCCTGTACACAGCCTGCACGTTGTGCGAAACCGACTAGCGGTGTGCCATCGCTCTCCGCCAAGGGGATGAAGCGCGGGGTGGGCGGCTGTTCACCCAGCGCGGCTAGGCTAAGCTGGAAATGCCCTGCCGCGTGATCAACACTGACCAGACGGCGGACAATGCCGGACTGCCTGAGCAAGGTTTGCAGCTCTCCCGCCTGTTCCAGGCTTTGGCTGCGCGTGAAGCGAGCAGCGGCATCGGCGCTGATCTGGATGCCATTGTTGGGGTTGCCGTCTTCGTCCAGCGTCAGCAGCAACTGCACTTGGCGCAGCACTTTGGGATCCATCGGATTCTGGCTGCCAGCCAGTTGCAGCGGGGTAAGCTGGGGGGCGCCCAAGCTGCGGCCCAGCTCCAACTGACCGATGCGGAAGACGACGGTTTCGCCGTCCAGATAGCGGAATTCGCCGTTGGCGGTGGTTTTCCCTGCATGGCTGCCGCTGTCGTAGTCCAGGCCCGCTACCGGGCTATCGACGAAGACGCCGGTACGGACCGGCAGAGCGGCGGGGCCGCTGGAACAGGCGGCCACTGCCAAGCTGCCCGCCAGGATGAGGAAGATAACAAGACGCAAGTGCATTTTTATAGTTGAAAGTCATTTTTTGAGTGCTGGATTATGCATATATGGATATGTTCGCACAAGAAGCATGTCGAAGATAGGCAAGCAAGAGTCGCGCCGGGCTGTTCAGCAGCCGTGCTGCCGATCAATAAAGGTGGCTACGCTGCATCGCGCATTCATCGTGACTGCCAGCCCCGCCTTGACTGAATCACAAGTCGATTGATCCCTATATTTTAGAAAAATCGGGACATCTTGATTCTATTGCATAGAATGTCGGCTCCCGGCCGAGCTCGCCGGGACAGCTTTTTGTGATGAACGAGGAGTCTTATGAAACGCTTGAAACAGGCCTGCCTACCGGCCATCGAGATGTTCGCGCTCCAGCACGCTGCCTGGGCCGCCAAGCCGGTGGAGATAGGTGAAGACGATGAAACCAGCATTGGGCTCAGCGGTATCGTGGTAGGGCCGGTGCAGTCCGGCAGCAAGGCCGACGGCACGTTTTTCAAGGCCTTTCATTTGAAGCTGGCGCAAGCGCAGCGCTTTGACGACGGCGGCCCCTGCGGCGAGCAGGAACGACGCAGCCTGGCCTTGAACCAGGGCGATATGGAGCGCGATAAGGGCCAACGCATCACCGTGCGCGCCAAGGTGTTCTGCCAGGAAAGCCGCACCGGCCGCTATCATCTGACCGATATCGAGCGGTTCTAAACGGCGAAGAAGCTGTTCAACGACTCCAACACAAAAAAAGCAGCCCAAGGGCTGCTTTCGTATTGGACGCGCGGTTTCAGCGTCGCGCGGCGTCCGGCCACACCCAGTCGCCGGGCGGCGGGGTCTGGCTGCCGGACGGGCTCAGCACATCGGACCAGGCCTTGATGCTGCCCGCGTATTTGCACAATGCGGCGTAGGCGGAGACATTGCCGGCGTTGCCGTTGTATACGCCCACTTGCACGCCCTTGGGCGACAGCAACGGGCTGCCGGAGTCCCCGCCGCGGCCCACCGTGCCGTTGGCCAGCAGGGACACGCCGTTGGCCAAGGGCGACGGCCCCAGCCGCTGTATATTGGCGACGCGGACGTCCATCAGACTGGCCGCCAGCTGGCCGCCGGTCTCCGCCATGCGCAGATTGGCTTGCATCGCGCCTATCGCGCCGTTGCAGTCCTCCTGCGCCACCACCGGCACCGTTCTGGCGCCGTCAAGGCCGGCGATGGGGCGGGATAGTTTCAGCAGGGCCAGGTCCACCGCTACGCCGTTGTGGTCGAACTTGATCCAGTTGGGCTTGGCGTTGTTGCGCGCGGTTTCCACGCGCTGGGCGAAGTGACGGCCGTAATGAGCGGTCACGCTGTTCCAGTTGTCCAGAATGCAGTGCGAGGCGGTCAGCACCAGGTCCGGCCCCACCAGCGAGCCGCCGCAGATATTGCCGCCGGACGAGCCGCGGAAATCCAATTTGACGTAATGGGTTTCGGTGGGAGAGAACGGCGCGGCGGCGGTCAATTGCGCGCTGGCCAACAGGCATGCGGCGACAATGAGTTTATTCACGGAATATCCTTTTCAAAATCGTTATTGCGGTTTTCATCATCCAAAAATACCGGACGAGGCCGCCTTGATTCGCTCGGAATCTGCCAATTCCTCGTTGCGAGCCTGCCGTCCGGTTGCAATGATTATGTGATTTTCGAAATGATTTTCATGTGTGAATTTTCCATGCCCGGCCGCCGTTAAAATAACAAAGTCATAAGTTTTTATTAAAACTTCTTACTGCGCACGCGGCTAACCCGCCTGTGGCGCGCCGCGATACGATTGTGCTGAAACTGAAATAGCCGCTTTGTTAATTTTCACCGCTTTTCCAACAGTTTTAATAATCCATATTTAATTAACTTTGGATTGAATTATGATTTTTCGGATTAAATAAATAAAAACCGCATCGTAAACGATGCGGTTTTTATTCAGGGGGATGCCAAATGCGCTCAAGGCATGAACGCGACAACGCGTTAGTTTATCCACAGATCGGCAAGAACCGCCTTCTTATCCACAATCACGCCTGCGCCGCCGATCCTTGGTCCATCGGCAGCAAGCGCGGCGTCCAGGCCAGCAAGGCCGCCCATAACGGCGCCAAGGCCAGCAACATCAGCCACAGCGGCGCGCCGGCTTGCAGGGCGCGCAGTTGCAGGCCGCACCAGCAGAGCAGCGGCCCCGCCAGCGCGCCGACCAGCGCCAGCAGACGCGGCGACGGCCGCCAGACCGCCAGCAACCGCAACCACCAGCAGCTGAAGCTCAGCCACAAGACGACCCGCCACAAGGGCAGGCCGCCGACGCCGACGAGGCGGTACAGACCCAGCCCGGAGACGGCGAAGTCCAGCAGACAGGCGGCCGCGCTCAACAACAGCGCGCGGGTTTTAAAGCCGGCCGGCAACGCTTGCCAGGCCAGCAGCGCGCCGGCCAGCAACAGCACCACGTAGCGGTCGCGGAAGCTGAACAGCAGCCAGGCGCCGACGCCGAAGATCAGGCTGCCCAGCAGCAGCCTGGGCCAGGGCTTGCCCGCCTCAGGCGTCATAGCCCAGATTGGGGGCGAGGTCGCGTTCCGCCTGTTCCACGCTGACGCCGCGGCGTTGGGCGTAGCTGGCCACTTGGTCGCGCTCGATCTTGCCCACGCCGAAATAGCGCGAGGCCGGATGGCTGAGGTAGAAGCCGGACACGGCGGCGGTGGGCAGCATCGCATAGCCTTCGGTCAGCGTCATGCCGATGGCCGGCGCGTCCAAGAGCTCGAACAGCGCGGTCTTGACGGTGTGGTCCGGGCAGGCCGGGTAGCCGGGCGCGGGGCGGATGCCCTGGTACTTTTCGTCAATCAGCGCTTCATTGTCCAGCTGCTCGGCGGCGGCATAGCCCCAGAACTCGCGGCGCACGCGGGCGTGCATCAGTTCGGCGAAGGCTTCGGCCAGCCGGTCCGCCAGCGCCTTGAGCAGGATGGAGGAGTAGTCGTCGCCGGCGTCCTCGAAGCGTTTGACGTGCGGCTCGATGCCGATGCCGGCGGTGACGGCGAAGGCGCCGATATAGTCCTGCACGCCGCTGTCCCGCGGCGCGATGTAGTCGGCCAGCGCCCAGTTGGCCTTGCCGTCCATCTTGGGCAGTTGCTGGCGCAGGCCCACCCAGCTCATCAGGCTGGCGCGCTTGTCCGGATCGCGGATTTCAATATCGTCGTGGTTGACGCTGGCGGCCGGGAACAGGCCGATCACCGCGTTAGCCCCCAGCCAGTTCTCGGCAATGATCTGCTTGAGCATCACTTGCGCGTCCTCGTACAAGGCGCGCGCGGATTCGCCGACGATCTCGTCGTTCAGGATGCGCGGGAAGCGGCCGGCCAGCTCCCAGCTCTGGAAGAACGGCGTCCAGTCGATGTAGGCGGCGATCTCGGCCAGCGGATAGCGCTCGAAACGGCGCACGCCCAGCCATTGCGGCGTGGGCGGCTGGTAGGCGGCCCAGTCTATCGCCTCCTTGTTGGCGCGCGCCTGTTCCAGGCTCACCACCTTGCGGCTCGCCTTATTGGCGTGGCCTTCGCGCGCGCGGTCCTGCTCGGCCTGGTTTTCCGCGACGAAGCCGTCGCGCAGGGTGTCGGACAGCAGGTTGGAGCACACGCCGACGGCGCGGCTGGCGTCCGGCACGTAGATCACCGGGTGCTGGTAGTGCGGGGCGATCTTGACCGCGGTGTGGACCTTGGATGTGGTCGCGCCGCCGATCAGCAGCGGGACGCTGAAGCCCTGGCGCTGCATTTCCTTGGCCACATGGCTCATTTCTTCCAGGCTGGGGGTGATCAGGCCGGACAGGCCGATGATGTCGGCCTTGTGTTCGATGGCGGCGTCCAGGATTTTCTGGCAAGGCACCATCACGCCCAGATCGATCACCTGGTAGTTATTGCAGCGCAGCACCACGCCGACGATATTCTTGCCGATATCGTGGACGTCGCCCTTGACCGTGGCCATGATGATCACGCCCTTGGCCGGCGCGTCGGCCAGGCCCAGACGGATCTTTTCCTCTTCAATGAAGGGCTCCAGGTGGGCGACGGCGGCCTTCATCACCCGCGCGGACTTGACCACCTGCGGCAGGAACATCTTGCCGGCGCCAAACAGATCGCCCACCACGTTCATGCCGTCCATCAGCGGACCTTCGATCACATGAATGGGGCGCGCGGCTTTCTGCCGCACTTCCTCGGTGTCTTCGACGATGAAGGTGGTGATGCCCTTGACCAGCGCGTGCTCCAGCCGCTTTTCCACCGGCAGCGCGCGCCAGGCCAGGTCTTCGCCCTTTTTCTCGCCGGCGGCTTCGCCCTTGTATTTTTCCGCCAGCGCGATCAGGTGTTCGGTGGCGTCGCCGCCGTCCTTGGGCGCGCGCATCAGCACCACGTCCTCGATCCGTTCGCGCAGTTCCGGGTCCACCTCGTCGTAGACTTCCAGCGCGCCGGCGTTGACGATGCCCATGGTCATGCCGCGCTGGATGGCGTGGTAGAGGAAGACGGCGTGGATGGCCTCGCGCACTTTGTTGTTGCCGCGGAAGGAGAAGGAGACGTTGGACACGCCGCCGGAAATCTTGGCGTGCGGCAGCTGTTGCTTGATCCAGCCGGTGGCTTCGATGAAGTCCAGGCCGTAGCGCGCGTGCTCCTCGATGCCGGTGGCCACGGCGAAGATATTGGGGTCGAAGATGATGTCTTCCGGCGGGAAGCCCACTTCGTCCACCAGGATGCGGTAGCTGTTCTCGCAGATTTCTATCTTGCGGGCGTAGGTGTCGGCCTGGCCGGCTTCGTCGAAGGCCATGACGATCACCGCGGCGCCGTAGCGGCGGATCAAGCGCGCCTGTTCGACAAACTTGTCCCGGCCTTCCTTCATGGAGATCGAGTTGACGATGCCCTTGCCCTGTATGCACTTGAGGCCGGCCTCGATCACGTCCCACTTGGAGGAGTCGATCATGATGGGCACGCGGGCGATGTCCGGCTCGGAAGCGATCAGGTTGAGGAAGCGCACCATGGCGGCGTGGGCGTCCAGCATGCCCTCGTCCATATTGATGTCGATGACCTGGGCGCCGTTCTCCACTTGCTGGCGCGCCACGTCCAGCGCGGTGGCGTAGTCGCCGTTGAGGATGAGCTTGGCGAAGGCGCGGCTGCCGGTGACGTTGGTGCGCTCGCCGACGTTGACGAACAGATCCCCGTCGCCGATGTTGAACGGCTCCAGGCCGGATAGCCGGCACTTGGCCTCTATCGCCGGCAGCGGACGCGGCGCGACGCCGTCCACCGCGCGGGCGATGGCGGCGATGTGTTCCGGCGTGGTGCCGCAACAGCCGCCCACGATGTTGATCAGGCCGGACTCCGCCCATTCTCGGACGTACACGCCCATCGCCTCCGGCTCCAGATCGTAGCCGCCGAAGGCGTTGGGCAGGCCGGCGTTGGCGTGCACCGACACATAGCCGGCGGACACCCGCGCCATCTCCTCGACATAGGGCCGCAGCAGGTCCGGGCCCAGCGCGCAGTTGAGACCGTAGCTGACCGCGTCGGCGTGGGACAGCGAGTTGTAGAAGGCCTCGGTGGTCTGACCGGTCAGGGTGCGGCCGGATTGGTCGGTGATGGTGCCCGAGATCATGATGGGCAGCCGCGGCGTGTCCGGCCGCTCGTCGAAGTATTTGTGGATGGCGAACACCGCCGCCTTGGCGTTCAGGGTGTCGAAGATGGTTTCCACCAGCAGCAGGTCCGCGCCGCCTTGCACCAGGCCGTCTATCGCCTCGGTGTAGGACGTCACCAGTTCGTCGAAGCTGACGTTGCGGTAGCCCGGGTCGTTGACGTCCGGACTGATGCTACAGGTGCGGTTGGTGGGACCGAGCACGCCGGCGCAATAGCGCGGCTTGGCCGGATTGGCGGCGCTGGCCTTTTCGCACAGTTCCTTGACCAGCCTGGCCGCGGCATGATTGATTTCCCACACCAGGCTTTCCATCGCGTAATCCGCCATGGCGATGGAGGTGGCGTTGAAGGTGTTGGTTTCGATGATGTCCGCGCCGGCGTCCAGATAGGCCTGGTGAATGCCGCCGATCACGTCCGGCCGCGTCAGCGCCAGCAAATCGTTGTTGCCCTTGACGTCGCTGGGCCAGTCGGCAAAGCGCTCGCCCCGATAATCGGCCTCCTCCAACTGATGGCGCTGGATCATGGTGCCCATGCCGCCGTCCAGGATCAGAATGCGTTGGGATAGGTGTTGCCGGAGGGGATGCGAGGATGTTTTTGTCATGGCGGCTGAACTTTTTTTGTCTACAACGATAACAAGCGCAACGGACTCAAAAGCTCATCTTAACACTCGCAATCAACTGTCCGGGCGCTTGCTTAAGAATAAAGAGAGAACATCCATATGGCCATTACGAATAAGCTGTGGCTGCTCGCGGGGCTGGCGGCGGCATGGTGCGGGGAGGCGTGGGCGGCGGGCAGTTTACGGATAGGCGTGGCGGATACCGACGCGGCGCCGGTGGTGATGCTGTCGCCGGACGGCGAGCACCTGCGCGGCGGCCTGTCCAAGGATATCGGCGAGATGCTGGCGGCCGAGCTGAGCCTGCGTCCGGAATTCATTCTGATCGCCCGCAAGCGGGTGGAGGCCTCCATCGAATCGGGCCGGGTGGACATCGTCTGCAACGCCAATCCGGACTGGTTCGGCAACGCCGCGCGGCTGGGCTGGACCCATGAGATCTATCCGCAGCTGGAGCGTCCGCTAACGCTCAAGCAAGCCACCGAGGTGCGCCAGGTGAACGACCTCGCCGGCAAGCGCATCGTCACCATACGCGGCTACAACTACCCGACGCTGGAGCGTTTCTGGCGCGGCAACCCGGCCTCCCACAACGAGGAGGCGCGGATGGAGCTGCTGATCAAATCGGTGCAAAAGCGGCTGAGCGACGCCGCCATCGTCTCGGAACTGGAGTTCGCCGCCTGGGCGCGCAACTGGCCGCAGGACGCGGCGCAGTTCAAGCTGCACCCGCTGGTGGTCACCTTCATGCCCACCATGTGCGCGGTGGCGCCGCATTCCGACATCAAGGTGGCGCAGCTGAACCAGGCGATAGACCGTCTGCAGAAAAGCGGCCGCATCAAGGCGGTGTTGAAAACCTATCAGTGGCAGCCGCAGGAATGAGCGCCGCCGGCCGGCGGCGCCGGCTCTAATCCTGGCCGCGGAAGCGCTGCTCCAGCCGGTGCATCACCTCCAGCGCGGTTTCCATCTGCTCGGCGGGAATATCCGCCAGCGCATGCCGGAAAAACGCCTCGCGCTTGGGCTGCACCTCCTCTATCAGCGCCTGTCCGGCCGGCGCCAGCGTCACCAGGGTCTGGCGGTTGTCGGCCGGATCGGTGATGCGCCGCACCAGTGCCTCCTCCTCCATGCCCTTCAACTGCCGCGTCAGCGCGCCCGGATCCATCATCAGCCGGGTGGCCAGCTGTTTCTGCGTCGCCTGCTCCAGATCGGTCAGCGCGGCGAGTATGCGCCAGCGCGGCAAGGGATAGCCCACCTGCTGTTCAAACGCCGCGTACATGGCGCGGCCGGTGCGGCCGATTTGCTGCAGCAGATTGGGAGCGCGTTCAGTCATGGATTACCGCCGTCTTGGTTTTGACATCGCGCAATTCTACATGCGGGACTCGCCGCACAAGCAATAAGCCAAGCACCGCCAGCGCCGCCACCAGCCACTGGCTGAGGTGAATGGCGTCCACCAGCGCCAGCCGCGAGGCATCCAGCAAGGCGCCGCCGTTGATCCGGGCCGCCGTCGTCAGTTGTTCGAAACGGGCGGCGGTGTCCGGGCTGAGCAGGATTTGCGGATCGCGCAGCCAGGCCTGCCACTGCGGCGCGGCCGGCAAGGCGTTGACGCCGGCGACGTAGCGGTGGGTGACGAAGACGCCCACCAGCGCGGTGCCCAACATGCCGCCTATCATCCGCGTGGACTGGATCATGGCGGTGGCCACGCCCAGTTGCTCTCGCGGCGCGCTCTGCTGCACGAAGATGGTCAGATTGGGCAGCAACAGGCCCAGGCCCAAGCCGCCCACCGCCATCAGCGCGGCCACCAGCCAGTGCGCGGTGCCGGCGTCCACCCAGGCCAGCGCGCCGGCGGTGAAGGCGAACAGCAGCAAGCCCAGGCCCAGCAGCAAGGTGGGGCGGCGCAGCCGGGTGACGATGCGGCCGTTCAGGATGCTGCCCAGGGTGATGCACACCACCAGCGGCGTCACCAGCAGGCCGGCCTGGTTGGGCGACAGGCCGAAGCCGCCCTGGAACATCAGCGGCGCATAGTACATCACCGCGAACATGCCGCCGCCCAGCAACAGCGACAGGCCGAACAAGGGCGCCAGGCTGCGGTGGCTCAGCATGTCCAAGGGCAGCAGCGGGTTGGGGCAGCGCCGCTCCCACCACAGCAGGCCGGCCAGCGCGGCCAGGCCGCTCAGGCCCAGGCCGGCCATCAGCCACAGCGGCTTGTGCAGCGGCAGCCATTCCACCAGCAATTGCATCGAACCCAGCAGCGCGGCGATCAGCAGTCCGCCCTGCCAGTCCAGCTTGGACGCGGCGCCGGCGCGGCGCATCGCCGGCAGATAGCGCCAGACGAACCATAGGCTGGCCATACCCACCGGCAGATTGACGAAGAAGACCCAGCGCCAGCCCAGGTATTCGGTGAGAAAGCCGCCCAGGGTCGGGCCCACCGCGTTGGCCAGGCCGAAGGCCGCGGTCAGCATCACTTGCCAGCGCAGACGCTGCGCGGTTTCCGGAAACATGTCCGGCACGCAGGCGAAGGTGGTGGCCACCAGCATGCCGCCGCCCACGCCTTGCAGCGCGCGCGCCAGCACCAGTTCCAGCATGTTCTGGGCCAGGCCGCACAGCATGGAGGCGACGGTGAACAGGATGATGGCGGTCAGCACGAAGGGCTTGCGGCCGTGATCGTCGCCCAGCTTGCCGAAGATGGGCACGGTGATGACCGAGGTGAGCAGGTAGGCGGTGCCCACCCAGGCGTACAGATCGAAACCGTGCAGCTCCGCCACCACGGTGGGCATGGCGGTGCCGACCACGGTCTGGTCCAGCGCCACCATCAGCAGCACGAAGCACAAGCCGAGCATGGCCAGCACTTTCTGGCGGAAATCCAGCGCGCCGGCCGCTCCAGCGGTTGCGGCTAAGGTGTTCATTTTTGTTGATCCATCAATAATTGACTAGTCAACTATTTTGCGCCGAGAAAGGCCAGGAATCCAGTGGCGGACACAAAGATTTACAAAGCAGGGGCTCTTAGAGCCTGTTTAAGGCGCGCGAGCAAGAGCGGGGCAAGGCGAAAACGATTGAAGAAGCGGAATGTACCGCGGGTACCTGTGCATTCTGAAAGCGTTCTTAACGCCCTTGTCTAAACTATCCGACCAAAGCGCCGCAAACTTAGAACGGATTCTTAGGCGGCGGCGCGTCCGCGCCGCCGCGCGCTTCAGTAACCGCGCCGGGCCAGCCAGCTGCTGGCCTCGCTCTTGGCCAGAATGGCCACCAGCCAGTCCCGGAACACTTTGACCTTGGGCAGTTCCGCCAGCTCGTGCGGATAAACCAGGTAGTAGCTCCACTCGGTCTCCAGCACGGTGTCGAAAGGCATCACCAGCCGGCCGGAATCCAGGTCCTGGGTCACCATGGACACCTGGGCCAGGGTCACGCCCATGCCGGCGACGGCGGCGTGCAGCGCGTATTCGGAGGCGTCGAAGGTGACGCCGCTTTCCGGATTCACGCCGTTGACGCCGGCTAGTTTCAGCCAGCGCTTCCAGGTGTCCTGATCGCGCCAGGGGTGGAGCAGGGTGTGATGGCGCAAATCGTCCGGGGTGTTCAGCGGGTGCTTGCCGTTGAGCAGGGCCGGGGAGCAGACCGGGATCAGTTTTTCGCGGCAGATGCATTCGGTGCGCAGGTCCGGCGCCACTTCGGCGCGCGCCATGCCCACCACCGCCAGATCGTACTCCGCTCGGTTGAACGGCTTGTCGTGAATCAGCTGAGTCACCAGGTGCAGCGTGTATTCCGGATAGCGGGTCTGGAAGTCCGGCAGATTGGGCAACACCCAGCGCATTGCCGGGGTGGGCGGCATGCGCACGCGCAGATCGCTCTGCCGCAGCCGCAGCGCTTCGCTGGCCTCGTTCAGCAATTGGAAGGCCTCGCGCGCCGGCTTGATCAGCGCCTCGCCCTCGGCGGTCAGCGACAGGCCGCGCGCCTGCCGGGTGAACAGAGTGGCGCCGTAGTATTCCTCCAGCGTTTGCACGTGGCGGCTGACCGCCCCTTGGGTCAGGCTGAGCGCGGCGGCGGCGCGGGTGAAGGACAAATGCTCGGCGGCGACGACAAATACGCGTAATGCATTCAGCGGTGGCAGCTTCATCTTACATGCCTTTTTATCATGGTTATCATGAAATTAACTGCTTTGTCATGCCAGGCGCAACATCGTATGCTAGGCATGCCGGGCACGGCTGGGCTTGGAACGGCGGACCGCGGCATGCAAGCCGCCGCCATGCGTCAATAGCATGAAGACCGCCGCTCCGCGTTGATCGAACCGTCCCTGCCGCGCTCCCCGATTTCCAGCGCGGCGCCCGCAGCCAAAACCAAGCCCGGCCTTGGCTTTCCCGGAAACGGAACCGTCATTCCCGAGCCTAAGGCTTTATCCGTACTGAAATAGTAACGGATTATAAATATTACAGGATGACATCCGCTTGCAACGGAGAATTTTCCACCGCTTATCGCGTGTCGCCGAAACTGCGGCGGCGTCGCCAGATTAACTGCCAATCCACGTTGGGCATTGCCGGGTTCAGACAGGGCCCGGCTTTTTTTTGCCCGCGCTCCGGCGAGCGGACAAGAAAAAAGGCCACGCGAGTGGCCCAAAGTTCGGAGAATAAGCCCAGGCGGCGCGAACGTCGCTTGGGCGCGGGCGGCGAACCGCCCGTTCTTGAGTTTGCGAGTGTAGCGCGTTGCGCCGACAGCGGCAACGCAATAATCCTGGCTAGTACCGCCCGGCTTTCACTCGCCCAATTCCGCCAGCAGTTCCGCCTGCTGCTCGGCGATCAAGGCGCCGGTCAGTTCGCTCAGATCGCCGTCCATCACGTAATCCAGCTTGTACAAGGTCAGATTGATCCTGTGGTCGGTGATGCGGCCCTGCGGGAAGTTATAGGTGCGGATGCGCTCGGAACGGTCGCCGGAACCGATCAGGCTCTTGCGCTCGGCCGCTTCCTTCTGCTGCTGTTCTCGGCGCTGGATGTCCATGATGCGCGCCGCCAGCACTTGCATGGCGCTGGCCTTGTTGGCGTGCTGGGAACGGCCGTCCTGACACTCCGCCACAATCCCCGTCGGAATATGGGTGATGCGCACCGCGGAATCCGTCTTGTTGATGTGCTGGCCGCCGGCGCCGCTGGCCCTGAAGGTGTCGATGCGCAGATCAGACGGGTTCAGCACCACGTCGGCCAGTTCGTCGGCCTCGGCCATCACCGCCACGGTGCAGGCCGAGGTGTGGATGCGGCCCTGGGTCTCGGTCACCGGCACCCTCTGCACGCGGTGGCCGCCGGATTCGAACTTGAGCCGGGAATAGGCGCCGAAGCCGATCAGCCGCACGATGACCTCTTTATAACCGCCCAGGTCGGATTCGCTGGCGGAGACGATCTCCGCCTGCCAGCGATTGCGTTCGGCGTAGCGGGTATACATGCGCAGGAGGTCGCCGGCGAACAGCGCGGCCTCGTCGCCGCCGGTGCCGGCGCGGATTTCCAGGAAGATGTTTTTCTCGTCGTTGGGGTCCTTGGGCAGCAGCAACTTCTGCAACTCCAGCTCCAAGACCGCCAGCTTATCCTTGCCCTCGGCGATTTCCGCCTGGGCGAACTCCTTCATTTCCGGGTCCGACAACATGTCTTCCGCCGCGGCGATGTCGCTTTCGCACTGGCGGTAGCCTTGGTAGGTTTCCACCACCGGGCTGAGTTCGGCGTGCTCGCGGGTGAGCTTGCGGAACGCATCCATATTTTGAGTGGCCGCCTCGCTGGCCAGGAGGTGGGTCACCTCTTCCAGACGATCGGCCAGTTGCGCCAGTTTGGCCGCAATTGACGCTTTCATTACGACTCCGGGTGTAAACGATAAAGACGCGCCACGGCTTCCACCTGCGCGTCGTGCTCCGCGCCGCGCCCGGACGACAAGGCCCGGGTGGGGGGATGCATCAATTTATTGGTCAGTTGCACCGACAGGGTTTCCAACACCCGCTCCGGCGCTTCGCCGCGCGCCAGCTGCTTGAGCGCGGCGTCCAGCGCGGCGCGGCGCAGCCGGTCCGCGTCGTCGCGCAGCGCGCGGATCAAGGGCACGGTTTCGCGCTTCTTCAGCCAGTCGCTGAACTCGCAAACCCGGGCCTGGATGATGGTTTCGGCTTCCGCGGCCGCGCTCTGACGCGCTTCCTTGCCCACTTCCACCACGCTGGCGATGTCGTCCACGCTGTACAGGAACACATCGGCCAGCTTGCCCACTTCCACTTCGATGTCGCGCGGCACCGCCAGGTCCAACATGAAGATGGGGCGGTGACGGCGCGCCTTGATCGCGCGCTCCACCATGCCCTTGCCTATGATGGGCAGCTGGCTGGCGGTGGAGGTGACCAACACATCGTAGCGCGGCAGGATGTCCGGCAGCTCGGCGAGGGTGACGGCGTTGCCGCCGAACTGCTCCGCCAGCCGCTGGCCGCGCTCCAGCGTGCGGTTGGCCACGGTGATACAGGAGGGATTGCGCGCGGCGAAGTGAGTGGCCACCAGCTCTATCATTTCCCCGGCGCCGACAAACAGAATGTTCAGTTCGCCAATGGTGGGGAAGATCTGCTCTGCCAGCTTGACCGCCGCCGCCGACATCGACACCGAACTGGCGCCCACCGCAGTGTTGGAACGCACTTCCTTGGCCACGGCGAAGGTGCGCTGGAACAGGCCGTTGAGCAGGGTGCCCATGGTGCCGGCGTGTTCGGCGCTGCGCACCGCGTCCTTCAGCTGGCCCAGGATCTGGGTTTCGCCCAGCACCATGGAGTCCAGGCCGGAGGCGACGCGAAAAGCGTGGCGCGCGGCGTTGGCCTCGTCCAGCTGATACAGATAGGGCTGCATTTCCGCCAGCGCCAGGCCGTGATATTGCGCCAGCCAGCTGAGCGCCGCCTGCGGATCGCCGCCGGTGCAATAGATTTCGGTGCGATTACAGGTGGAGACGATGGCCGCCTCGCGCGCCGCATGCGAGCTGACCAGGCTGTCCAGCGCCTTGGGCAACACCTCCGCAGGAAAAGCCAGCTTTTCCCGGATGGAGAGCGGTGCGGTATGGTGGTTCAAACCAAGGGCGAACAGATGCATGGGCGGATAAGCCGCGGAAAGAAATGGGGTATTTTAGCCTAACTTGAACCGCAAGTCCTGCGCCGCGGCGGCAAGCCGCGCCGGCCCGTCGCCGGCGCCTTATACGACATAGCAGAATCCGGCGCCGCGCGCGTCCCAAATAACGCGTTCTTCTTGCGCAAACCCCTATATGGGCCAAGCGAAGCTGGCATAAGATAAGCCCCATCAAGGAGGACGAAATGTCGCTGAACCTCGCAGACATCCGCAAGGATTTTTCCAAGAAAGAATTGTCGCCGGAGGAGTGCCTGCCGGACCCGCTGGCCCAGCTGGAGAGCTGGCTGGACCAGGCCATCGCCGCGCAGGTGCCGGAACCCACGGCGATGAACCTGGCCACGGCCGGCGCGGACGGACGCCCCACATCGCGCATCGTGTTGCTCAAGGGCGTGGAAGACGGCCAGCTGCTGTTCTACACCAATTATCTGAGCCGCAAGGGCCGCCAGCTGAGCGACAACCCCTATGTGGCGCTGACCTTCTTCTGGCCGGAGCTGGAACGGCAGATCCGCATCGAGGGCCGCGCCGCCCAGGTGGCGCCGGAAATATCCGACGCCTATTTCGCCAGCCGGCCCTACACCAGCCGCGTAGGCGCCTGGGCCAGCGAGCAGAGCAGCGAGATCGGCTCCAAGGGCGTGCTGGTGTCGCGCGCGGCGATGTTCGGGGTCAAACACCCGCTGAACGTGCCGCGGCCGCCGCATTGGGGCGGCTACGCGGTGACGCCGGACCGGCTGGAATTCTGGCAGGGCCGACCCAGCCGGCTGCATGACCGGGTGCAGTACGCCTTGCGGGAAGACGGCGGCTGGAAGATCGCGCGGCTGGCGCCGTGAACCGGTCTCCAGTGAGGACAACTCATTGAAATAATGAGTTTTACGCATATTCAAAAAACTGCAACCATCTCAAATTAGACAGTTTGTCCGCTTTTATAGCGATTTGGATGTTGCCGCATCACAACAAGCCGCATCGGGATGATGCGGCTTTTCATTTTCTTGATGTTTCCCTCTCTTCTCCTTGTCTACCAAGGATTCGACGCCCCGCTTTGATTTCGGTCATGCCCGCCGCCGGCCATGCCCAGGCAACTGGCACTTAGAACAGATGCATATCAAGTCGGAAAAACCAATACATAATTTATGCATTTGGCAAGTGGTCGTCAGAACAAACCAAGCCAACGTCCTCTGGTTTCAGCAATTCCTTTCCCATGCTCAGAGCGACGTCCCATGTCGGGAATGCATAAGGGACGCGGCGAAAACCTCCCCGCCCGATGGCGGCAGCCATCTTGAGGGAATGGTTTCCAAGCGTCCGAAAGGGCAGGCGCAAGCCTGTCTGGCGCCGGCGGCCTTTATGCAAGACCCGCCGGCTTGACGCGGGGCATTACCGTGTCCTGCTGATCTACATTGGAGAAAAAGTCGTGATGAAAACCCAAACTGCGATGGTTCGCGTACTGGTGCTGTCCGCTCTCGCCCTGGCTTACGGTTCCGCCCACGCCGCCGAGCGCGTCAACCTGGAAGCGCTGGCCAAATCCAGCAAACTCGTCGACGGCGCCAGCGTGTTCAGCGCCGCCGGCATCAACCAGGGCGAACTGAAAGCGCAGCGCAGCGCCCAGTTCCCCAACGGCAAAGTCGTCACCCGCTACCAGCAGTTCTATCAGGGCGTGCCGGTGTGGGGCGAGGCCGTGGTGGAGGAAAAACAGTTCGCCAAAGGCTCGTCCACCGCCGCGGCCAGCAAGCTGTCCGGCTACTATGTGCGCGGCATCGGCTCCGACCTGGCTTCGGTCAAGCCGGCGCTCAGCGCCTCCCAGGTGCTGGCCAGCGCCAAGGCGCTGAAGGCCAACGGCTACGAAACCCGCAATGAGAAGACGGAACTGGTGGTCCGTCTGGACAACAACACCGCCCAGCTGGTTTACCTGGTGTCCTTCCTGGTGGAAGGCGGCAAGGAGCCCAGCCGCCCGCACCTCATCATCGACGCCAACAGCGGCCAGGTGCTGAAGCAGTGGGAAGGCCTGAACCACGCCGAAGCCAACGGCCCCGGCGGCAACGCCAAGACCGGCAAATACCTGTACGGCACCAACTACGGCCCGCTGATCGTCACCAGCGATTGCAAGATGGACAGCGGCAACGTGGCCACCATCAACCTGAACGGCGGCACCAGCGGCACCACCCCGTACAAGTTCGCTTGCCCCACCAACACCTACAAGCAGATCAACGGCGCCTACTCGCCGCTGAACGACGCCCACTACTTCGGCAACGTGGTGTTCAATCTGTACAAGGACTGGTTCAACCTGCGTCCGATCAACCAGAAGCTGCTGATGAAGGTGCATTACAGCCGCAACTATGAAAACGCGTTCTGGGACGGCAGCGCGATGACCTTCGGCGACGGCGCCACCCGCTTCTATCCGCTGGTGTCGCTGGACGTGTCCGCTCACGAAGTCAGCCACGGCTTCACCGAGCAGAACTCCGGCCTGGTCTACAGCGGCCAGTCCGGCGGCATCAACGAAGCGTTCTCCGACATGGCCGGCGAAGCCGCCGAGTACTACATGAAGGGCAAGAACGACTTCCTGGTGGGCGCGGAAATCTTCAAGCAGACCGGCGCGCTGCGCTACTTCGCCGATCCGACCAAGGACGGCCGCTCCATCGGCCACGCCAAGGACTACACCAGCGGCCTGGACGTGCACTACTCCAGCGGCGTGTACAACAAGGCCTTCTACCTGATCGCCACCAGCGCCGGCTGGAACACCCGCAAGGCCTTTGAAGTGTTCGTGGACGCCAACCGCCTGTACTGGACCTCCAACGCCACTTACAACAGCGCCGCTTGCGGCGTTGAAAAAGCGGCCGAAGCGCGCGGCTACAGCAAGGCCGACGTGACCAAGGCCTTCACCGCCGTGGGCGTGGCTTGCGGCAGCTGATGACCGCCTGACGGCGCGGCCATGACGGCCCGCGCCGTTTCTCCCATCCGCCGGCCATGGCCCGTCCATGGCCGGCATCGCTCAGGAATTCCGGAATGCTCACTCTCAAACCGAGTCTCGTCGCGCTCTTGGCCGCCACCAGCCTGGCCGGCGCCGCCCAGGCCGCCCCGGTGTGGATTTCCATCGGCGACGACGCCTACCAGCTATTGCAACAGGTCAGCCCGAAAAGCCGCAGTCAGGAAAGCCGCCAGCTGGCGGTGAGCGCGCTGCCGGCCGGCGTGTCCGCCAAGGGCGTGGCCACCGAGAAGGTCCACCTGGTGCAAGTGGACGACAGCGTGCTGCCGCAATTGTCGGACGCCATCCACCACAGCCTGCGCCATTGCGGCGGCTTCATCGTGCACAAGGATCTGCAGGACGCGCGCACCGCGCTGAAAGCCCCGGTGGCCAGCGCGCTGCTGCCCAGCTACCAGATCAACGACCAGGCCGCCGTCAACAAGCTGTTGCCGCAGCTGCAGGACAGCAACATCCTCGGCACCATCCAGTCCCTGTCCAACTACCAGAACCGCTTCTACACCACCAGCCACGGCGTCAACGCCTCCAACTGGATCGCCAGCCAATGGCGGCAGCTGGCCGCCGGCCGCGGCGACGTGAGCGTGGAGCAGTTCGCCCACAGCGCCTGGCCGCAGAAATCGGTGATCCTCACCATCAAGGGCAAGGACAACGCCGCCGAAACCCTGGTGCTGGGCGGACATCTGGACTCCACCGTGGGCAACGGCACCGGCGAAACCAGCCGCGCGCCGGGCGCCGACGACGACGCCTCCGGCATCGCCAGCCTGACCGAGGTGATCCGCGTGCTGATGGCCAACAACTACCAGCCGCGCCGCACCATCAAGTTCATGGCCTACGCGGCGGAAGAAGTGGGCCTGCGCGGCTCCTCCGACATCGCCAACCGCTACAAGCAGCAGAAGGTCAACGTGGTGGGCGCCTTGCAGCTGGACATGACCAACTACCAGGGCAGCGCGGAGGACATCTTCCTGTTCACCGACTACACCAACGCGTCGCAGAACACCTTCCTCGCCAACCTGGCCAAGGTCTATCTGCCCAATCTGAAAGTGGGCTACAGCTCGTGCGGCTACGCGTGCTCGGACCACGCCTCCTGGCACAAGAACGGCTACCCGGCGTCCTTCCCGTTCGAGTCCGCCTTCAACCAGTCCAACCCCAATATCCACACCGTGCGCGACACCCTCGCCAGCGCCGGCAACCAGGCTCGCCACGCGCTGAAGTTCTCGCAACTGGCGCTGGCCTACGCGGTGGAATTGGGCAGCGACGGCCCGGCGGTCAAGCGCTGACCCCAAGCGCAGTCCAATGCGCCCACCCCCTCCCGGGGGTGGGTTTTTCATTGTGGGCCATGCCGCGAGCGCTCAGAACGTGTTTACGATCTCGCGAGCGAAGGCGAGACAAGGCGAAAACGGTTGAAGAAGCGGAATGCACAGGTGGTACATGAGCATTCTGAAAGCGTTTTCAACGCCCTTGTCTAACTATTCCGCCGACGCGCAGCAGATCGTAAACAGGTTCTCAGACGCCGGCCTCTCGCCGCATGTCCACATGCGGAATGCCGCCGTCGTCGTAAGCCTCGGACACCACGCAGAAGCCGAAACTTTCGTACAAGGCCTGCGCGTCGGTCTGCGCCGACAACATGACGGCCGCCTGCGGGAAATGCGCGCGGCACTGCGCCACCGCCTGCGCCAGCAGCGCCTTGCCCAGGCCCTGGCCGCGCGCCTCCGGCGCCACCACCACCCGGCCTATCGCCGCCGCGTCCGGGTATTTCTCCCCCGGCGCGATCAGGCGCGCGTAAGCCAGCAGCCGGCCGCCGTCGTCGTGGCCGGACAGGTGCAGACAGTGCAGATCCACGCCGTCCACGTCGCCGTAAATCGACTGCTGCTCCACCACGAACACCCGGTCGCGCAACTGCAAGGCCCGATACAGCGCCAGCGGCGTAAAACCATCGAAACGGTGGCAGTGCCACGCAACTCGGTTTGCCATAGTAGAATTCCCCTGAACTGATTCATTATCATCGGCCGGCTTAGCGGCGCGCCCGGGCCAAGCTTACGACAAGGCGTGTTTGCCAGCTATAACCGTGAGGACAGGCTTTGCCGTGGCGCAAACGCCGGCCGATGAACGCTAACCGATTCAACTCCTGCCTTGCCCATATGAACGATACCGATCTGTTTGCCGAGATTACGCCGGACGGCGCTGCCGCCCTGACCCCGCCGCCGCCCACTCCGCCCGCGGCAGACGCCGACGACGGCGAGTGGATTCCGCTGGACCTTTACGCCGAGCGCGCCTACCTGGAATACGCGATGAGCGTGGTCAAGGGCCGCGCGCTGCCGGAAGTGGCCGACGGCCAGAAACCCGTGCAGCGCCGCATCCTGTACGCGATGCGCGACATGGGCCTGGCCCACGGCGCCAAGCCGGTGAAATCCGCGCGCGTGGTCGGCGAGATCCTGGGTAAATACCATCCTCACGGCGACAGCTCCGCCTACGAGGCGCTGGTGCGCATGGCGCAGGACTTCACGCTGCGCTACCCCTTGATCGACGGCCAGGGCAACTTCGGCAGCCGCGACGGCGACGGCGCAGCGGCGATGCGTTACACCGAGGCGCGGCTGACGCCGATCGCCGATCTGCTGCTGTCGGAAATCGACATGGGCACCGTGGACTTCGTGCCCAATTACGACGGCGCCTTCGAAGAGCCGCGCTTGCTGCCGGCGCGCCTGCCCATGGTGCTGCTCAACGGCGCCTCCGGCATCGCCGTGGGTCTCGCCACCGAAATCCCGCCGCACAATCTGACCGAAGTGGCCCAAGCCTGCGTCGCGCTGCTGGACGATCCGGAACTGGACACTGCGGCGCTGATGCAATACGTGCCTGGCCCGGACTTCCCCGGCGGCGGCCAGATCATCACCCCGGCCGAAGACATCCTCGCCGCCTATGAGAGCGGCCGCGGCAGCGTGCGCGTGCGCGCCAAATGGGAAGTGGAAAAACTGGCGCGCGGCCAGTGGCGCGTGATCGTGTCCGAACTGCCGCCCGGCTCCAGCGCGCAGAAAGTGCTGGCGGAGATCGAAGAAGCCACCAATCCCAAGGTCAAGACCGGCAAGAAGGCGCTGACCCAGGACCAGCAAAACCTGAAGAGCCTGATGTTGTCGCTGCTGGACCGCGTGCGCGACGAATCCGACAGCGAGTGCCCGGTGCGCCTGGTGTTCGAACCCAAATCCAGCCGCCAGGACCCGGACGAGTTCATCAACACCTTGCTGGCGCAGACCAGCCTGGAAGGCAACGCCTCGATGAACCTGGTGATGATAGGCCTGGACGGCCGGCCGGGTCAGAAAGGCCTCAAGCCCATCCTCAGCGAATGGCTGGACTTCCGCCGCACCACCGTCACCCGCCGCCTGCAGCACCGGCTGGCCCAAGTGGAAAAGCGCATCCACATCCTGGAAGGGCGGATGATCGCCTTCATCCACATCGATGAAGTGATACGCGTGATCCGCGAATCCGACGAGCCCAAGCCGGACCTGATCAAGGCCTTCGGCCTGACCGAAATCCAGGCCGAGGACATCCTGGAAATCCGCCTGCGCCAACTGGCGAGGCTGGAAGGCTTCAAGCTGGAGAAAGAGCTGTCCGACCTGCGCGAGGAGCGCGAAGGCCTGCGCCACGTGCTGGACACCCCGGACGCGCTGCGCACCATGATGCGCGAGGAAATCCAGGCCGACGCCGCCAAATACGGCGACAAGCGCCGCAGCGAGATCAAGACCGCCGAGCGTGCGGTGCTGACCCAGACCATAGCCGACGAGCCGGTCACCATCATCCTGTCGCAAAAGGGCTGGATCCGCGCCCGCGTCGGCCACAACGTCGACCTCGCCGCGCTGGCCTTCAAGGACGGCGACGCGCTGCACACCGTGGTGGAAACCCGCACCGTGTGGTCGGTGATCGTGCTGGACTCCAAGGGCCGCGCCTACACCGTGGATCCGGCCGACGTGCCCACCGGCCGCGGCGACGGCGTGCCGGTGGCCTCGCTGGTGGACCTGCAGGACGGCGCCAAGCCGGCGCAGATGCTGTCCGGCAAGGACGAAGCCCGCTTCGTCGTCGCCGGTTCCGGCGGTTACGGCTTCATCGCCAAGCTGGGCGACATGGCCGGCCGGGTCAAGGCCGGCAAGGCCTTCCTGACGCTGAACCCGGAAGAAAGCGTGCTGACCCCGGCGCCGCTGCCGGCGGCCGGCATAGTCGAAGCCACCCAGTTGGTGGCCGCCGCCGACAACGGCCGGCTGCTGGCCTTCCCGGCCGCCGAGCTCAAGGAGCTGGCCAAGGGCCGCGGCCTGATGCTGATGGCGCTGGACAACGGCGAAGCCCTCACCGCCGTCGGCCTCGTCAACGGCGACAAGGCGCTGCTGTCCACGCTGTCGGTGCGCGGCAAGGCCTCCGATGAAAAACTGGCGCTGGCGGAGTTCGCCGGCAAGCGCGGCAAGAAGGGCAAGCTGATGCCCAAGAAATGGAGCGTCGGCGCCATCAGCGAGCTGCCGACGACATGAACCGGGACCGCCCGCCCACGCCGTTGACCCCGCGCAGCGGGCTGGTCTTCATCAACAGCTTCCGGGCGGCGCTGCTGCTGGTGCTGCTGGCGATGTCGCTGTTCGCCAACCGCGAAGGCGAATCGCTGGTGGCCGGCGGCAAGGCCTTCTATCTGTGGAGCGGCGTCTACGCCGCGCTGATCGGCGCCTGGTTCCTGCTGCGCAACGGCCGGCTGGCCCACACCCTGCAGCTGACCCTGGCCATCGCCGCCGACATCGCGATGATCGTGCTGCTGATGGGCATCAACGACGGCGTGCGCAGCGGCTACGGCATCCTGCTCCTGCCCTATCTGGCGGTGGCCGGCCTGCTGTCCTCCGGCCGCTACGCGCTGTTCTACGCCTCCATCGCCACCCTGATCCTGCTGTCCTTCGTCGGCGTCGAGCAATACCTGGGCATAGGCCGCGGTTCCGACTTCTACTACTCCGCGCTGCTGGCCACCGCCGGCTTCATCACCTCCATCGTCACCTGGAAGCTGGGCCGGGTGGCGCGCGACTCCGAGGCCTTGGCCACCCGCCGCGGCGGCGAAATCGCCAACCTCAACCGCCTGAACGAACTGGTGCTGCAAAGCCAGCGCGACGCGGTGGTGGTGCTGGACCCCTCCGGCCTGCTGCGCCAGTTCAACAACCAGGCGGCGCGCTACTTCGGCGCCATGCGCCGCGGCCACGTCGTCCCGGAACTGCTGCCGCTGGTGGAGCGCTGGCGGCACAACGGCTGCCCGCCCAATCCCAGCTTCATAGACCGCAATATCCGCGGCCGCCAATTGGTGGGCCGCATGGTGCCGGTGCTGATGGGCGTCGACCACGCGCTCTTGCTGTTCATGCGCGATATGGCCGACATGGCGGAAGAGGGCAAACGCGTGAAGCTGGCGGCGCTGGGACGGCTCACCGCCAATATCGCCCATGAAATCCGCAACCCGCTGTCGGCGATCAACCACGCGGCGGATCTGCTGGCCGAAGACGAAACCGATCCCGCGCGCCAGCGGCTGATCCGCATCGTGCAAGGCAATAGCAAGCGCATCAACCACATGGTGCAGGAAGTGCTGGCCTTGAACCGCCGCGACCGGATCAAGCCCGAGCCCATCCGGCTGCAGCCTTTTCTGGACGAACTGCTGGACCACTTCGGCGTGGTGGAGGCCGCCGCCGCCGGCGCGATCTGCTGCGTCTACCAGGCGCAGGCCGCCGCGGTCCAGTTCGACCGCGGCCATTTCGGCCAGATTCTCAATAATCTGCTGGCCAACGCCTGGCGCTACTCCAGCAAACAGCCGGGCGCGGTGCGCATCGAAGTGGGCGAAGTGGAAAACCACCTGACCATCAAGGTCATGGACGATGGGCCGGGCATGAGCGAAGATGCCCAGGCCCGCTTGTTCGAACCCTTTTTCACCACGGAAAGCGCCGGCACCGGACTGGGCCTGTACATTGCGCGCGAGCTGGCGGAAGCCAACGACGCGCGGCTGGACTACTGCCCGCCCGGCGGCGTGTTCCGTCTGATCTGTCACAAGGCTTATGGCTAAATCCTCCCTGCGCGTGCTGGTGATCGACGACGAACCGGACATCCGCGAACTGCTGGAACTGACCCTGATCAAGATGGGGCTGGACGTGGCCACCGCCGCCAGCGTCGGCGCCGCCAAACTCAGCCTGAACAGCCAGCCCTTCGACCTGGCGCTGACCGATATGCGCCTGCCGGACGGCGAGGGCATCGAGGTGGTGCGCCATATCGCCGAGCAGGGGCTGGACGTGCCCATCGCGGTGATCACCGCCTACGGCAACACCGACAACGCGGTGCTGGCGATGAAGGCCGGCGCCTTCGACTACCTGCAAAAACCGGTCAGCCTGGCGCAATTGCGCAGCCTGGTGAAGTCCGTGCTGCGCGTGGACAACGGCAAGCCCGGCGCCGCGGTGCGGCTGGACGGCGAATCCCCGGCGATCCAGGAAGCCTTGCGCCTGGTCGGCAAGCTGGCGCGCAGCCAGGCCGCGGTCTACCTCAGCGGCGAGTCCGGCACCGGCAAGGAACAGGCGGCGCGGATGATACACGAGCACAGCGCGCGCGCCGAACGGCCGTTCATTCCGGTCAACTGCGGCGCCATCCCGGAAACGCTGATGGAAAGCGAATTCTTCGGCTACCGCAAAGGCGCGTTCACCGGCGCCGACAACGACCGCGACGGCTTCTTTCAGCAAGCCAACGGCGGCACGCTGTTTCTGGACGAAGTGGCCGATCTGCCGCTGGCGATGCAGGTCAAGCTGCTGCGCGCGATTCAGGAAAAGAAAGTGCGCCGCCTCGGCAACGCCCAGGAAGAAGCGGTGGACGTGCGCATCATCTGCGCCACCCACAAAGACCTGGCGGCGCGGGTGGACGCCGGCAGCTTCCGCCAGGACCTGTATTACCGGCTGAACGTGCTGCCGCTGCGCATGCCGCCGCTGCGCGAACTGCGCGAGGATCTGCCGCGCTACATCGCCGGCCTGCTGGAACGCTTTTCCCCCGATGAAAAACCGCGGCTGGCGCCGGCGGCGCTCAAGGCCTTGCTGGAATACAATTACCCGGGCAATTTCCGCGAACTGGAAAACATCCTGGAGCGCGCGGTGGCGCTGGCCAACGACGCCCGCATCGAATTGCCGGACCTGCAACTGCTGCCTGGCGATCACGGCGGCCACGGCGACGGCGAAGCGCCGACATGCGCCGACGGCGAAGCGCTGCAGGACTTTCTGGACCGGGTGGAGCGCGAGGCCATACTCAAGGCGCTGGAAAGCACCCGCTTCAACCGCACCCAGGCCGCCAAGCAGCTGGGCGTGACCTTCCGCTCCATGCGTTATCGGATGGAAAGGCTGGGCATCAAATAAGAAGGGTTTTCAACACGGCATCGCCGACGCGCAGCAGGCTCTGCGCTAAGCACGCTGTGGATAAGCACGGCATTGCGCCAAATCCTGTGGATAAGCCATATTCTCGCTTTTTGCCGGCCCCTTGCCGGAAAGCCGGGAAGCCCGGCCGCGCAATCGCTACAATGCGGCAGCCGCGGCCCGCGTCCGCGCATCAGACAAGACCGGACCCGGACCAGCGGCTATAAATAATCTATTCGGCGGCCCCGCCCAAGCGCGCGCGCCATTGCAAGACATCGATATCCGCTACCGCCCCATGGCTTTCTCGCCGCTCCACCTCGCCCGCCGCGCCTTGCCGGCCCTGCTGTTCGGCGCGCTCAGCGCCCCGATAGCCGCGCTGCCGTCGATCCGGGTGGCGCTGGGCGAAACCAAACAGCCCTATATCGATGCAGAGCGCGCCAAAGGCGTGGAATACGATATCGTCCACCAGGCCCTGATCCAGGCCGGCTATCAGCCCCAGATCCGCTTCGGCCCCAATCTGCGCGCGCACAACTGGCTGGCCAACGGCCAGGTGGACGCCGCCATCGCCAATAGCGGCGGCCATGTTTCCGAGCCCTACATCGTCTACCAGAACATGGCGATCACGCTGTGCAAACGCCGCATCCGCCTGCGCCGGCTGGACGACCTGGCCCGTTTCCGGGTGGCCGCCTTCCAGGGCGCCCACCTCTACCTGGGCCCCGACTTCGCCGCGCTGGCGCCGCAGATTACGTCTTACCGGGAAGAATCGCCGCAGGTCACCCTCAACCGCCTGCTGTACAGCGAGCGCGCCGACGTGGCGATTTCCGACGTCAACATCTTCCAGCAGTTAAGCCACGAGCTGCGCCGGGAAATCGACGTCGGCGCCAAGCTCTGCCCGTACGCGCTGTTCACCCCCACCCATTACCGGCTGACCTTCCGCGACGTCCGCGACCGCGACCGTTTCAACCAGGGCCTGCGCCGCTTCGCCGCCGCCGGCGGCTACGAGAAACTGGCGGAACGCTACCAGCTGCCCACCCAGCGCGGACGTCCCTGGTTCAAGCCCTGAGAACCCGTTCAAAATCTGCCGCGCTTCGGCGATACGGCGTTGAACAGACTCTGAGCGCGCCTTGCCGCGCCCGGCTGGCCTAAGGGTGGGTGTCTGCTCTGGATCAATAACCTTCGCCGCCGCGCGGTGTTAGCATGGTTTGGCAGTATCTGATCGCTGACGGCCGCTGTCTTTGCCCTTAGGCTTCGCCCGGGTCCGCGTCGTCAGCCGCTCCATGTATCCACCCGCCCAAGGAGTCGCTCATGTTTCCCGAATACCGCGAACTGATCAGCAAGCTGAAAACCGAAGACGAGCACTTCACCCGCCTGTTCAACAAACACAACGACCTGGACCAGAAGATCAAGAATATGGAAGCGCGCATCGAGCCTTCCGTCGACTTCGAAATCGAAACCCTGAAAAAGGAAAAACTGCGGCTGAAGGATGAGTTGTACATCATCCTGAGAAAGGCCGCCGGCTAGATCCGGCGTCTGCGCGCAAGAACAAAGCCCGCCGACAGGCGGGCTTTTGCATGATGCGCGCCGGGCTTCAGACCGTGGGCGCGTCCTTCTCCAGCTCCGCCAGAATCGCGCCAGGCTCCTGGGTCACTTCCAAAACCTTGCGGATGCGGTTGAACGCCACGCAGGCGTCGGCCGGATACTTGCCGAACGGCGTCAGCCCGCCATGGCTCCAGCCCGCCGCGGCCAGCACGTCCTTGCGGAACTGCGAGCCATCGGCGCTGCCGCCGGCGATCTGCTGCAAGGCCCGGTCGATCAGAATATGCGGAAACGGGTTGCGGGACAGCGTGGTGAAATGCTCTGGGCGAACTTCGTCGAACTGCATGGCGCACTCCTGATGCGTGAACATGATTCATCTAAGTCCAAACCAGGGCAATTCGCCAGCAGACTGTGAAGACTCACACGCCGCCGCCGCGAACGGCGGCGGCGCGGCCAGGCTCAGCGCCTATTCAAAACGCGCGCGGCCTTGAACCGGCGCTAGCGGTTCACCAGCAATTTGGGGTTGGAATTGCCCCACACCGTGTACAGGTCGGCCAGCAAGGCGCCGTTGATGTCCTCCAGCTCGGCGGCGCCGATTTCGCCCTTGCCCTGCTTGCCGAACAACACCACCTCGTCGCCGATCTTGGCGCCCGGAATCTCGGTCACGTCCACCATCAGCGTATTCATCGACACCTTGCCCACCACCGGCGCGCGCTGGCCGTTGATCAGCACATGCGCCTTATTGGTGAAGGCGCGGCGATAGCCGTCGGAATAGCCGACCGGGATATTGGCCAGCAAGGACTCGCGCTTCAGGGTGTAAGTGCGGTCGTAGCCGACGGTGTTGCCGGCCGGATAGCGGTTCACCGCCGCCACGCGCGATTTGAAGGCCATCACGCGCAGATATTCGGTATGGCTGGGCACGGTGTCGCCGAAGATGGCGCCGCCCGGACGCACCATGTCCAGCCGCGCTTCCGGCACTTCCAGCGTGGCGAAGCTGTTGGCGCAGTGCAGGGTGATCTTGCTGCGGTCCAGGCCGCCCGCCTTGATCAGCCAGGCGCTTTCCTGCTTGAAGGCCGCCAGGCCTTTTTCCACGTCGGCCTTATCCTCCACCGGGAAGTGGGTCATGATGCCCACCACTTGCAGATTGGGCAGCTTGAGCATGGCCAGCGCGTCGCGGCGGCCTTGCTTGCTGGCCAGCTCCACGCCGTTGCGGCTGATGCCGGCGGAATTGATGGCCAGATGGATTTGCAGCGTCTTGCCCTGGCGCTTGGCCAGCGCGGACGCCTGGCGCGCCAGTTCCAGATTGCCCACCAGCTCTTGCATATCGTATTGCAGGCCGTCCGCTATCTCTTCCTGCGTGGCGCTGCGCACGCGCGCCACCACGCCCTTATAGCCGCTGGCGCGGGCCACGCGGGCCTCTTCATTGCTGGCAATGCCCACGCAGGGAATGCCCTGGGCGATGATGGACGGCATCACGTTGGCGATGCCGTGGCCGTAGGCGTCCGCCTTCAAAATGGCGCACACCTTGGTGTCGGCGCCCACCAGGCGCTTGAGTTCGGCCAGATTGTGATCCAGCGCCGCCTTGTCGATTTCCAGCCAGGCGTTGCCGCGCGCCGCTTCCGCGGTGGAGCCGCTGTTGGCCGCGGTCAACGGCGGCGCCGCCATGGTCAGCGCGGGCGCCAGGGCCAGGCCCAGCGACAAGGCCAGCAGTGTTTTCTTGAATTGCATAAATCGTCCCCCGAGTGTGAATGCCGCTTGCCGACAAGGCCGTTCCGGCATCCGGGAGATGATAGGAGGCAGATATATTCATGTCGATATGAATATTCACTGCTAGTCCTGGTTTTGCATAAGCGCTTGACTGCGCGCAAACCCGGCAACGGCGAGCGGCCCTTGCGCGGCGCGGCGCGGCTATCCATCATGAAGGGGCGGCGCGCAGCTTCCGCGCGCCATCTCGAGGTTATTCCGATGCGGCAATCCCTATTCCTTCGCCGGCTGGCCGGCTGCTGGCTGGCCGTCCTCATCGCCTTGGCCGGCGGCATGTCCCCGTCCGTTCAGGCGGCCGGAATGATCTACGTCGGCCACGCGCCGGAAACCCCCGCCGACGAGCGCTACGACTATCACTGGGCGATTCTGCGCGCGGCGCTGGACGCCACCCGCCCGCGTTGGGGAGATTACAGCCTGCGCTTCGCCCCGCGGATGAACGAAGCCCGCCAGCTGCAGGAATTGGGCCACCCGCGCGGCCGGCTCAATGTGGTGATCCGCGAAACCAACCGCGACTACGAACGCCGCTATCTGCCAGTGCGGATTCCGATAGACCGCGGCCTGCTCGGCTATCGCGTGCTGCTGATCCGCGACGCGCGGCAAGCGGATTTCGACGCGGTGACGGGTCTGGCCGACTTGCGCCGTTTCAGCGTCATTCAGGGGGACGGCTGGGGCGACAACGCCATCCTCAAGCAAGCCGGACTGACCGTGGTGACCGACCCCAATTACGAAGGCCTGTTCCGCATGCTGGAACGCGGTCTGGGCGACGCGTTCTCGCGCGGCGTGGCGGAAGTGGAGGAGGAGATCCGCGTTTACCAGCCGCAATACAAGCATATCGCGCTGGAGCGGTCTTTATTGCTGTACTACCCGCTGCCCACCTATTTCTGGTTCGGCCGCGACGCGGAAGGGCAGAAGCTGGCGCAACGCGTGGAACAGGGCATGCGGCTGATGCTGCGCAACGGCGAATACCAGCGGCTGTTCCAGAAATACCACGCCGGGCTGATCCAGCGGCTGGACCTGAAGCACCGGCGGCTGATCCGCATCGACAACCCCTTCCTGCCGCCCAGCACGCCCTTCGCCGACCGCGGCCTGTGGTTCGATCCGACCACGGCTAAATAAACGCGCTCACTCCGCTTGCAAGGCCTGGCGCACGCACAGCCGCTGGGCTATTTCGCGGTCGGCGCATTTGAGTTCGGCCTCGGCGCGGGCGCGGCAGCGCGCGGGATTGGCCGAACGCGCGCAATCCGGCGGCGGCAGCCGCTCGTTGATGCAGACGCGGCGCGCCTTGCCTTCCAGCCCGTCGCAAGAGCTGTGCGCCGCCCGCAAGGCTTCGCAACGCTTGGCGTCGCGCTCGCGCAGGCAGCTCAAGGCCGGCGTGTAAAATTCCAGGCAGGCGTGCCGCCCGTTGACCGGCAAATCATTGCAGGCCATCGTGCCCTGACGGTGCAGCTCGCAGCGCTGTGGCGCTGTGGCGCGGCTGCAATCCCATTGCGCCGCCGCCGCGTCCGCCAGCCAGCACAAGACCAGCCCCCATCCCCAGGCGCGCCGCAACGCGCCGTATCCCCTATTGTTTTTCAAGGCATGCCCCTTGCGCATGACCACTTATCTCCACGCCCGCCTAAGCACCGCTGTTGACGATCCGCTCAATGTCGAAATGCTGATGCGCCGCGTGTACTGTTCGCTTTCTCAGCCGCAACGCCTTATCGCTCGCGAGAGCGTGAACCGCTTTTATTGGGCGAAAACGACGCTGCGCGCTAACGGCGCGGCGGACGGCCAGCCAGGCTCATGCCGGCGAAATCGTTTTGCTCCGCAAACCGTTCCGGCAATGAGAATTGGAATTGGAATGAAAAGGCTGGCGTACTCTATTCAAAGCTTATCAATAGAAATCCCGCTTCGCCAGCCGGGCTTGACGCGTCGGAGACTCACTCCGAGCCACGTTTGCGGCGGTCGCGCCAGAAATGAGGCTTGACGCGATCCGGCGGCGGCGGCGCGGCGCCGTCCGGGTTCATCCGCCAGTACGGCGGCGGCGCGCGATGCATCAGCTCCGGCGGCAAATCGCCGTCCTGCACCGCTTCACGCAGACGCAAATTGCGCAGGCGGCGCAATTCCTTGCAGTCCGGATCCGGCCGCGCCTGGCAGCGGCGGCTAGGCGCCGGCTCCAGGTCCGGCGGCATGGGGCCGCGCTCCTTCCCTCGCGCCAGGGCCGGCGCGCTGGCGAGCGCTTGCAGCAAGGCAAAGATGAGAAGAATCGGCAACCGCGTCATGAAAGCTGTTTTATCCTGTCGAAGGGGCTGGTAAAGGCCTCCGGATCCCAAGATCCGGGCCGGCGAGGGCGGACAGCATACACCATGCGCCGCCGATGCCAAAGGCATCTCCCCGCGGCCAAACCGCCGGAACGCCTCATTAGGCAGCCTAGACTCGCGGCATGAGGCAGACATGAGCGACAATCGCTGATTTGTTAAGGTGTGTGATCGCGGGAACCGGCTTAACATATCTTCATCAGGCGCGCTGCCGCAGCCCGGGGCCAGCCGCTAAGCTGACACACCGCTCCGAGGAAAAATCGCATGGAACACAATAAGATACTGGTCGTCGACGACGACGCCAAGCTGCGCGAGCTGCTCACCCGCTATCTGAGCCAGCAAGGCTACGCGGTGGAGGCCCTGCCGGACTCCAAGGACCTGGACCGCAAGCTGGCGCGCAATCGTCCGGACCTGATGGTGCTGGACGTGATGATGCCGGGCGAGGACGGGCTGGCCGTGGTGCGCCGGCTGCGCGCCCAGGGCGAAACCATTCCGGTGATCATGCTCACCGCGCGCGGCGAGGACATCGACCGCATCCTCGGCCTGGAAATGGGCGCCGACGACTACCTGCCCAAACCGTTCAATCCGCGCGAGCTCACCGCCCGCATCCAGTCGGTGCTGCGCCGTCATCACGCCACGCCGGCGCTGGGCGCGCGCCACGACGCCGACGAGGAAGTGAGCTTCGGCGAATTCGTGCTCAATCTGGGCCAGCGGGAACTGCGCAAGGCCGGCCAGCCGGTGACGCTGACCAGCGCGGAATTCGCGGTGCTGTCGGTGCTGGTCAGCCATCCGCGCCGGCCGCTGACCCGCGAGCAATTGATGGAAATGGCGCTGGGCAAGGGCAACGGCGAATCGCTGGACCGCAGCATAGACGTGCATATCTCCCGGTTGCGCAAGGCGCTGGAAAGCGGGGACAGCCAGCTGCGCTTCATCCAGACGGTATGGGGCTACGGCTATGTGTTCGTGCCGGACGGCACGCCGCGGGAGTAAGCGGTGCGCAAGCTGACCGGCTCGCTGTTTTTCCGGCTGGCGGTGCTGGTGGTGCTGGTGGTGCTGACCACCCAGTTCGTCACCCTGTGGATGGCCGCCGGCGAACGCCACAAACTGCTGGACAAGCAGCTGTATTCGCAGACGGTGGACACCCTGGCCTTCCTGGAAGGCACGATGGAGGCGATGACCAACACCGAGCGCGCCGAATTCCTGGCCGGCTACAACCGGCCCGGCCTGCCGCGCCTGCTGCCGATCAACGCCGATCAAGGCGTCAATTTCACCGACTACGTGCCGCGCCTGGGCGAGACCCTGGCGCAGCGGCTGTCGCACGGCCTCAACGAGCCGATAGAAGTGCGCCACGCCCAGATCGACGATCGCAGCGAGCTCTGGGTCAATGTGCACGTGCTGGACCAGGCCTACTGGCTGGTGCTGCCCTTCGGCCGCTACAGCGACCGCCCGATCAACACCATCATGCAGGCGGCGCTGCTGGCCTCCATCGTCGCCAGCCTGCTGGCCTTCGTCGTCGCCTGGCGGGTGACGCGGCCGATCAGCCGCGTGGTGCTGGCCAGCCGGGAACTGGCCGCCGGCACCATGCCGGCCGCGGTGCCGGAGGACGGCCCGCGCGAGGTGAAGGTGCTGGCGCATAATTTCAACCTGATGGCGCAAGCGCTGGACAGCGCCGCGCGCGAGCGCCGGCTGATGCTGGCCGGCCTGTCCCACGATCTGCGCACGCCGCTGACCCGGCTCAAGCTCTCGCTGGAACTGCAGCAGGACAGCCCGGATCAGCACGATATGCTGGCCGACATCGACGAGCTGTCGCAGATCGTCCGCCAGTTCATCGACTTCGCCCGCGCCGAGGAAACCACCCGGCTGGAGCCGGTGGCGCTGGCCGACCTCGCCGCCAGCGTGGTGTCGCGCTTCGCCCGCGAGGGCATGGACGTGCGCCTGAAGCGGCTGGCCGAGCCGGAGCTGCAAGGCGACGGGCTGGCGCTGGAGCGCTTATTGTCCAATCTGCTGGAAAACGCGCGCCGCTACGGCGCGCCGCCGGTGGAGGTCTGCGTCGAACAAGACAACGGCTTCGCCGTGCTCAGCGTGCTGGACCACGGCAAGGGCATTCCGGCCGAGCTGCGCGAAACCGCGCTGGCGCCGTTCGAACGGCTGGCCGAACACCGCGGCACCGACGGCGGCAGCGGCCTCGGCCTCGCCATCGTCAGCCGCGTGGTCAAGCAACACCGCGGCCGGCTGGAGTTCTGCGATCAGGCGGACGGCTTCAAGCTGGCCGTGCATCTGCCGCTGAACGTCGCTTGATAACGCGGTCCGAGCGTCGCCCGTCTACCGGGCGGCGCTCAGCGGAAGCGCAGCATCATCCACAGCCCGCCCATGCTCAAGGCCATGCCGCCCAGCTTGCCCAGCGACGGCTGTTCGCGAAACAGCAGATAGCCCAACGGCAGCAACACCAGCGCGGTCAGCACATTGGAACTGAGCGCCGCGTAGCCGACATGCCAGCCGGCGCGATAGGCCAGCAAAAAGCCCAGTTCGATGCCGACAATGCCCGCCGCCACGCCCAGGCTGCTCCAGTTCAGCGCGGCCAGCCCGCGCTGGCCGCCGCCGGGCAGCCACCACATCCCCAGCACGCACACCAGCATGGCCACGCCGTAACTGACCGCCAATGAAAAGAAAGGATTTGCCGCCTCCGGCACCTGCTTGATCGACAGGTGATAGACGACGGAGCCGGCGACCGCCAGCAATAAAGCCGCGATGAACATGTTTGAACGCCTCATGAGAAATATCCGTCCCTAGGCTAAACTTTCTCGCCGCTTATAGGTAGACTGAAAAATCAGGGCATTGTTATAAGAAAAAATCATGACTGGAGATTTGGACACCGGCTTGCTGCGCGCACTCATCATGGTGGCGCGCCACGGCAGCATCAACCGCGCGGCGGCGGACTTGGGGCGCACGCAGCCGGCCTTGAGCCTGCAACTGCGCAAACTGGAACAGCACTGCGGCCAGACCCTGTTGCGACGCTCTCCGCGCGGCGTCAGCCTCACCGCGGCGGGGCTGCAATTGCTGCCCTACGCCGAACGCATCGTCAGCCTGACCGAACAGATGCAGCCGACGGCCGCGCCCGCCGCCGCCCGGCGTTGCCGGGTGGGCCTGATCGAGGATGTGATCAGCCGTCATCTGCCGCAGGTGCTGGCCGACTTCGCCGCCACCCAGCCGCAGTGGCAGCTCGAAGTGAGGGTGGCCCTGGAACGGGAACTCAGCCCGGCTTTTCGCCAGGGAGAACTGGATCTGTTGATCGCCAACCCGCGTCAGTGCGGACTGGAGCGGACGCCGAGCTGGGTGCTGGAATACCCATTGCAATGGTTGGCGCGCGACGGCGTGAAACCGGAAGCGGAGGTCCTGCCCTTGGTGATGTTCTCCGCGCCCTGCAGCTGGCGCGACGCGATGCTGCGCGCCTTGCACCAGCTTGACCAGCCTTATCGCATCGTCTTCGAAAGCACCAGTCAGCTGGCGGTGCAAGCGGCCTTGGAAGCGGGCCTGGGCGTGGGCGTCCTGTTTCCCGACGCCGTCTCCGCGCAGCTGCGGCCCTTGCCGGAACACAGCCTGCCGCCGCTGCCGGCGGTGCCGCTGGCGCTCTACCGCCAGCGCGACGACGACGGGCTGGAATTGCTGTCCCGGCTGTTCTTCCGCGCGCTGGGCCAGTTCGCGGTCTAGGCCGGCTGCAAACCCGCCATCACCGCGCCTTCCCAGCCTATCAACTCCACCTTGCGTTCCGCGCCCCAGCGGTATTCGCCCAAAGCGCCCTCGGCGCGTATCACCCGGTGGCAGGGAATCAGCCAGGCCACCGGATTGGCGCCCACCGCGCTGCCCACCGCCCGCGCGGCGCGCGGCCGCCCCACCGCGGCGGCGATCTGGCCGTAACTGGCGAAGCCGCCGTAGGGAATGGACAGCAGCGCGCGCCAGACCTGGATCTGGAAATTGCTGCCCTGCACCCGCAGCGCCAGCGGCGCCTGGCCTTCGGCGCGCAACGGCTCGAACATGGCCGCGGCCACCTCGGCGCCGCCGCCGGGAACATGGCTCAACGCGGCCTTGGGCCAGCGCCGGCTCAGCCAGGCCACGGCCTCTTTCTCGTCCGCGACGAATTGCGCCGCGCACACCCCACGCGCGGTCCGCGCCACCAGCACCGGGCCGAAACGGCTGGCTTCCACGCTCCATTCGATCGCCAATCCGGCGCCGCCGTTGCGGTATTCGCCCGGGGTCATCGCTTCCAGCGTCACGAACAGATCGTGCAAGCGCCCGCCGCCGGACAAACCCAGTTCATGCGATAGCGGCAACAAGGCCTGTCCGCCCAGCCTGACCTTGGCGGCCTCGCAGGTCAGATGCTGCAAAAAGCGCTTGGGGCTGACGCCGGCCCAGCGGGTGAACAAGCGCTGCAAGCGCGATTCCGACAGGTGCAGCGCGCCGGCCAGCTCGGCCAGCTCCGGCTGGCGCTCGGCGTTGGCCACCAGATAGCGGATGGCGTCGCGAATGCGGCCGTAGTCGCGGTCTTCCTCGAGAATTTCGCCGTGCATGGTCTGCTCTCCATTCGATCACAGCCCCAGCATAAGCAGATCGGGCCGCCGCGGCGACCCGATTCTTGCCCACTTGCGCGCCGCGCCCCTCATATCGCGTGCAGCAAGGAATATTGAATTTCCGACAGGGCCTGCGGCACGCGGATGAAGGAAAGCGGCATGCCCAGCAGCCTGGCCATGTGGGAGGTGGAGAACAGGCCGCACAATTCGTGATGGCCGCTGCCGGGGTTGAACTCCGCCACCAGCGCGTGCTGGCGTCCCATCTGCTTCATCGTCGCCACCATATGGCCCACGCTGGCGTGCTCGATATCGCCCAGGTTCAAGGCTTCCAGCTGCTTGCGCGGCGTCATCACATCGCCCACGCCGATGTCCGCATAGTGCTTGCCGTGTTCCTTCATGCACTGGATGGGCCGCTCGCCCAGCAGATCGGTGGCGGTGATCAGGCCGGCGAACTGTCCGTCGCCATCGTGGACGAACAGCAGCCGGATGCCGTGGCTGATCATTCGGTCGTGCGCTTCGCGCAAGCTGGCGTTCTGATGAATGCCCACCGGATTGATCAGCCGCAAATCGGTCATCACGTCCAAGGCCGGGCTGTTCAGGGTGATAGGCGGGTGCGGGCGCTGATCCAGGCGCACCAGATCGGTGGTGGACGGCAGGCTCATCGTGGGCAACACGCTGTAGTTGGCTAACATGGTAGCTCCTTGTCTTCTTAGACAGCGGAGTCGATGCGGCGGCGCTTTGCGCCCGTCATATTCGATCTGTCCGCTCGGAAGTTCTCCGACGGCGTGGACCGGCCTGGGGCATGACTGGATTTTGCACGTCCTTCCCGGGCCGGCGGCCTCGGGAGAACCGCGTCGGCGACGCGGCTCTTGTTTGAAGAGTAGAAGAAGGCGCGGCGCAGATCAGCCGGCGAATGATTAATTTTTTCGCAAACGCGGCCGCGGGTCCGTCATTCGTCCCGTTCGGCCCTCAGCTTGCGGCGAAACAGGGCGCTCATGCGCTGGCTGGCGCCGCGATGGGCGCCGCTGAAGGCCAGCGCCGACTCGCGCATCGCCTGACGGCGGCGCTCATCGCCCAGCAGTTCCACGACGGCGCCGATCAAGTCCGCCGCATTGGCCACCTGGCGCGCCGCGCCGGCGGCCAGCGCCAGCGCCGCCGCCTGCTTGAAATTGAAGATGGACGGGCCGAACAGCACCGGCACGCCCACGCTGGCCGGTTCGATCAGATTATGACAGCCCAAGGGCAGCAGGCTGCCGCCGACGAAGGCTAGGTCGCCGCAGGCGAAATAAGCGAAGGCCTCGCCCATGCTGTCGCCCAGCCAAACCTGGGTGGCGGCGTCCACCGGCGCGCCGTCGCTGCGGCGCTGCACTTTCATGCCGCGGCTCTCGGCCAGCGCGGCCGCTTCGGCGAACCGTTCCGGATGACGCGGCACCAACACCAGCAGCGCGTCGCCCAGCGCTTGGGCCGCGGCCCGCCAGGCGTCCAGAATCAAAGCCTCTTCGCCGTCGCGGGTGCTGGCGCAGACCAGGACCCGGCGTCGGCCTATCCTGGACTTGAATGCTTCCGCCAGCGCCAGCTGCGCCGGCGGCGGCTGAATGTCGTACTTGGTGTTGCCGCAGATTTCGATGGATTTAGCGCCCAATTGACGCAAACGTTCGCCATCTTCCGGCGTTTGCGCGGCAACGGCCCTCAAAGCCGCCACCGCGGGCGAAATCAGACCGCTGATTTTCAGATAGCCGTTCAGCGATTTTTCAGACAAGCGCGCATTGGCCAGGAACAAGGGCACCTGCTGCTCGGCCGCGGCGTGAATCAGATTGGGCCACAGCTCGGTTTCCATCAACACGCCCAGCCGCGGCCGGTAGGCGGCGAGAAAAGCTTGCGCGGCTTGCGGATAATCGTAAGGCAGATAACGCACTTCTGCGTCGGGATACAGCTGCAAGGCGGTGGCCCGCCCGGTGGGCGTCATCTGCGTCATCAGCAGCGGCGCGTCCGGCCAGGCTTCGCGCAGCGCCGCCACCAAGGGCTGAGCGGCGCGGGTTTCGCCCACCGACACCGCGTGGATCCAGATCGCGCCCTCTGCGCGCGGCTGCAATTGACTGCCGAAACGCTCGTCCCAGTGTTCCAGATAAGCCGGCGCCTTGCGCGCCCGCTTCTTCAGATAGTGCCGCACCAGCGGCGTGGCCAGCAGCCAGGCCCAGGAATACAGTCTGCGTTGCCAGTTCATGTCCAGTCCTTGCGCGCGAACAAGGCTTGCAGCGCCTCGTCCACCGACGGGCACAGCCCTATGCCGCCCAAATTGGTGGCCCACGGCGTTTCCACCACGCCGGTGGCGGCCGGATCGGTATCGGTGTAAATCGCCGCCAAGGGCACGTTCAAGGCATTGGCCAGATGAGTCAGCCCAGTGTCTACGCCCACCACCGCGTTGGCGTGGCCCAGCAGGCCGGCGGCCTCGATCAGGCCCATCTTGGGCGCCACCACCGCGGCCGGCATCCGCGCGGCCAGCCTTTCGGCGCGCTCGCGTTCGCGTTCATTGCCCCAGGGCAGCACCATCACCAGATCATGCTGCATGGACAGGCGTTTGCCCAGTTCCACCCAATGGCCTTCCGGCCACTCCTTGGACGCCTTGCTGGTGGCGTGCAGCAATACCGCGTAGCGGCCGGACAGCACCCAGGCGGGCCGTTCGCCGGCCGGCACCCCGAAACGGGGCTCGCCCTGCGGCTGATAACCGAACACCCGCGCGAACAAGAGCCTGTTGCGTTCTATCGCCGACAAGCTCCAGTCCACCTTGTGGCGCTTATCGTAAAAACAGCTGGCCAGAGACTCGCGCGCGCTGCCCCAGTCGTAACCGGTCAGCGGCGCCTTGGCCCAGCGGGCCGGCAAGGCGCTTTTCAACAGGCCCTGGCTGTCCACCACCAATTCCCAGGGCGTGTCGCGCAGTTCTTTGCGCAAAGCCCGGATCTCGCGCCAGGTGGAGGGCAGCCACCAGCGTTTGCGCCAGCGCCGCCCATTCAAGGCGATCACCCTGTCCACCGCCGGATGCAAACGGGCAATGTCGGCGAAAGCCTCTTCGGCCAGCCAACTGATGCGGAAATTCGGGTAATGCGCTTTCAACTCGGAAATGGCGGGCCAGGTGTGGATAAGGTCGCCCATCGACGAGGTGCGCACAATCAGCACATTCATCATGGCGCGCATTGTACCCGAGCATGGCTGTGGTTAACCAAGTAAAATCCCTGCAGTTCAATTGTGGATAAAGCGCTGTGGACAACTGAGCGCGAATTTATCCACAATTTGCAATGCCGCAGCGCACCTAAACTATCCAAAGCCCATCAACAGGACAAGTAGCTGAACCCTTTGAAGTTTTTGTCGCTTATCCACAGCAATGGCCGACTATATCAGTTTCATCAATATAAAATTGCGTTAAAGAGTTATCGGTGGCTGTAGCAGCTAGGCAGGCAAATTCACGCCATGCACAAGCAGGTGGGAACAAAGGGGATCGGAGCTGTGGACAAACAGGGACTTCACGCTTCTCTCAGATTTATCCACAAGTCTTCCGTCTGCAAAACGCAGGGTGAACAACAAGATTCCAACTTGTACAACATGATGAAAACAATGGAAAAAACAGGGTTATCCACAGAAATGGGACGCCTTCTACCAGTTTCTTCAAATTACATATGGGAAAACATATAACAAGATGCGTGCGCGAATTAGCGTGGTGCTAATCACCAAGAATGCGGAAACCTCGCTGGAAAAATGTCTGGACAGCGTGGGCTTCGCCGATGAAATCGTGCTTGTGGATTCAGGCAGCACCGACAGGACATTGGCGATAGCTTCCGCCTATAAGGCAAAAGTTATCCACCAAGACTGGCTGGGATTCGGTCCTCAGAAACAATTGGCGGTAAGGGCGGCCAGCCACGACTGGGTGCTGTGCCTGGATGCCGACGAGTGGTTGTCGGAAAATTTAGTCAATGAAATCAAAGAACTGCTGGACAATCCACAGGCCACGGCCTTCCAGTTCCCGCGTTGCAACCGTTTCATGGGTCGTTTTCTGAAACACGGAGAAGGCTATCCGGACTGGTCTTTGCGCTTGTTCCATCGCGCTCACGCGCGTTGGTCCGACGATCTGGTTCACGAGTATGTGATCGCCGACGGCCCTGTGCATAAGCTGCGTCACGAGCTGATGCACGAATCCGGCGAAGACATCGCGCTGTATCTGAGCAAGCAGAACCGCTATACCAACTTGCAGGCGGAACAACTGTTGCAAAGGGGAAAACGTGTGGGTATTGCCAAACTTATCCTCAGCCCGCTGCTGCGCTTCGTGAAGTTCTATTTTTTTCGCCGCGGTTTTCTCGACGGCGTCCCCGGTTTGGTCCACATCAGCATCGGTTGCTTCAACAGCTACATCAAATACGCCAAATTGATCGAACTGCGACGGCTGAAGAACAAATAACCGGCTTGCCGGCTATCCCTCCTTATGCTGACAATGTCATTTCCTTGAGCAACTAGGCGAACAGATGGTGGAGATCAGGACAATGCGGGCGGCGGACGCCGCCGCCGCGGCGCGGCTATGCCTGGATCTGGGCTATGAAGCGACGGAAGCGGACATCAGCGAGCGTTTCGCCAGGTTGACGACACTGCCGGACAACCAGGTTTGGGTGGCGTTATGGGAAGGCGCCGTGGTTGGTTGGATCCATGGGCATGGTGTTCACCTGTTGGAAGCCTCCCCGGCAATGGAAATTGGTGGGCTGATCGTATCGCCATCCCACCAAGGACGAGGTCTGGGCAAGCAGTTGTTACGTGCTTGCGAAGACTGGGCACGACGGCTGGGCTATCCACGAATGCGACTTCGTTCCGGCGTCCATCGGGACGCTGCTCACGCTTTCTATCGTCATCTTGGTTATGTACAACAAAAAACCAGCCACGGCTTCGTCTTGGATCTGACTGACGGGCAATGATCGACTGCCTTGATGTTTATCCACAGGAGCAATCGCCGATGACGGCTTTTCCCGCGCCCTTGAAGCCAGGCGACCGCATCGCCGTCACCGCTTTTTCCTCCGGCGTGCCTCCGGTCTTGCACGGACAACTGGATCGCGCGCTGCAATGTCTGCGCGATCAGGGCTGGCAAGTGGTGGAGGGCGCTTGCCTGCGCGGCGAATCCCAGGACGCCAGCGCGCCGGCCGCCCAACGTCTGGCGGAGCTCAACCATTTTCTTTTCGATCCGGAGATTCGCGCCATCCTGCCGCCCTGGGGCGGCGAAAGGGCGATGGAATTGCTGGCCGGCATCGATTTCGCCGCCTTGGCGCGTTTGCCGCCCAAATGGCTGGCCGGGTTTTCCGATATTTCCACCGTGCTGACGCCGCTGACCCTGTTGGCGGGGTGGGCGACCTTGCACGGGCCGAACCTCTTCGATCTGGGCAATCCGCAGCGGATGGAAGAGAATTCGGCGCTGCTGCACGCCTTGCGCTACGGTTTGCCGCCTCAGCAAGGCCATTACAAGGCGTTTTGGCGCTGGGACGCTCCGGGAGAGTCTTATCCGTCCACGCTGCGCGTGTTGGGCGCGCAAAGGGCCCGCATGGCCGGCCGGCTGATAGGTGGCTGCCTGGATACGCTGAGCCGGCTGCAGGGCAGCCCTTATTTCGATTTGCGCGCGTTCAAACGGGAACCCGCGCTGCTTTACCTGGAAAACTGCGAGCTGAGGCCTTGCGAGTTGCTGCGCGCGCTGCTGGGCCTGCGCCTGTCCGGCGCGCTGGACGGCTTGAGCGGGCTGGTGTTGGGCCGCAGCGGCGGACCGGACGCCGCGGACGCGAACGCCTTGAGCTACAGCCAGGCCGTGGAAACGGCTTTGGACGGACTGCCGTATCCGGTGGCGGTGGACGCCGATATCGGCCATGTGCCGCCGCAATGGACATTGATGAACGGCGCCTGGGCCGAACTGGAAGGGGACGCGGGCCAGGCTACGCTGCGTTTTGCGAAAGGATGCGCATGAGTTGGCAATATCGTTTGGCCGGGGCGGGGGATGTGGACGCGTTGCGGACGCTGATCACGGAGCACGGACCCAATCCGTGGAACTGGCTGCCGGCGGACGGGGTGGAGCGGAGTTTGCGCCAGGTGGCTGCCGGCGAAGCCTGGGCGGTCTTGTTCGAGCGAGACGGCCTGCTGGGGGCCGCCATCCTGTATCGGCTGCACGATGCTTTTCCCCAACACCGGCCGACCGAGGTGGCGGCGGACGCCGCCGGCTACATCATGGAGGCGGTGGTGCGGCGCGATCAGGCCGGACAGGGCCTGGGCAGCTTGTTGTTGCGGCAGGCTTGCGAGGATCTGGCCGCGCGCGGCGCGCGCTGGGTGACGGCGGACCGCCACGAGGAAAACGCCGCGTCCGGCGGCATGATGCGCAAGGCGGGTTTCGTCGAACTGGCCAGCTTCGACGATTGGGAACGCCGCGCCGGCGGCAGCCGTCGCAGCACGGTGTGCGGACGCATGCTGGGCTGAGCGCTTAAGAACCCGTTGACGGTCTGCGGCGCTGCGGCGGGACTTTAAGCAGGAAGCGTTGAAAACCGCTTAAGAATGCTCGCCTACCGCCTGTGCATTCCGCTTTCTCAGCGCTATTCGTCTTGTCTCGCTCCGGCTCGCGAGATCGTAAACAGGTTCTAAATGCCGTCGTCGGCCGGCAGCGCCGCCGGCGGCGTCGGCAGTCGGGTGAGCAGAATCTTGTCTACCCGGGTCTTGTCCATGTCCACCACTTCGAAGCCGAAGCCGTTCCAGTCGAAACGGTCGGTGACGCTGGGCACCCGGCCCAGCTGGAACATCACCATGCCGCCCAGGGTGTGGATATTGCCGCCGGCTTCGCCCGGCAGCGCCTCGTCTATGTCGAAAAACTCCTTGAAGCGGTCCAGCGACAGCATGCCGTCTATCAGCCAGCTGCCGTCCTCGCGCTGGGCGATATCGTCGTTTTCGGCGCTGATGGCGGGCATGTCGCCGACGATGGCTTCCAGCACGTCGTTCATCGTCACCAGGCCTTCCAGCTCGCCGTACTCGTCCACCACCAGCGCCATGTGATGGCGGGTCTGCTTGAACTGCTCCAGCAGCTGCATCAAGGTGATCTTGGCGGGCACGTAGAGCGGCTGGGACAGTTCGGCGGCGACGTCGGCTTGTTGCCCGGCCAGCATGCGGTCCAGCACGCGTTTGGCGTGCAGCACGCCGACGATCTGCTCGATGCTGCCGCGGCAGACCGGGAAATGGTTGAAATGGTGGTTTTGCAGCAGGCGGTGGTTCAGTTCGGGCGCGTCGTCCAGATCCAGCGCCACGATGTCCTTGCGCGGCGTCATCGCCGCGGCCACCTTGCGGTTGTCCAGCCGGAAGATATTGGTCACCAGCTCCTGTTCGGCGCGGTCGAACACCCCCTCGTCCGCGCCTTGTTCCATCAGCACCCGGATTTCCTCCTCGGTGATGGACGGATCGCTGCTCTTCTTGGCGCCCAAGAGCCGCAACAGGCCGTCGGTGCAGCGGCTCAGGGCCTGGACCAGCGGCGCGCTGAGCCGCGACAGCAGCAGCATAGGCCGCGCCAGCGCGGTGGCCACCGCCTCAGGGTTGAGCAACGCCAGCCGCTTGGGCACCAGCTCGCCGAAGATCAGCGACAGCAAGGTGATGATGAACACCATCAGCGCCACCGACAGCGGCTTGCTGTAGGGCTCCAGCAAGGGATAGTCCTGCATCGCCCGGCGCAGTTGTTCTGACAGCGCGGCCTCGCCGTAAACGCCGGACAGGATGCTGATCGAGGTGATGCCTATCTGCACCGTGGACAGGAAGCGGCTGGGGTCGTTGGCCAGTTTCAGCGCGGCTTGCGCGCCGCGTTGGCCGTCGTCCGCGCGTTGCAGCAGGCGGACTTTGCGGGAAGAGACGATGGCGATTTCCGCCATGGCGAACAGGCCATTGAGCAGAATCAGGAACAGCAGAACGAGAATTTCCACGGCGAGGACTGGGGCTGAGGAGAGGGAGCCCTAGCTTAGGCCATGACGGCGCGCTGGAAAAGAGTCTAAGAGCCAGTCCAAAGTCTGGCGAGCAAGAGCGAGACAAGAAGGGCGGGCAGGGGAGGCCTGCCCGCCATCCTGCTCAGAACAGGCTGTTCTGCGGCGCCGGCGCGCCCCACTGGACGGCGCCGCGGCCGCGCGACAGCAGCCAGGCATTGACCTGCGAAAAATGGCGGCAGCCGTGGAAGCCGCGGCTGGCGGACAGCGGCGAGGGATGGGCGGCGTCCAGCACCAGGTGGCGGCTGGCGTCGATGCGTTCGGCCTTGGTCTTGGCCCAATTGCCCCACAGCAGAAACACGCAGCCGGCGCTTTGCGCGTTGACGGCGTCGATCAGCGCGTCGCTGACCATTTGCCAGCCCAGCTTGGCGTGGCTGCCGGCCTTGTCCCGCTCCACGGTGAACACGCTGTTGAGCAGCAGCACGCCTTGTTGCGCCCAGTGGGTCAGGTCGCCGCTATTGGGCACGCCGCAGCCCAGATCCGCAGCCAGCTCCTTGTACAGATTGCGCAGGCTGGGCGGCACCCGCACGCCGGGCGGCACGGAAAACGACAAGCCCATCGCCTCGCCGTCGCCGTGGTAGGGGTCTTGCCCCAGGATCACCACGCGCACATCGGCCGGCGCGGTGAAGGTCAGCGCGTTGAAAGTCAGCGGCGCGGGGGGAAAGAGGATTTTGCCCTGCGCTTGCTGAGTTTGCAGTTCCCGGTCTATGCCGGCCAATTGCTGTTGAATGACCGGCGTTGACAGCACTTTCTCCCAGTCGGGATGAACGCGGGCCAGGGCGGGAGACAGGTAAGACAATGCTTGCATGGAAAATTACGGCTCTTGCTATCGTGTGGGGGATTGGAATCCGGCAGACCGGTTTCGTTCCATGAAAAAGCCGTTCCCACGGGAACGGCTGGCGGCGACGGCGCGCGGCGGCTAAGTCAGTAGCGCGCCATTTGCGGGTCCACTTCCGCGGCCCAGGCTTCCACGCCGCCGGCCAGGCTCAGCACCTGTTCGAAGCCGGCGTCCAGCAGGAAACGCGCCACGTGCGCGCTGCGCACGCCGTGGTGGCAGATCACCACGATGGGCGCGTCCGGCAGCTCGCTCATGCGCAGCGGAATCAGATTCATCGGGATGTGCCGCGAGCCGGGAATCATGCACAGCTGCACTTCCCACGCTTCGCGCACGTCCAGCAGCACCGGCGGCTCCGCGGTGGTGTCGGCCAGCGCCGCCGCCAGATCGCGGGCGCGGATTTCCTGAACCATCAAAACGCGAAGCGTTCCGGCTCTACCGCTTCCGCCTTGGCCAGGCGGGCGATACAGGTTTCGAACAGGCCGGTTTCGCTGAAGCTGGCTTCGGTTTCGCGCTTGATCAGTTTGCAGGTCATCACCGGCAGATCGCCCGCCACCATGATCAGACGGCCGCCCACGGCCAGCTGGTCTTTCAGTTCCTGCGGCACCACCGGCAGCGAGCCGCCGACCACGATCACGTCGAAGGGCGCTTGTTGCGGCAGGCCCAGCACGCCGTCGCCTTCCACCAGGGTCACGTTGGCGATGCCGGCCTGTTTCAGGTTGGCGGCCGCGGCTTCGCGCTGGGCGGGGTCGATTTCCACGCTGTAGACATGTTGGCCCTGCTTGGCCAGCAGCGCGGTCAGGTAGCCGCTGCCGGTGCCGATTTCCAGGATCTTGTCCTTGGCTTGGATGGCGGCGTCCTGAACCAGGCGCGCTTCCATTTTGGGCTGCAGCATGAAGCTGCCGTTGGGCAGCGGCAGTTCGGTGTCGACAAAGGCCAGGCTGCGTTTGTCGGCGGCGACGAACTGCTCGCGTTTCACGTGAAACAGCAGGTCCAGCACGTTCGTGTCAAGTACGTCCCACGGACGAATCTGCTGCTCGACCATGTTGAAACGGGCATTCTCAAAATCCATCAGCTCACTCCGGAGGGGCTTGCCGCCGAGTGAAAAAAGCGGCGGCGTGTCATGACGATAACTTGCGATTATCCCACATTTGCCGTACCTTCACAGCATCGCTAGGGGTCCTGCGCGACGGTCGGCAAGATGATCCATATCCTTGAAAGGATAGGATAATCGTTAAAGATTGTTGCGCGGGTGAGAAACACCCTTGGAACCTGACCCGGATAATACCGGCGTAGGGAAGCGTCAGCTGCCTTCGGCCCGGCATTGTCTTGTCGGATCGGCCCGCAGCCCGCCCAAGCGGCGGTCCGCTCCTTGCGCCATTCATCGACCAGGAGAATCGCCCGATGAACGCGCCCGCAACACCCAATCAAGCCATGGTGGTGGACACCGCCGCCATCCAGCCCTTGCCCAATTCCCGCAAGATCCACGTCGTCGGCAGCCGGCCGGACATCCGCGTGCCCATGCGCGAGATCAGCCAAAGCGACACGCCCACCCAGTTCGGCGGCGAGGCCAATCCGCCCATCACCGTTTACGACACCAGCGGCCCGTATACCGACCCGGACGCCCGCATCGACATCCAGAGCGGCCTGCCGCCGCTGCGCGCCGGCTGGATCGCCGAGCGCGGCGACTGTGAGCAGCTGGCCGGCCTGTCCAGCGAATACGGCCGCGCCCGCGAGGCCGACCCCAAGCTGGCCGAGCTGCGTTTCAACCTGACGCGCCAGCCGCGGCGCGCGCTGCCGGGCCGCAATGTCAGCCAGATGCATTACGCGCGCCGCGGCGTCGTCACGCCGGAAATGGAGTTCGTCGCCATCCGCGAGAACCTGCGTCGCCGCGAATACCTGGACGCGCTGCGCGAAGCCGGCGGCAAGAACAGCCGGCTGGCGGAACTGATGACGCGCCAGCATCCCGGCCAGGCTTACGGCGCGGCGCTGCCGGAGGAGATCACGCCGGAATTCGTGCGCGCCGAGATCGCCGCCGGCCGCGCCATCCTGCCGGCCAATATCAATCACCCCGAATCCGAGCCCATGATTATTGGCCGCAATTTCCTGGTCAAAATCAACGGCAATATCGGCAATAGCGCGGTAACGTCTTCGATCAGCGAAGAAGTCGACAAGATGACTTGGGGCATACGCTGGGGCGCGGACACCATCATGGACTTGTCCACCGGCAAGAACATCCATGAAACCCGCGAATGGATCATCCGCAATTCGCCGGTGCCCATCGGCACCGTGCCCATTTATCAGGCGCTGGAAAAAGTGGGCGGCAAGGCCGAGGACCTGAACTGGGAAATCTTCCGCGATACGCTGATCGAACAGGCCGAGCAGGGCGTCGATTACTTCACCATCCACGCCGGCGTATTGCTGCGCTATGTGCCGATGACCGCCGGCCGCATGACCGGCATCGTGTCGCGCGGCGGCTCCATCATGGCCAAATGGTGTCTGGCCCATCACCGCGAAAACTTCCTCTACACCCATTTCGAGGACATCTGCGAAATCATGAAGGCCTACGACGTGGCCTTCAGCCTGGGCGACGGCCTGCGGCCGGGCAGCGTCTGGGACGCCAACGACGAGGCGCAGCTGTCGGAATTGAAGACTCTGGGCGAGCTGACCGCCATCGCCTGGAAACACGATGTGCAGGTGATGATAGAGGGCCCCGGCCACGTGCCCATGCAGCTGATCAAGGAGAATATGGACAAGGAGCTGGAGTGGTGTCACGAGGCGCCGTTCTACACCCTGGGGCCGCTGACCACCGACATCGCGCCCGGCTACGACCACATCACCTCGGCGATAGGCGCGGCGCAGATAGGCTGGTACGGCACCGCGATGCTGTGCTACGTCACCCAGAAGGAACACCTGGGCCTGCCGGACAAGAACGACGTCAAGGAAGGCATCATCACCTACAAGCTGGCCGCGCACGCGGCCGACCTGGCCAAGGGCCACTCCGGCGCGCAGATCCGCGACAACGCGCTGTCCAAGGCGCGTTTCGAATTCCGCTGGGAAGACCAGTTCAACCTGGGCCTGGATCCGGACAAGGCGCGCGCCTTCCACGACGAGACCTTGCCCAAGGACAGCGCCAAGGTCGCGCATTTCTGCAGCATGTGCGGTCCGCATTTCTGCAGCATGAAGATCACCCAGGACGTGCGCGAATACGCGGCCAAGCAGGGCATCAGCGATCAGGACGCGCTGGCGCGGGGGATGGAGGTCAAGTCGGTGGAGTTTCTGAAGGGCGGCTCCAAGCTTTACGACAAGGTGTGAGCCCGGAGTCAGGAGAAAACGGCGGCCGCGGCCGCCGTTTTTCATGGCGCAAGGGCCGGCGGCGGCGGCGGCGATTCGGGTCTATCATCAGACATCCCCTCATAGGAGAAGCGTCATGGACACCAGCGAGCATTCCCTGTCCGGGCTGTTCCGCCAGTTGGGCCTGGCGGACGAGCCCGCCGCCATCCGCGCCTTCATCGCCAGCCATCCCTTGCCGCGGAACGCGGTGCTGGCCGACGCGCCGTTCTGGACGCCGGCGCAGGCGGATTTTCTGCGCCAGGCCTTGGCCGAGGACGCGGACTGGAGCGAGGAGGTGGATGAGCTGGCGGTGTTGTTGCAGCTGGGCTAGGGTTTCAACGCGCGCAGCAGCCCCCGCACCGTATTGGCGGCATTGTCGGCGGCGATTTGCATGAAGGTGTCCATTTCATTGGCGTGTTCGCTGCCGCCGGCCAGATCGGACAGGCTGCGGAAGGCGATGAAGGGCACGCGGTTGGCGTGCGCCACCTGGGCCACCGCCGCGGTTTCCATATCCACCACCTGGGCCTGGTAAGTCTTGGCCAGGTAATCGCGGTAGCCGGCGTTGTCCATGAAGATGGGGCCGGACAGGCCGTTGCCGCCGGCGACGATGCGCGGCGGCGCGGACAGGCAGCGCTGGGCGGCGTCGCAGCCGCGCAGGGTGTCCGCCGGCAAGTTCTTGGCCAGCCGCAGTAGTTCCGGGTCCACCTCGAACCAGAAGCGGGTTTCGCTGCCGCCGTCGGCGGTGGCCAGCTTGACGTCTCGCGGGTGGATCATGCCGTAGTGGGCGCGCGCGGCCGGGTCCGCGTACGGCGGCGGCGCGTAGCGGCCGGGCGCGGTTTCTCGCGCGTAGATGGCTTCGGCGTAATTGCCCCAGCGCCGCGGCACCGCCACGTCGCCGATGCGCAAGCGGTCGTCCACGCCGCCGGCGATGCCGCTGAACACGATGCGGCTCACATTGAAGCGGTCCAGCGCCAGCTGGGCGTTCATCGCCGCATTGCTCATGCTGACTCCGCTCATGAACAGCAGCACCGGCCGGCCTTCCAGTTGCGCGGTGGTGAAACGCACGCCGTTGACGCGGTATTCGCGTTTATCGACGGCCTGGTTCAGCAGCAGGGTTTCCTCCGGACCGAAAGCCGAAACCACGGCGGTGCGCGGCGCCGCGTCCAGAACGGGGGCGGCGTGGACGGCGGCGCTCAGCGCCAGCAGCGCGCCAACTAACTGAACCTTGAATGCTTTCATGACGAAAATCCGGATGGAAATGGAATCGCGCCATGATAAACGGTTTTCGCGTCGAAACCGCGCATCAAGTCAGCAAGAATCGGAATGCCAAACGGGTTGATCGGCCTGAAACTGAAGCTGTCGCCGCGCCGAAGACCGGCGCGGGCCTCATTCACTTTCAGGAGGAAACTCAATGGGCGCATTGATCAATAAAACCGCCATCGTCACCGGCGCCAGTTCCGGCATCGGCATGGCGGCGGCCAGGCTGTTCGCGAGCGAAGGCGCGCGCGTGGTGTTGGTGGCGCGGCGCGCGGCCAAGCTGGATCGGCTGGTGTCGGAAATCGTGGCCGGCGGCGGTCAGGCGGCGGCTCTGGCCGGCGATCTGACCTCGGAGGATTGCGCGCGGGAGGCGGTGGAGCTGGCGCTGGATAGATTCGGCGGCCTGGACGTCGCCTTCAACAACGCCGGCAGCCTGGGCGCGCTGGGCAGCCTGGACCAGGTGTCGCTGGACGGCTGGCGCGAGACGCTGGACAGCAATCTGAGCAGCGCCTTTCTGTGCGCCAAGCACCAACTGCCGGCCTTGTTGCGCGGCGGCGGCGGATCAATGATCTTCACCTCGTCCTTTGTCGGCCACGCCATCGGTTTCCCCGGCATGGCCGCTTACGCGGCCAGCAAGGCGGGGCTGGTGGGGCTGGCGCGCACGCTGGCGGCGGAATACGGCGCCCGGGGCCTGCGCGTCAACGCCTTGTTGCCGGGCGGCACCGACACCGAGATGGGCCGCGCCGCGGCGGCGACGCCGGAGCAGCGCGAGGCGGTGGCCGGCCTGCACGCGCTCAAGCGCATGGCCGCGCCGGAGGAGATCGCGCGGGCGGCCTTGTTCCTGGCGTCGGACGCGTCCAGCTTCGTCACCGGGACCACCTTGTTCGTCGACGGCGGCGTGTCCATCGGCAAGCTGTGATCAGAAGCGGGCCACCATCTTGCGCTTCACCGTGTAATCCGGCCGCAGGCTGGCTTCGCTGTCCATGAAGTAACGGTTGCTGTCCAGCAGGAAGTGCGGGTCGTTCAGTTCTTCCGGATCGGCCCAGTCGCATAGCAGGTGATAGAGCGCCTGCGCGCTGTGGCAGCGTTCCAGCGCCTGACGGAACGGCCGTTCCGCGAACATGCGCGCGCAGCTGGCCAAAATATGCAGATGAGCCTCGCGGCTTTGCCGCGGCAGGAGCAGCACCAGCGCGGTATGCACCGCTTGTTGGTCCGGGGCGTCGAAGGCGATGGGGGTTTGCAACCGCAGCAGCAGCGCGCGGGCTTCCGTCAGGCCCTCGATGCGGGCGTGCGGCAACGCGAGGCCGTGGCCGAGCGCGGTGCTGCCGGCCTGTTCGCGCTCATGCAGCGCGGCGGCCAGCGTCGGGCGGTGCAGGGCGTGGCGCTGGGCCAGCTGGGAGGCGGCGTGTTCCAGCAGCGCGGCCTTGTCGGCCAGGGTTTGATTGAGCAGGATGTCTTGCGGGCCGCAGAGGTCGGGCAGGGTCAGCATGGCGGATTTCTCCTTTGGCTAGGGGTGCGACCTCATCCTAGTCAGCAGGGGCTAAAGATCCGCTAAAGAAAACGCGCGGCGGCATAAAAATGCCGCCAACGCGGCCGGGCTTATTTTTGCTCGGATTGCGGCTGCTCGGCCTTTTTCTCCTGGGCCTGCAGCGCGCCCTTCACGGCGGAAGCCTGTTCTTTCAGCTTGTTCACCTGCTCTTTCAGTTCCGGGCTCAGCGCGGCGGCCGCGGCGCCTGCCTGTTTGGCGACGCCGATGGCGGCGCTGGCCTGTTCCTTGAGCTGGCCCAGCGGCGCGCTGCTGTCCTGCAGCGTGTTGTGCACCGTGCCGATGGCGCTGGAGGCGGACTCTTGCAATTGGTTGGTTTGCTTCTCGCTGCAAGCGGCCAGAGCCAGGGCGGAAGCGGCGGCGATCAAAAGCGTGGCGCGCATGTAAACGTCCTCGTTGGGGAAAATGCTGTATTGAGCGCCGGCGAAGGCCGAAGTTCCGGGGTGGCTCCTGGCTGCAAGGCCAAGTGGTTCTTATGACTCCGTCTTGCTTGGGCCACAATGCGCGGATTGGGCGCGTTTGCGCCGCCACTGGAGATCGGCATGAGCGATACGCTTTCCATCCGCCCGTTGCGGGCCGAAGACTACGAGGCCTGGTTGCCGCTATGGCGCGGTTATCAGCGTTTTTACCAAGTGACGATGGACGAGGCCACGGTCATGGGAACCTGGCGGCGCTATCTGCTGCCGGATCACGCGATGCGCGGCTGGCTGGCCTGGGACGGCGAGCGGGCGGTGGGGCTGGTGCACATCGTATTGCACCCCAGCAGCTGGACCTTGGGCGATTATTGCTATTTGCAGGATTTGTTCGTGGCCGAGGATTGCCGCGGCCTGGGCGCCGGGCGGCAACTGATCGAATGGGTGTACCGGTGGGCGCGCGAGCGCGAGTGTTCGCGGGTGTATTGGCTGACCCATGAGACCAACGCCACCGCGCGGCGGCTTTACGATCAATTGGCGGAGAACCTGGGTTATATCCAGTACCGGAAGACCCTATAGCCGTCACGGGCGATCAGGAGCAACCATGTCAACGCATAGAGTGGAATACTGGGCCGAACGTTCGGTATTGTGCTGGCTCGCTACGAGCGACGGAAATGGCCTGCCGAATGTTTCGCCCAAGGAAATGTTCATGGCGGTGGACGACTCTCATCTGCTGATCGCGGACATCGCTTCTCCCCGGTCGGTGGCGAATATTCGCGTCAATCCCCAGGTATGCGTGGCCCTGCTGGATATATTCGCGCAAAGAGGCTGCAAATTGCGCGGCACGGCCAGCATCATAGAGCAGGGCCAGCCCGAGTTTTTGGCGCTGGCCGCTCCGTTGCTCGCCATGGGACAGGGCCAGTTTCCTATTAGGAGATTGATCTCCATTGCCGTGGAAGGCGTCAGCGATATTGTGGCGCCCAGTTACCGCTTGATCGCCGGGACTACGGAAGCTTCACAACGGGAGGCGGCTTTCAAGCGATACGGGGTTAAGCCGCTGGAAGCCTCCCAGGGCTGAATCAACTGTTCAATGCCTGGGCCAGCGTCCCCGGCGCGCGCTCCACGTGCAGCCGCGGCGCGCCGTGCCAGTCGGCCAGCTTTTGCAGCGCGGTCTTGAGATCGGCGCTCAGCCGCGCGCTGTGGCGAACGCCGGGCTCCAGGTAGAGCGCCTTGACCTCGAACACGCCTTGGGCGCGATGGGCCTTGGCGTCCAGCCGGCCCACCAGCTTGCCGCGGTTGAGTATGGGCAGCACGAAATAGCCGTACTGGCGTTTGGGCGCCGGGGTATAGCATTCGATGCGGTAGTCGAAGTCGAACAGTTCCGACGCGCGCTTGCGGTCCCAGACCAGCGGGTCGAACGGCGACAGGATGGCGGTGGCGGTGGCCTTGAGCTCGCCGGAGACGGCTTGGGGCAGGCGTTCCGCCAGATCCGCGTCGACGAAGACGTCGTGCTGCCAGCCGTCGATGCGGGCCGGGATCAGTTCGCCGGCATCGGCCATCTGGTGCAGCATGGCGTCGTAGCGGCCGCGCTTGAGCCGGTAGTAATCGGCCACCCAGCCGGCCTTGACCACGCCCAGCGCGCGGCAGCTGTTGCGCAGCATACGCCATTGCGCCTGTTCTTCGGTGGGCAGGTCGCGCGCGTCGTCCCAGCCGGGCTTCACCCGTTCCGCCAGATCGTAGACGCGCTGGAAATTGCGTCTTTCCCTGACCATCAGCCGGCCCAGCGTGAACAACACTTCCAGATGTCGTTTCTCCGGCTTCCAGTCCCACCAGCCGTTGCCCTTGCCGTCCTTGCGTTCGAAGTCCGCCGAACGCGCCGGGCCGTTGACGCGGATGCCGTCTATCAGCGCGTCGATGTCGGCGCGGTGCTGCTCCAGCCAGCGCAGCGAGAATTTCCAGCCCATCGCCTCGGGTTTGAGCATGCGATGGCGCAGCAGGCCGTAGTCCTCGGCGGGAACGAAACAGGCTTCGTGCGCCCAGTATTCGAACAGCCGGCCTTCGGCCAGCAATTGGTCCAGCCAGGCCGGATCGTAGGATCCCAGCCGGCTGTGCAGCACCAGATAGGGGCTGCGCGCCACCACGTGTATGGTGTCGATCTGCAATAAGGCCATGCGGCGGATGGCGGCCAGCACGTCGGCCTTGCCGGCTTTGCGACGCGGCGGGCTCAGCAGGCCCTGGGCGGCCAGTTGCAGATGACGGGCTTGCTGCGGCGACAGGTGCAAAATGGACATGGCATGGTCATCGGTAGGACAAGTGGATGACTATAGCAAAAACCGTTTTGCTCAGGGGGGCGCTAAGTCCGGCCTAGGGTTTGGAGGGGGGGCGACCGGAGAAGAACTGCTTCACCAATTGTTGATAACTGCCGTCCTGGCGCATTTTCTCCAGCGCCTGGTTGAAGCGCTGCAACAGCGGCAGCTGCGGCGAGGTTTTGTTGATGGCCAGATAAGTGGCTTTGCTGGCCAGGATGGCCGGCGCCACCGCGAGATTGGCGTAGGCGCCGTTTTGCATTCTGGCGTCCATCGCCTCCTGTATCGCCAGCACCGCGTCCAGATTGCCGCGCTGCAGGAGTTGCAGGTTCTGGCGGTCGGAGTCGCCGTCGTAGGCGCTGAAACGCTTGTCGGCGCGGGCGCGGTCGAATTCGTCGCCGTAGCTCCAGCCCGCCATCACGCCGACGCGCTTATTGTCCAGATCCGCCAGGCTGCGAAAATCGATGGGGCGTTGGCGGAGGTAGACCACCACGATGCGTTCCTGATACAGCGGCAGGCTGAAGTCGTAACGCTGTTCGCGGTTGACGGTTTTGTAGATGCCGGCCGCCGCCATGGCGCTGCGGTCCAGTTCGAAGATCGCGCGGCGCCACGTCAGGGCCCGAAACGCATGGGGAATGCCGGCTTTATCGCAGACGGCGCTGACCAGGCGCGGGTAGAGGCCGCCGACCCGTTCGTTCTCCTCGTACATGAAGGGCGGCGCGTTGGCGTCCACCGCCACGGTCAGGATGTCCGCGTCTTGCCCGCGGCAGGGCGCGGTCAGACAGGCGCCGAGCAGCAGCAGGGTCAGGCCGAGGCGGCGGATGCTAGCGATCATCGAGAGGAATCCGGAACGTGCTGATCAGCTAAGCATAGCCGCTGCCGCGGCCGACGACGGGCAAACGAAAACGGAACCCTAAGGTTCCGTTTGCTGTGACGCTCAGCCGGCGTTCAAGGGTAGACGATGCGCAGCAAATTGGTGGTGCCCGGCGTGCCGAAGGGCACCCCGGCGATGATCACCATGGGCTTGCCTTGTTCCGCCAGGCCCAGTTTGGTGGCGGCGAAGGTGGTTTTCACCACCATGTCTTCCAGGTTTTCCGCGTCCGGGCCGTTATAGGCCACCACGCCCCAGACCAGGGTCAGCCGGCGCGCGGTGTTCAGCCGCGGCGAGATGCCGAGTATGGGGGTGTGCGGGCGCTCGCGCGCGAGCCGCAGGCAGGTGGAACCGCTGGTGGTGAAGGCGGCGGACACGGTGACCGGCAGCAGCGAACCCACTTTGCGCACACAGGCGGCAATGGCGTCGGCGCGGTCCGGCGCGTCGGCGGCGCTGTAATCCAGCGCCATCACCCGGCGGTAGTCCGGCGCGCTTTCCACGCGGCGGATCACCCGGTCCATGATGCGCACCGCTTCCAGTGGGAACTGGCCGGCGGCGGTTTCCGCCGACAGCATCACCGCGTCGGCGCCTTCGTAAACCGCGGTGGCCACGTCGTTGGCCTCGGCGCGGGTGGGCGTGGGCGCGGTGATCATCGATTCCAGCATCTGGGTGGCGACGATGACCGGGCGGCCCAGATGACGGCACTGATGGACGATGCGGCGTTGCACCACCGGCACGTCTTCCGGCGGCAGCTCCACGCCCAGATCGCCGCGCGCCACCATCACCGCGTCGGCCAGTTCGGTGATGGCGTCCAGCTCGTCCACCGCCGACGGTTTTTCGATCTTGACCATGATGCCCAGCTTCTGTCCCACCAGCTCGCGCAGCTCGCGCACGTCGTTGGCGGTTTGCACGAAGGACAGCGCCAGCCAGTCCGCGCCTTCCTTCAGCGCGAATTCGGCGTCCAGCCGGTCTTTGTCGGTGATGGCGGAGAGCGGCAATATGGTTTGCGGCAGATTGAAGCCTTTGCGGCTGGACAATTCGCCGCCCACCTCCACCCGGGTGGCGATGCGGCGTTCTTCCACTTGTTCCACGTGAAACGCCAGCTTGCCGTCGTTGACCAGGATGCGATGGCCGGGCTTGAGCGCGGCGAAGGCTTCCGGATGCGGCAGGCTGGCGCGTTGCGCGTCGCCGTCCACCTCGTCCAGCACGAAGTCGAAGGCGTCGCCGGTGTTCACCATCGTCGGCACGGCGAACTGGCCGATGCGCAGCTTGGGTCCTTGCAGGTCCACCAGCACGCCCAGCGGGCGGCCGAGCGCGGCTTCGGCGGCGCGGATGGAGGCCAGGCGCGCGCGATGATCGTCATGGCTGCCGTGGCTCATATTGAGGCGGAACACGTTCACGCCGGAGCGCGCCAGTTCCAGGATGATTTCGGGCGTGCTGGAAGCCGGGCCCAGCGTGGCTAGGATTTTGGTATTGCGAAGCATGACAGTCCTTTATGCCCGGTCCGGCCGCGAGGCGTTGCGCGGCCTGGCGTGGGCGGTGTTGTTTTGCCAATCACATCCGTGCGTCTTTCCATCTAGGCTGCGCCGCGTTTGATGGAACTGTCTGTCATGCTGCCACAGTCGGACTGTAGCGGCTTGACTACGTAAGGCCGGCGGCGTTTAAGGCCGGAAAACGCGGGGCCTGTGTGCGAATCCCGCCACTGGATCAGGGTGAATGTTCGTTTTTTGCGCGTTTTACCCTTTTCAGCGGCAAGCGAGAGAAGCCGCCGAAAAGCTGGCCCTAGGGGGATCTTGGGACCAGAGCAGGGTTATTTTATCTCCAGATAAAGACAAAAACTTTGTTGCAACACAGAGTCAGTGGAGAATCATGGCGGCCAATGCGCTGCAACATAGGGCTTTTACTCGATAACTTGCTGAAACGGCACCCTTTGTAGTGGAGCGCTACAGGGAGCAAACCCTTGCTGTTATTGCTTTGCAGCATGAATTGGATCGGCGCGGAAAGTCGCGATATTAAGATTTTTTTACGAAGAACGATTGACAAGCTTTGGCCGGGGCCTAGAATGGCTCGAAAATAAAACGAACGTCATAAGTACAAAAAGAAACATTATCAATAACTTGAGCGATGGAGCACGGTCCGCAACCGGCATCCGCCGCCGCATGCAACGAACGAACAGACACCAGGCCGCCCACCGGCTGAACAGGAGAAACCCTATGCAGGATCAATTCGTGTTGGCCTTGGATCAAGGCACCACCAGTTCTCGCGCCATTTTGTTTAATCGCAGCGGCGACATCGTGTCGCTAGCGCAAAAGGAATTCCGTCAGATCTACCCGCAGCCGGGCTGGGTGGAGCACGATCCGCAGGAAATCTGGGGCGGCCAGGTGGGCGTGGCGGCCGAGGCCGTGGCCAAGGCCGGCATCGACGGTCGCAGCATCGCCGCCATCGGCATCACCAATCAGCGTGAAACCACGATTGTATGGGACCGCGAAACCGGTCACCCGGTCTACAACGCCATCGTATGGCAGGACCGCCGCACCGCGGAATTCTGCGATGAGCTGAAGGGGCGCGGCCTGGGCGAGTTGATCCGCTCCAAGACCGGCCTGCTGGTGGACGCCTATTTCTCCGGCAGCAAGATCAAGTGGATTCTGGACAATGTGCCGGGCGCGCGCGAACGCGCCCGCGACGGCAAGCTGGCCTTCGGCACCGTGGACAGCTGGCTGATCTGGAATTTCACCCACGGCAAGGTGCACGTCACCGACGTGTCCAACGCCTCGCGCACCATGCTGTACAACATCCATACCCTGGAATGGGACGCCGAGCTGCTGGACATCATGGGCATTCCGGCCAGCATGCTGCCGGAGGTGAAAAGCTCCAGCGAAGTCTACGGCCACACCCACGCCGCCCATCTTGGCGTGGCCATCCCCATCGCCGGCGTGGCCGGCGACCAGCAGGCGGCCTTGTTCGGCCAGCAATGCACCCGCCCCGGCATGGTGAAGAACACCTACGGCACCGGCTGCTTCATGATGCTGAACACCGGCGACGCGCCGATCGAATCCAAGAACAATCTGCTGACCACCATCGCCTGGAAGGTGGACGGCAAGGTGCAGTACGCGCTGGAAGGCTCCATCTTCATCGGCGGCGCGGTGGTCAAGTGGCTGCGCGACGGCCTGGGCATCATCCGCCATTCCGCCGACGTGGGCCCGCTGGCCCAGGAAGTGGCCGACAGCGACGGCGTCTACCTGGTGCCGGCCTTCGCCGGCCTGGGCGCGCCGCATTGGAATCCGAACGCGCGCGGCACCATCGTCGGCGCCACCCTGGGCACCAAGGCCGCCCACATCGCCCGCGCGGCGCTGGACAGCATCGCCTATCAGACCATGGACGTGCTCAAGGCGATGGAGGCCGACGCCGGCTTCGACATCGCCGAATTGCGCGTGGACGGCGGCGCCACCGTCAACGAACTGCTGATGCAGTTCCAGTCCGACATCCTGAGCGTGGACGTGGTGCGTCCCAAGATCACCGAAACCACCGCGCTGGGCGCCGCCTATCTGGCCGGCCTCGCCGTCGGCTACTGGAAGAACGTCGACGATGTTCAGGGCCAATGGCAGCTGGACCACCGCTTCAAGCCGCGGCTGGAAGCCGCGCACGTGGCCGGCAAGGTCAAGGGCTGGCGGCGCGCGGTGAACGCCGCCAAGGTCTGGGCCGACGACGAACAAGCGTAAGCGGCGACGGTTTCACGCGCTGACTGGACAAGCCCGCTGCCTCAGAGCGGCGGGCGGACGCACTCCTTATCCGGAAGAAACAATCATGAATCCTTTAATGGGCGAATTCATCGGCACCGCCTTGCTGGTGTTGCTGGGCAACGGCGTGGTGGCCAATGTGCTGTTGAAAAACACCAAGGGCCACAATAGCGGCCTCATCGTCATCGCCTTCGGCTGGGCGATGGCGGTCTTCGTCGGCGTGTTCAGCGTGGCGGCGATCAGCGGCGCCCACCTGAACCCGGCGGTGTCCGTGGCGCTGGCGGTGGCCGGCAAGTTTGCCTGGGCCAAGGTGCCCGGCTACGTGCTGGCGCAGATGCTGGGCGGCATGAGCGGCGCCGGCCTGATGTGGCTGATCTACCGCAAGCATTTTGACAGCACCGATTGCGCCGACACCAAGCTGGCCACCTTCTGCACCGGCCCGGCCATCCGCAGCCTGCCGGGCAATCTGGTGTCCGAAATCGTCGCCACCTTCGTGCTGGTGTTCGCCATCCTCAGCATGGTGGCGCCCAAGATGTCGCTGGGCGCCATCGACGCGCTGCCGGTGGCGCTGCTGGTGTTGGGCATCGGGGTGTCGCTGGGCGGCACCACCGGCTATGCGATGAGCCCGGCCCGCGATCTGGCGCCGCGCATCATGCACGCCATCCTGCCGATTCCCGGCAAGCGCGACAGCGACTGGGGCTATGCCTGGGTGCCGGTGGTCGGCTCCCTGATCGGCGGCGCGCTGGCGGCCTTGGCCTATACCCTGTGATGCCTGGCCGGTTCCTTGGAACCGGCCGCAGTTTTCGCGCGGCGGCGTTTTAGCCGCCGCGCTTGTAATCCGGAGCCGGCGCAGATCGGACCGTAGTTGCCACACTAAAAAATGAGGTGTTCCCATGATCAGCATGTTCCGTCCGGCGGCGCATCAGCCGCTATTGCCCTCCTCTGAGCAAGACAGCTTGTACCGGAGACTGCGCTGGCAGATCTTCCTCGGCATCTTCATCGGCTACGCCGGTTATTACCTGGTGCGCAAGAATTTCTCGCTAGCCATGCCCTACCTGGTGGAGCAAGGCTATTCGCGCGGCGACCTGGGCTTCGCCATGTCCGGCGTCGCCATCGCCTACGGCATTTCCAAATTCCTGATGGGCGCGGTGTCCGACCGCTCCAACCCTCGCGTCTTCCTCAGCGTCGGCCTGATTTTGTCCGCCGCCATCTTCCTGCTGATGGGCTTCGCCCCCTGGGCCACGTCCAGCGTGGGCATCATGTTCGTGCTGCTCTTCCTCAACGGCTGGTTCCAGGGCATGGGTTGGCCGGCCAGCGGCCGCACCATGGTGCACTGGTGGTCGCAGAAGGAGCGCGGCGGCATCGTGTCGATCTGGAACTGCGCGCATAACGTGGGCGGCGGCCTGATCGGCCCGCTGTTCATCCTGGGCATGGGCTGGTTCAACGACTGGCGCGCCGCCTTCTACGTGCCGGCCGCCGCCGCCATCGGCGTGGCCATCTTCGCCTATCTGACCATGCGCGACACCCCGCAGTCTTGCGGCCTGCCGCCGGTGGAAGCCTATAAGAACGACTACCCGGAAGACTACGACGCCAGCCACGAGCAAGAGCTGAGCGCGCGCGACATCTTCAAGAAATACATCCTGCCCAACAAATTGTTGTGGTACATCGCCTTCGCCAACGTGTTCATCTACCTGCTGCGCTACGGCGTGCTGGACTGGGCGCCCACCTATCTGAAAGAGGTCAAGCACTTCTCGGTGGACAAATCGTCGTGGGCCTACTTCTTGTACGAATGGGCCGGCATTCCCGGCACCCTGCTGTGCGGCTGGATGTCCGACAAGCTGTTCAAGGGCAACCGCGGCGCCACCGGCATGCTGTTCATGGCCCTGGTGACCGTGGCCACCGTGGTGTACTGGCTGAACCCGGCTGGCAATCCCACCGTGGACATGCTGGCGCTGATCGCCATCGGCTTCCTGATTTACGGCCCGGTGATGCTGGTGGGCCTGCACGCGCTGGAGTTGGCGCCGAAGAAAGCCGCCGGCACCGCCGCCGGCTTCACCGGTCTGTTCGGCTATCTGGGCGGCTCGGTGGCCGCCAACGCGGTGGTCGGCTACACCGTCGACCACTTTGGCTGGGACGGCGGCTTCATGCTGATGGTGGGCTCTTGCGTCGCCGCCATCGTGCTGTTGGCTTTGACCACCTGGCATGGGCGCGATCAGGACGCCGCCTTGAACCGGGTGTAGATCCCGCAGGGCCCGGCGCTGCCGGGCGCTTTACGAGGCGGTGACTCAGGTTGCCGCCTGTTTTTTTGCGTATTTCCGCGTTTAGCCGGTTAAAAAGACAAAACCGCGTGCTAACAACGTATAAACGAAAGCAAGATGTTGTATTTTTGTTCGTTTATAATTATTCTGGGTAGGATGGCATTGCTGGGGCGCTGACGCGCGCCGGCGAGGGAATAACGGCGCTAAAGAAGCTGTTCAAAGTCTCGCGAGCAAGAGCGAGACAAGGCCTTGCGGCTGAGAAAGCGGAATGCACACGTGGTACAAGCTGTACTCGCCGTGTGACGCTCCACGACGCGCAGCAGACTTTGAACAGCCTCTAAGCAGGCCCCTGGAAAGAAAGAGGTAGGGAAGATGGCAGTGGAGATTTACGACCTGATGGTGATCGGCGGCGGCATCAACGGCGCCGGCATCGCGCGCGACGCGGCCGGACGCGGCTTGTCGGTGATGCTGTGCGAAAAGGACGATCTGGCCGCGCACACCTCCTCCGCCAGCACCAAGCTGATTCACGGCGGCCTGCGCTATCTCGAATACTATGAATTCGGCCTGGTGCGCAAAGCGCTGCAAGAGCGCGAAGTGCTGCTCAAGGCCGCGCCGCACATCATCTGGCCGCTGCGCTTCGTGATGCCGCACGACAAGAACCAGCGTCCGGAATGGATGATACGCTGCGGCCTGTTCCTCTACGATCACCTGGCGCGCCGCGAAGTGCTGCCCGGCTCCGAAACCGTCAGCTTCGCCAGCCACCCGGCCGGCCAGCCGATCAAGCCGGCGTTCAAGCGCGGCTTCGTCTACTCCGACGGCTGGGTGCAGGACGCGCGCCTGGTGGTGCTCAACGCCAAGGACGCCGCCGAGCGCGGCGCGCGCGTGCAGACCCGCACCGCCTGCGTCGGCGCCCGCCGCGACGGCGAACACTGGCTGTGCGAACTGCAGGCCGAAGACGGCAGCCGCAGCCAGGCGCGCGCCCGCGCGCTGGTCAACGCCGCCGGCCCGTGGGTGGAAAGCCTGATCAAGGACACGCTGGCCTTGCCGTCCGGCAAGTCCATCCGTCTGGTCAAGGGCAGCCACATCGTGGTCAAGAAGCTGTTCGACCACCCTTACGCCTATATCTTCCAGAACCCGGACAAACGCATCATTTTCGCGATTCCCTACGAGCAGGATTTCACCCTGATCGGCACCACCGACGTGGAATACCGCGGCGACCCGGCCAAAGTGGCGATAGACGATCAGGAAGTGGCGTATCTGTGCCAGATGAGCAACCGCTACTTCCAGACCCAGATCAGCCCGGCCGACGTGCTGTCCACTTATTCCGGCGTGCGCCCGCTGCTGGACGACGAAGCCAGCAACGCTGCCAGCGTCACCCGCGATTACTCGCTGGAAATGGATCTGGACGGCGCGCCGCTGCTGTCGGTGTTCGGCGGCAAGATCACCACCTTCCGCAAACTGGCGGAAGAGGCGGTGGACAAGCTGGCGCCGTTGCTGGGCAACAACAAGACCACCTGGACCGCCGACGCGCCGCTGCCGGGCGGCGACATGCCGGGCGCGGATTTCGAGCGCTTCTTGCAAAGCCTGCGCCAGCAATATCCGTGGCTGCCGGAAGCGTTGGCGCGACGCTGGGCGCGCGCCTACGGCACCCGCGCGGCTAGATTGATAGGCGAGGCCGCCGGCCTGGAGCAATTGGGCGCGGAACTCCTGCCCGGCTTGTACGAAGCCGAGTTGCGTTATCTGGTGGACGAGGAATGGGCGACGCGCAGCGAGGATATCCTGTGGCGCCGTTCCAAGCTCAAGCTGCACCTGCCGGCGCACGCCGCCCAGGTGATCGACGCCTGGTTGTTGGACCAGGCCGCCGTGCGTGAGCAGCGGCTGACCGCCTGATTCAAGGCGGTTTCAAGCCAAAACAGCCCGGCCTTGCGCCGGGCTTTTTCTTTGCCGGTTCTTTGGCGGGCGGCGCGATGCGGACTTTAGCGGATGTATCCACAGGCAAGCCTGAAACCCGGATTCATCCACAGCGCAGGCGAGCGGCCGGCTTGCCCGTTCGCCGCCCGCCCTCGGCGGGGCCGGGACGGCATGCGCGGGCCTTGCCGCGCCAAAGCTGCTACTCTTTGCTTTCCTAGCCTGAAGCCAGGCATGCAGTGGGAGCCTGATCTATTTGAGCGAGGCAAGGCGCCGCGGCTGAAGAATACGGTAGTGGGCGTTCTGAAGCGGCGTTCGCCGCGCAAAGCTTCGCGCAGCGCAGGCATTGAACAGGTTCTACGACCAATGGGAGGCTTTATGTCCGTAAAACGTCCATTTCGTCATGATGAGCATTCCGTCGCCCAGACGGAGTCCTTGCAGGAGCCCTCTTTCGCCGTGTGTCTGCCGGCGCGTTTGCGTTTGTACTGCCAGTTGGTACCAGCCACGGCAAGCAATCAAGAGGCTTACCGGATGGGCCGCGCGTTTGCCGGCCATTACATGGCCTACGTGGCGGAGCACCCCTGCTATGCGGAAGATTCGCTGTTGGCGCGCATGGCGGAGCACGCCGATTTCACTGCGGAAGGGTTGGAAGGCGAATATTGGGCCGGCTTTTTTTCGCTGATAGAAGAGGCGGTGCTCAACGCGGTTGAACTCCTGGACGCGGATGGCAAGACGGGTGGCTCTATCCACTGAGCTCGCGCCATTGCGGTTTCTGCCCGGCCATGGCGCCGGGCTTGCTATTTGTGCCCGGCTTGCTTGGTTTGCTGCATGCTGCTTTAGAAGCTGACGCCGCTTAGCTGCGGGCTGTTCTTATCCACAGCATCCAAGCCCGCATGTCTAGCGGTGGGCATCCATCACTCGGTTCATTCCACAATACCGAATACTTCATTCCATTTCTTCAATTCAGCTACGACTTCAGGGTTTGCGTTGTATTTTATCAGCAGGCGTTTTTGTTGTCGTTTAGCACGCTCACAATACTTATTCACCTCCTTGGTGACTTCGCGTTGTCTCGCGTCACCCATGCCTGTTATCTCTCCTGCTAGATGTTCACAGGTTTCAGCATTATCTATGAAGATTTTTACGTCCTTATTGTTGAGGTTGCCGGCATATAGATTGCTGGAGAGTATTGCCAAAATTGCGATTGGTTTTTTCATGTAGGTAAATAAAATAAAATCCACAGCGTCGCTAACATATAATTAAATTTTTGATTAAAACCCAAATTATTTTTAATATTCTTGTTTTTTTATTAAATATGTCTTTTGATTTAGCGGTCGGATCATTTGGTAAATGTGCTCATTATTTACAGCCTTGTGTAAATTTACCAGTTTCCAGGTCATGTGTTTGACATGATGATGGAGAGTAGCGGCGACCATTATAAGAAAGCCTTGTCAAATAGCACTTATTAACTCGGCATTGCGCTTCTTCAATGTCATACATGCCTTTTTCGATAGTCGATAGCACCTTAAAGTAATCTGAGTTACCTGAATAGATCACCTTATCACCTTGTGCTATCCAATGCATGAAGGTATGTGCTCCATAAAATGAATTGAAGTATGGTGTCGATTTAGGTCTGACAAATAAATAATTATGTGCTTTGAGTGATAAATTAATTTGCTTACTGGCAAAAAATTGCTTGTAATCTTTGGATAGCGCTTTTTCTTTAATCTCCTCGTCTATTTGCTTAGTCATATTCTCTAAAGTAACTATTTTATGTGCCAAGTTGTTACTGACACTTGACCATTTTTCAGTACTGTCCTCTGTTGCAGAGTAAAAATTTTTATTTGTCTCAGCGAGAGAAATGCTTGGAATAAGTACAGAAATCAATAGGGTCATTCTTTTTTGCATGTTATTTACTCTTTAGTTATAGCCCCGCCATTTTTTCGGTACATGTTTATTACGTGCTCGTAGCTTTTGTATGGTTGGCCTTGAACCCTATTTTTCATGCCTTTACCCAAGGGAAGCGAATTCCAAGTACGTGCAGCATTACCAATGGCAACAGACATGTCCCCGGCTACGACGGCCTCAATCGCCTTTGACTGTCGTAACCCCTCCACTGCAATTAAATCTTGAGTGTGAGGAGAAAAGTCGGTCAGCCCCATTTTTTTGATACCATTTTCTAGCCAGTTGGCTCTATTTATTTGATATCGCCCAGATGCTGATGTCTTGCCATCAATGCCTGGACCTGGGTGAGTGGAGTAGTCTTTTATTCTCCACTTGTCATTTTTCTTACCTTTAACTCCTCCATACATTAGATCATAATCACCGCCTTCTGTTTCAGAGATAGTGTCTAGAAATGCCTTAACATTTTGGTGTTTTAAATATTCTTCATTTTCTATTTTCCTTATTTCTTGACGCGACAAAACCTTAATTCTCTTTGGATCACTATTTGTTGTTGGTGTCGTCTTTATCTCGGCAACAAGAATTTTATGACGGATGAGTGTGGTGGTGAGTCTAGTCATAATCGTAACCTAGAAAATATATTTTTATACTCTCTGCTGTATTGGTACTAGAAAGTATATGAGTAAAACCTTTGGCATCGGTTACACCTTTTTCAATCTCACCAGATGCTCGTTCGATCATATAATTTGCGCCGACAGCAGCTGCACCGCTATCATCGTGTAATTGGAACCGTTCATTGAACAAGCTCTTCTCTATGCCTGCTATCATCGCACTCAACGGCGACGGAACGAGTGGTGGCAGCTCGTCTTCGCTGGTTGAATTGCTTTTCAGTTGTTGATTGGCGATCAGTTTGGGCGGCGGTTCGCACTGGCAGATGCACAGATCGCCTTCCAGCGCGGCTTGTTTGCCATGCCAGATTTCCGATGTCCGCGGCGGCACGCAGAGGATGCGGCCTAGGCGGTTGCAGGCCGGACAATGAATGGGGTCGCCTTCAACGGCCAGTTCCCTGCCCTCGATGCGTCCTTGCCCGCTGGCGGCTACGATGACGCCGCCGGCGGTGGTGCTTGCTCCAAGGCAGCAGTTATATCTCTTTGACAAGGTCCGGGCTCCAGTCAGGGTCCAAGAAGCCGGGGATGGGTTTCCCTTCGTATTCATCAAGGAAGCGCAAGCCATTGGGCGGGCCCGAACGGATCTTGTCGCCGTTGCTGAGCGGGCTGCCTATCAGCGCCAGCGATTTACCGGTTTCCCTGTTATAGAAAGCGTAGCCGCAGCCAGCGCTGACGATGGCGGTGCTGCCGTCCGGATATTCGACAATATCGCCGGTCTGACCCACTTTTATATTGTCGCAGGCGATTTTGCTGGTGGCTTTCAATACTCCGCCTTTTTGGCTCACACTCCCATCCAGTGCAACTTGATGCCAAGTTCCCATGATTGCACCTCTGATTATTTAAAAATAATGATGATTTATTTAATAGTAGGTGCCGGCAACTGGCTTAAAGACTAGTATTTCTATTTGCATTCCATTGCGTTTATATAAAAAAATAAATACATTAAAAATGATTGATGCTTTGCTTATTTTTAATGATGGGTTATTTATTGGCAGTAATGGTTTTTATTGAATGGGTAGCCAGAAATCATAATGGATTCAGTTTCACTAATACCCCAGCAAAAAAACGCGTTTCCCCTTTGTCCGCGGCGGGCCTATGCTGAGGCGGATTCAACCGTGGAAAGTCCGAGATGCAGATTGCCCTGAGCCCCGCCTTATTGTCCCGTCTGCCGCAGATCCAGGTCAGCGGCCTGATCGCGCTGGAGATAGACGCTGCCGCCTTGCCCGCGCGCTTGCCGACGCTGCCGGAGCCGGAGCGCGATCTGGATGCGTTGCTGCAAGCCTGGAAGCAGTTGTACAAGGACTTGCCCGGCGACAAGAAGGCGCGCTGTTCGCTGGAATACCTGGTCAAGGCGGCGCAAAAGGACAAGCTGCGCAGCATTCTGCCGCTGGTGGACTTGTACAATCAGGCGTCCTTGTCGAGCCTGAGCCCGTTTGGCGGCGAGGATATCGCCAAGCTGGGCGGCGTATTGCAATTGGATCTGGCGGTGGGCGACGAGTCCTTCCTGCCGTTGGGACGGGATCAGGCGGAAACGCCGCAGCCGGGCGAGGCGGTGTGGCTGAACGGCGAGCGGCGGGTGGTGTGTCGCTGTCTGAACTGGTTGGAGTCAGACCTGTTCAAGCTGGATGCCGGCAGCCGCGACGTGGTTTTCGTCAGCGAGCGCCCGGATCAGGGGTTTCCTTCCGGCGCGGCGGGCATGGATTGGCTGGCCGAGCAACTGCGGCCGCATGCCGGAAGGCTGCTGCGTTTCGAACTGGACGCGGCGCGGGCGAGCTTTGAACTGGCCGCTGTGGATAAAGCGGCGTGAAGACGCCGGCTTGTGGGTAAGTGGCGCAGGCCTGTTTTTAGCCGAGCATCGTCGCGCGGCGATGGCGGCTTGTGGATAAAACGGCAGGATAAGGTTTTCTGTGGATAAATGAAAAAGGACGCGATCGCGTCCTTTTTGCGTATGCGCTGCCGTTGTTCAGACCGTCTCGGTCTGGGCCTGCGCTTGAGTCGTCAGCCGGGGCAAGGCCTGGTCCCGAGCGTCGAACAGATGACAGTGCTCGGCGTCCAGCGCCAGGCGGCAGGCGCTGCCGGCCGGCGGGGCGGCGTCCTGGCCGCCCAGCTTGACCGCGATGGGCTCGGCCACGCCGTCGGCCTGGACGTAGACGATCTGCACATCGCCCAGGTGTTCGACCAACTGCACCGTCGCCGGCACGCCGGCGTCGGCGAAGCGCAGGTGTTCGGCGCGCACGCCCAGGGTGGCGGCGTCGCCGGCGCGTCCCTGGAAGGGCAGGCTCAGCCGGTGGCCGCCGGGCAGTTCCAGCGCCAGGCCGGCCGGGCCGTCCGCGGCGATGGCCGCCGGCAGGAAGTTCATCTTGGGCGAGCCGATGAAGCCGGCGACGAAGCGGTTGGCCGGGCGCTGGTAGAGCTCCAGCGGCGTGCCCACTTGTTCGATGCGGCCGGCGTTGAACACGGCGATGCGGTCGCCCATGGTCATCGCTTCCACCTGGTCGTGGGTGACGTAAATCATGGTGCTGCCCAGTTCCTTGTGCAGACGCGCCAGTTCGATGCGCATCTGCACCCTGAGCGCGGCGTCCAGATTGGACAGCGGCTCGTCGAACAGGAACACCTCCGGCTTGCGCACGATGGCGCGGCCGATGGCCACGCGCTGGCGCTGGCCGCCGGACAGGGCCTTGGGTTTGCGGTCCAGCAGGTGTTCGATCTGCAGGGTCAGCGCCGCGCGGTGCACGGCGGCGGCGATTTCCTGCTTGCTTTTGCCGGCCAGCTTGAGGCCGAAGGCCATGTTTTCCCGCACCGTCATGTGCGGATAGAGCGCGTAGCTCTGGAACACCATGGCCACGCCGCGTTTGGACGGCTGGATGTCGTTGGCGAGCTGGCCGCCTATCCACAGTTCGCCGGCGCTGATGTCTTCCAGGCCGGCGATCATGCGCATCATCGTGGATTTGCCGCAGCCGGACGGGCCGACGAAGACCATGAATTCGCCGTCGCGGACGGCGAGGTCGACGCCGTGGATGACCGCGTTGCCGTCGTCGTAGACTTTTTTAATATTGCTGAGCTTGAGGTGGGCCATATCGAATCCTTTTAGTGCAGGCGCGCCGGTAGCGCGCCCGCGGCGTCTATCTCGCCGGCCAGCCATTGGGCGACGGCGTCCAGCGCCGCGTCGGCAAAACCGTAGCTGATCAGCGCCGGCGCGTCGAGATCGGCGGCGGCGTAGGGGTTCCACAAGGCCAGGTGCAGGTCCGGCCGCCATTCGGCGCGCTCGCGCGCGCCGTAGCGTTCGCGGGTGGTGGAGGCGACCACGGTGTAGCGGCCGTCCTGAGGCAGCCGGCGCCAGTCCAGTTCCTCGCGCCGCTGGTAGCGGATCACTTCCAGGCTGAAGCGGCGCGACAGCTGGGCGATCAGCCGAGCGATCAGCGCGTCGGCGGACAGGCCGGCCTCGGACACGCCGTCGGACGGCGCCTGGTCCTGCACCACCAGGCGCAGCGTGGCGCCGGCCGGCGGCCGTTGCGGCTGGCCGTGGGCGGTCAGCGCGCGGCGCCAGGCGTCGGCGAACAAGTCGGCGTCGGCGGCGCGCTGCGCCGCGTCGTAATCGCGCTGACGGCTGGGGTAGCGCCGGATCAGCGCGTCCACGCGCGCGGCCGCTTCTTGCAGCCGCGCCTCGCTCAGCCGGCCGGCGGAGACGGCGGCTATCAAGGCCTGCTTGCTCTCCTCCATTTCGTCTGGGAATTGCAGCACCAGGCTGAGGTCGGCGCCGGCGGCCAGCGCCTGCGCGCTGCCCTGGGCCTGGCCCCAGCGTTCGCGGATGGCCTTCATATTCATGCCGTCGGTGATCACCACGCCCTGGTAGCCCAGCTGCTCGCGCAGCAGTTGCTGCAAGATGGCCGGCGACAGCGTGGCCGGCCAGTCCGCGTCCAGCGTGGGAAAGCGGATGTGGGCGCTCATCATGCCGGGGGCGAGGTCGGCCAGCGCGGCGAACGGCGACAGTTCGTAATCGCGCAGCTCGGCCTTGGGCTTGTCCACCACCGGCAGGTCCAGGTGGGAGTCGGTATGGGTGTCGCCGTGGCCGGGGAAGTGCTTGACGCAGCAGGCCACGCCTTCGGACAAATGGCCGTTGATCCAGGCGCGCGCCAGCCGCGTCGCCTTGAGCGGGTCCTCGCCGAAGGAGCGTTCCGAGATCACCGGATTGGCCGGGTTGTTGTTGAGGTCCAGCACCGGGGCGAAGTTCCAGTTCACGCCCAGGCTGGCCAGGCCGCGCGCCACCGCGGCGCCCACTTTCTCGGCCAGTTCGGCGTCGTCCACCGCGCCCAGCGCCATCGCCGACGGCGCCGCCGGCAGGAACAGGGTGCGCATCACCGCGCCGCCTTCCTGATCCATGCCGATCAGGATGTCCTCGCCCAGCGCGCATTGCAGATCGGCGATCAGCCGGCGGATGCTGGCCTCGTCCGGCACATTGCGGCGGAACAGGCAGATGGCGCGCGCGCCCAATTCTTGCAGGAAGGCGGCTTCCTCATCGCCCAGGCGCGGGCCGGCCACGTCCACCATCAGCGCCTGGCCGGCCAGTTGTTGCAGGGTATCGCTCATTTGACGGCTCCATCGAATCCGCGCAGGAAGTAGCGCTGGGTGAACAGGAAGACCAGCAGGATGGGCAGCACGGTCAGCACCGCGCCGGCGGCCACCACCCGGGTCTTGAAGCTGAAGGCGCCGGACAGGTAGAGCACGCCCACCGACAGCGGGAATTTGTCCGGGCTGGACATCACAATGGACGGCCAGATGTATTGGTTCCACGCCGACACCATGGTGAGTATGGTCAGCGCCGCCAAGGCCGGGCGCGACAGCGGCAGCATGATTTTCCAGAAGATCTGCCAGTCGCCGGCGCCGTCGACGCGGGCGGCGTCGATCAGATCCTGCGGCACGGCTTCGAAGGCCTGCTTCATCAGGAAGATGCCCACCGCGCCGGCCAGCGTGGGCAGCACCACGCCGCTGTAGCTGTCGGTGAGCTGCAGCTTGGACACGGTGATGAAGTTGACCAGGAAATTGACTTCGCTGGGCAGGATCATGGTGGCGAGGATGGCGCCGAACACCAGCTTGCGGCCGGGAAAACGCATCCGCGCCAGCGGGTAGGCGGCCAGCGCGCTGACCAGCAGGGTGCCGGCCACGGTGGCCAGCGCGATGACGACGGAGTTCTTGTAGAAGGCCAGCAGATCGATGCTGGACACCGCTTCCTTGAAGTTGTCCAGACCGGGGGCGCTGGGCAGCAAGGGCGGGGGGAAGGCGAACACGTCGCCCTCAGTGGACAGCGCGGTGACCAGCGTCCACCAGAACGGATAGACGGTGACGACGGCGATCAGGCTCAGCACCAGATAGTGCAGGCCGCGGCCGGCCAGCTTGCTCAGCCGGGCGCTGTGGCGGCGGGCGGCGGGCGCGGCGAGGGTGGCGGTGTTGTGCATGGCGTTTCCTTAAGCGTCGCGTGGCTGCAGATAGCGGAAGTTCAACCAGGCCAGCGCCACGCAGAACACCGACATCACCAGGCTGGCGGCCAGCGCGCGGCCGAAGTTCAGCGATTTGATGCCGAACTCGTAGGCGTAGAACAGCGCGGTGTAGGTGGATTGCATCGGTCCGCCCTTGGTCATGATCTGCACCTCTTCGAAGGCTTTGACCGCGGCCAGCACCGACATCACCGAGCACAGCAGGATGGTGGGCGCCAGCAGCGGCACGGTGATGCGCCAGAAGCGCTGCCAGGCATTGGCGCCGTCCAGCTGCGCGGCTTCGTAGATGTCGGCCGGCACCGCTTGCAGGCCGGCCAGGTAGAGCACCATATACCAGCCCAGGCCGCGCCAGACGGTGATGAACATCACCGCGAACAGCGCGATGCGGTCGTCGTTGAGCCAGCCCACCGGTTCGTTGATCACCCGCAGCCAGTGCAGCGCGGCGTTGAGCACGCCGTCCTCGGTGTACATGAAGTTCCAGATGATGCCGATCACCGATACCGAGGTGACCACGGGCAGGTAGTAGGCGGCGCGGAACCACTTGATCGCCGGCAGCTGGTTGTTGACCAGCACCGCCAGCAGCATGGCGACGATCTGGATCACCGGCACCACCAGCAGGTAGACGGCGGAGTTTTTCAGCGAGGCCAGGAACAGTTCGTCGCCGAACAAATCGCGGAAATTGTCCAGGCCCACCCAGCGCGGACTGTCGATCAGATTGTACTGGGTGAAGGCGATGAAGCTGCCGAAGCCCACCGGCCAGAAGGAGAAAGCCAGCATCAGCAGCAGCGCCGGGGCCAGGAACAGATAGGCTTGCAGCGTGGTCTTGGTGCGCATGGGCAGAACCTTGTGACGTAGCGGCAGGCCGGCGCCGGGATGCGGCGTCGGCCTGCGGGTTGCGGGGCGGCGGGGTCTGGGACGCCGCCGCGTTCAAGCGCGTATCAGAACCTGTTTACGATCTGCTGCGCGTCGTGAGACGTCACACGGTGAGTACCGCTTCGAAATGCTGATGTAGCACGCGTACATTCCGCTTTCTCAGCCGCAACGCCTTGTCTCGTCTTCGCTCGCGAGATCGTAAACACGTTCTCAGAGCTTGCCGCTCCAGAACGCCGCCGCCTCGTCCAGCGCGGCCTTGGGGTCCTGGCGGCCGGTGACGGCTTTTTCCACCGCGGCGGCCAGGCGGGCGGACAGCACGTCCGGATCCTTGACGCCGGCCAGGTAGATGGTGCGGGTCTTGTCCAGGCTGGCGGCGGCCACGCCTACGGCTTTTTCCGCCGCGCCGGCGTCATTGGCCACTTTCTGGAAGTAGGGGTCCTGCGCCGCCTTGCGCGCGGTGGGCAGGGTGCCGGCCAGTTTGGCGAAGGCGAGCTGGTTGTCGGCGTTGGTCAGGTAGTTGCCGAACTTGCCTATTTCCGGCAACAGCGCCTTGTTGACGTTGCGCGCCACGCCGAAGTTGAACATCCAGCCGCCGGCGGCGATGCCGGTGGGGCCGATGGGCGCCGGAGCCACCTGGGTGGACTGGTAGAGCTTGGGCGCTTCGTCGCGCACCCGGGTCAGCGAGGCCGGGGTGGTGACCAGCATGGCCATGCGGCCGCTGTTGTAGGCGGCGATGGAGACCTGGAAGTTGTCCTGGGCGAACAGATTGTCCTTCAGCAGCGCGCCGGACTTGTAGGCGTCGCCCAGTTTTTTCAGCATGGCCACGTGGGCCGGGCTGTTGAACACCGGTTTGCCGTCCTTGAGCAGGGGCAGGCCGTTCTGGATCAGAAAGCCTTCGATCTTGGTGGGGCCCAGCGCCGGCGCGAAGCCGGCGACGCCGGTCTTGGCCTTGATGGTTTTGGCGTAAGCCAGCTGCTCGTCCAGCGATTTGGGCGGCTTGGCCGGGTTGAGGCCGGCTTTCTTGAACAGTTCGGCGTTATAGGCGATGACGTTGGCGCCGTTGTAGTGCGGGAAGGCGTAGACCTTGCCGTCGAAGGTCACGTCCTTGATCGCGCCGTCCACGTACTGGCCCTTGTTGATTACGCCGTCCAGCGGCTGCAGCAGGCCGCTTTGCTTGTAGTCGTAAGCCCAGGGCACGTTCAGGTTGACCAGGGCCGGCGGCTTGCCGGCGCCGACGGCGGCGGTGAACTTGGACTGGATCACGTCCCAGGGGTAGTCGGTCCATTTGATTTCGACATTGGGGTTCTGGGCGTTGTATTTGCCGACCAGATCCTTGAAGTAGCCGTCGAATTTGGGCGACAAGCTCATGGTCCACACTTCCAGCACCGGTTTGTCGGCGGCCAGCGCCGGCAGGGCGACGGCGCAGCCGGCGATGAGCAGGGCGGCGCGAGCGAAGGCGTTGAGTTTCATGATGGTTTCTCCTTGGAGGCCGGCGCTGGCGGGCGGCCAGTCTGACGGCGGACTTGCTGTGTTGTTATGCCATTTGATTGGCGTTTTTCCGCATTGTGGCATTGAAGTGGTGTCAATGAAAGCGAGACCAGTTCAATGCCAGTGAGCCGGCGGCCGGACGGGGGAGGAAGGGCCCCGGCCGGCCGCGCGGATCAGAAGGTCTTGCTGTAGGAAGCGATCACCTTGACGTCGTTGCGGTCGGATTTGCCGTAGAAGCCGTCGGTGCGCAGCCAGGCCGGGTAGACGCCGATGCTGGCGCCCTTGAACATGCCGCTTTGCACGCTGTAGCCGATGCTGAAGTCCACTTCGTGCGCCTTGGTGTCCGCCTTGCCCGGGTTTTTCATTCCGGTGGCGTAGTTGCCGGACAGGCCCACGGTCAGGCCGGGCACGCCCACCTTGGCCAGGTCGTAGTTGACGCCCAGCTTGTAGACGGTGGTGCCGTCCCAGACGAAGTCGTCCAGCTGGCCCCAGGTCTGGATGAAGTTGCGGTTGTCGCTATTGCCCCACGGCGTCATGCGGAAGTTCAGTTCGCCGGAGTCCGGGGCCTTGGTGTAGCCCAGGCCGCCCATCAGCGTCCAGCCGTTGGTGGCGTAGCTGACGCTGCCGCTGGCGTGGTATTCGTTCTTGGGGTTCTGGAAGCCGGAGAGCTGGGTCTGGTACTTGCCGGTGAAGTAGTAGCCGGTGGCGGTCAGCTTGTCGTCGCCGTTGAGCTGCCAGGAGTAGGAGCCGGCGATCTGGGCGTTGCGGCGGTAGTCCTTGCCTTCGCCTACGCCGACGTCGACGAAGCCGTTCTTGGGCGCGTAGCGGAAGCCCAGGCTGTTGACGTAGTCGACGCGCTTGGCGGCGCTGCCGTTGCTGCGGCCCTGTTCCCAGGAGTTGCTCATGTCGCGGAAGCGGGTGTCCCATTCGTTGCGGAACTGGTCGGCCCAGCCGTAGCCCACTTCGAAGTCGCCGAACTTGTATTTCATTTCCACGCCGCGGTAGGCGTGGGATTGCAGGCCGCCGGAGGTGCCCAGGGTGCCGATGCCTATCGGGGTGTAGCCGGCGCGGGCGGAGAAGCCCTGGCCGTCCTCGTGCTGGCGGAATTTCAGCGCCGCCTGGCTCAAGACCACGGCGCTCTTGTCCACGCCGCCGGGCTGGGAGCTGTCGTTGACGTCGTGATTCAGCACTTCCGACCAGCCCTTGCCGCTGTCCAGGCGGATGGCGGCGTGGGCGGCGGCGTCGAAGCCCAGCTTGTTCCAGGCGTAGCCGGAACGGAAGTTCAGGCCCAGGTTGAGCGCGTTGACGGTGATGTCGTCGCGGTTCTTGCCGTTGGGCGGGGCCGGCCAGTCCGCCTGGCGGTTGCGGCCGTAATAGATGGCGCTGACGGTGGTTTCGGACTTGGTGATCAAGTCGTAGACGTCCACCGGTTCGAAGGTGGACGGCGCGCCCTGGGTGGGCGAGGTGTCGTTGGTCGGAATCGAGTCTTCCGCCGCCATGACGACACAGGGCAAGGCGGTCAACAGCAGTAGGGCAAGCTTGGTCGGCTTAGGCATTTCAGTCACTCCAATCACGTGGCGACACCTCTGGCGGATGTCCTGCGCTAAAACTATCTGGTCTTTTACTGGTTCTCAATTGGTATCTCATTGGTATTGCAAAATAATTCGTCATATTGTTGCAATGCTGCCATGCACATGGGTTTGCTGGAAGTAGCCGTTCTTTGACGTCAGATGGACGCTGAATGCGAATGAAAGGCATCTGCTTTTTGTTTTTACGAACGAAATTTGGAGCGCCAACGAATGATTGGCCGTGGAGGCTATGCGTTTTCAGTCGCGATAGCGTGTGTGGGCGCGGAGAATGTTCGCTTGTCGACATTGCTGCTATGCAGCATGACCTTGAGGCCAAGTCCGGCTCCGGCTGACCCATAGGCCACCGGCCATTGCCAGACTAAAAAAAAGCCTGGCAAGCGCCAGGCCAAGTGCGGAGAGGAGGTAAGCGGCGCTTCAGCCGGCGGCCGCCAGCGAATGGCCGGTCTGCAGCGGCGTTTCGCCGCCCTGGCTTTGACCGGCTTGAGGCAGGGTGAAGTAGTTGATGCTGGATTGCAGCTCGTGCGACATCTGTTCCATCTGGCTGGCGGAGTCCGCGGTCTGGCTGGCGGCGGCGCTGGTTTCCTCGGACATCTGCGCCACTTTCTCCACATTGGCGGCGATGCCGGTGCCGGCGGCCTGCTGTTCGTGCAGGGACACCGAGATCGCGCTCAGCGATTGCTTGACCCTGGCCACCTTGTCGTTGATGCCGGTGATGGCGGCGCGCGCGTCGCTGGCCTGTTGCAGCCCCACTTCCATATGGTCCACGGTGTGGTGGATGTTCTGCACCACGTGGGCGCTGCTATCCAGCATTTCGCGGATGCTGGCGCCGATTTCGGAGGTGGATTGGGCGGTGCGCTCGGACAGTTTGCGCACTTCGTCGGCCACCACGGCGAAGCCGCGGCCCTGTTCGCCGGCGCGCGCGGCCTCAATGGCGGCGTTCAGCGCCAGCAGATTGGTCTGGTCCGCCACGTCGCGTATCACCTGGATCACGTTGGCGATCTGCTGCGAGCGGCTGCTCATCAGGTCGGCCTGGTCTTGCGAGGCGCGCGCCATGTCGGCCACCGATTCTATGGTGTGCAGGGTCTGGTCGATGATGGATTCGCCGCGGGTGGCCAGTTCGCCGGTGGAGACGGATTCGGTGGCCACGTCCGTGGTGTTGTCGTCCACCGAGCAGATGCTGACCGACAACTGTTCCACCGACGCCGACATCGACGAGGCGGCGCGAGTCTGTTCCTCCGCGCTGGCGGCCACCTGCTCCGCCGCCGCCGCCAGCTCGGTGGCGTTGGCGCTCAGCTGGCTGATGATCTGCTGCATGGCGCGCACCATGCGGATCAAGCCGCTCTGCATCCGCGCCATGGAGGCGATCACGCTGTGCTGATCGCCCGCCTTGACCTGCAGTCTTTGGCTGAGGTCGCCGTTGGCGATGCGTTCGGTCAGCGCCACCACGTCGCGCGGCTCGCCGCCCAGCTCGGCCATCAGCGAGCGGATGATGATCAGCGACAGCACGGCGCCCAGCGCCACGCCGCAGATCAAGAGCGCGATGGCGACGGCGCGGCTGGCGGCGGCGCGTTCCTGCGCCTTGGCGAACTCTTCCGCCGCCACCCGCAGCTGCAAGTCGATCAGCGCGGCGATGCGGTTGGCGATGGGATCGATGGCCGGGTACATTTCCTTGTCCAGGAAGAGCTGCATCGTGGCGCGGTCCCCGGACTGGGCCAGGCTTTTGAGCCGCGCCACGCTGGCGTCGGCCTGACGCATCGCCGCCTCGGCCTGGTCGGCCAGGGTTTTTTCCTCGGCGGTCAGATAGGTGGCGCGGTAATCGCCCCATTGTTTTTTCAGCGCCGCCTGCGCGGCGTCGATGCCGCCTAGAAAACCGGCGGCGTCGATGGCGCCGGCATGCAGCTTGTGCGCGCCGTCCACAATGCCCACCGCGTAGCTGTCGGCCACGGTTTTCAGCTGCTTCAGGCAGACCACCCGGTCGTTGTAGGTGGTGGCGAAGTCGTCGAGTATGCCTTTTTGCGCATGTTGGCCAAACAGGCTGATCAGGATGGTGATGGCCAGCAGGGCCGCGACGAGCGCGCTTAGGCGCTGGGCGATGGTCAGGCGGTTGAACATGACGCTCTCCGAATTGGTTTTTACATGCATAAAACCGATTTTGACTATTTGGAGGTGTAGTCGCGGCATGTGACGGCGGCATGGCAAGGCCGTGAACCTGGGGGTTTAACTTAAAAGCCGCTGCTGCAAAATTCTACCTATAACTCCATGATTCCGTTATAATTCCGCCCCTTTGCGGCCGCCATCGCCCGACGCGGCCACCTATACTAAATGTCAGGAAACGCCATGAGCCTGTTGTCGCACCAGATCGAGTTGCTATCGCCCGCCAAGACCGCCGAAATCGGCCGCGAGGCCATCTTGCACGGCGCCGACGCGGTGTACATCGGCGGGCCCAGCTTCGGCGCGCGCCACAACGCCTGTAATAGCGTGGAGGACATCGCCGGCCTGACCGCGTTCGCCCACCGCTACCACGCGCGCATCTTCGCCACGCTCAACACCATCTTGCACGACGCCGAGCTGGAGCCGGCGCGCAAGCTGATCTGGCAGTTGTACGACGCCGGCGTGGACGCGCTGATCATCCAGGATATGGGCATCCTGGAACTGGACCTGCCGCCTATCCAGCTGCACGCGTCCACCCAATGCGACATCCGCACGCCGGAAAAAGCGCGTTTCCTGTCCGACGCCGGCTTCTCCCAAGTGGTGCTGGCCCGCGAGCTGACCATTCCGCAAATCCGCAAGGCGGCCGACGCGGTGGGCGACGACGCCACCATCGAATACTTCATCCACGGCGCGCTGTGCGTGGCCTTCTCCGGCCAGTGCTATATCAGCCACGCCGACAACGGCCGCAGCGCCAACCGCGGCGACTGTTCGCAAGCCTGTAGGCTGCCGTACACGCTGACCGACAAGGACGGCGGCGTGGTGGCTTTCGACAAGCATTTGCTGTCGATGAAGGACAACAACCAGAGCGCCAACCTGGAGGCCTTGCTGGACGCCGGCGTGCGTTCCTTGAAGATCGAGGGCCGCTACAAGGACGTGTCCTATGTGAAGAACATCACCGCCCATTACCGGCTGCTGCTGGACGAGATCATCGAGCGGCGGCCGGAGCTGGCGCGCGCCTCCAGCGGCGACAGCGAGATCTTCTTCGCGCCTGACCCGGACAAGACCTTCCACCGCGGCGGCACCGATTACTTCGCCACCGGCCGCAAGATCGACATCGGCGCCTTCGATTCGCCCAAATTCGTCGGCGTCGGCCTGGGCGTGGTCAGCAAGGTGGGCCCGGACTGGCTGGAGATCGCCACCGGCGAAACCATGAGCAACGGCGACGGCATCAACTTCATGAAGAAGCGCGAAGTGGTGGGCGTGCAGGCCAACACCGTGCAGCAAGTGGGCAAGACCGCGGACGGCGAGCTGTTGTGGCGGGTGTTTCCCAACGACGTTTCGGTGCTGGCCGGCCTCAAGCCGGGCGTGGACATCAGCCGCAACCGCGACCACGCCTGGGAACTGGCGCTGCTGAAGAAGTCCGCCGAACGCAAGGTGGGCGTGTGGATGACGCTGAGCGAAAACGCCGAAGGCCTGGAACTGAGCGTTACCGACGAGGACGGCGTCAGCGCCTCCGCCTGTAGCCCGCTGGCGCTGGAGCCGGCCAAGGACGCCGACAAGGCGCTGGCCGGCCTGCGCGACAATCTGGGCAAGCTGGGCAACACCATGTTCGTCGCCCACGATGTGACGCTGCAACTGTCCCAGCCGTGGTTCGCGCCGGCCTCGGCGATCAACGCGCTTCGCCGCGACGCCATCGCCCGGCTGGAGGCCGCGCGCTTGCAGGCCTGGCCGCGCCAGCCGCGCAAGGCGGCGCTGGAGCCGCCGGCGCCGTATCCGGAAAAGACGCTGAGCTATCTGGCCAATGTCTACAACAACCTGGCCTGGCAGTTCTACCGCAAGCACGGGGTGGAGCTCATCGACGCCGCCTACGAAGCGCACGAGGAAGAGGGCGAGGTCAGCCTGATGATCACCAAGCACTGCCTGCGCTTCTCCTTCAATCTGTGTCCGAAGCAGGCCAAGGGCGTGAAGGGCGTGATGGGCCAGGTGCGCGCCGATCCGATGACGCTGAAGTCCGGCAACGAGACCTATACGCTGAAGTTCGAATGCCGGCCCTGCGAGATGCATGTGATGGGCAAGATGAAAAAGCACATCCTGAAGGCGGCGCCGCCGAGCGAGGTGCCCTACACCGCGCCCCTGACCTTCTTCAAGCAGCGTCCGCAGTCTTGAGTGCTGGATTGCCGGTCTGAAACGGCCGGCGCGCCGATTGCGGCGGCGGGGAGGCGCGTAAAATGCGCCTCTTTCCTTTTTTCCTATTTGGAACAATCCTTTAATAAACGATCGCCGGCCACGCCGGCAGCACGGGGAATCAAACGTGGCCGACATCGAGCGCCTGGACACCTGGGTCAAATACAAGAACGGTTTATGCGAGGACTGCATGGGCAGCTGCTGTTCCATGCCGGTGGAAGTGCGGCTGCCCGATCTGGTGCGCATGGGCGTGGTGGACGAGTTCGAGTTGGAAGAACCGATCAAGAACATCGCCAAGCGCCTGGAAAAGCAGCGGCTGATCCAGCATTTCAATTTCAAGCGCGAGCTGTTCACGCTGGCGCGGCGCGCCAACGGCGATTGCATGCACCTGGATCAGAAGACCCGTTTGTGCACTATCTACGAGCGGCGGCCCAATACCTGCCGCAACCATCCCAAGGTGGGCCCCAAGCCGGGCTTTTGCGCGTATACCCGCAATCCGCAGAAGATCGCTTTCCATCGCAACACCGCGGCGTGAACGCTGTTTCACGTGAAACCCTCCGTTGATTCGACTGGATTGTCATGAACCCCATTTATCCTTTATTCGCTTTCCTCATCGGCGTCGTGGTGCCGCTGCAGGCCGCCATCAACAACCAGCTCAAGGGCGTGCTGGGCAATAGCACGCTGCTGGCGGCGCTGGTGTCGTTCTCCGTGGGCAGCCTGTGTCTGGCCGGCCTGGCCGTCGCCACCGGTCAGAAATGGCAGGATCTGGCGCAATTGGGCCGGGTAGAGTGGTGGATGTTGTTGGGCGGCGCGATGGGGGCGATGTTCGTGTTCGGCACCACCTTGCTGGCGCCGCGGCTGGGCGTGGCGGCCATGCTGTCCCTGGTGATCGCCGGCCAAGTGTGCGTATCCCTGATGTTCGACCGTTTCGGCTGGTTGGCGATGCCGCTGCGCGAGGTGAACGCGCCTCGGCTGCTGGGCGCGGCGCTGGTGGTGGGCGGGGTGTTGTTGGTTAACTTCGGCGACAAGTGGTTTGGACGCGCTTGAATGATGGGCGCGGAGTCAACATGCTAAAAACGGCAGCCAGAGGCTGCCGTTTTTTTGGGCCGGCGCGCGGCGCTTACTTGGGTTGCGGCTTGGCCATCGGACTCATGCGGCGGCCCATCTGGCCGTGCCATTGGTCCATCACCTTCTGTTGCTCCGGCGTCAGTTGGGCGTAGAAGGTTTTCAGCGCGTCCAGGCGCTTCTGCATCGCGTCCTGATGTTGTTTCATCATGTCCAGCATGCGCTCCATGCGCTGCGGCGCGGTGTCGCCGGCCTGGGGCTTGGGCGGCATCATCCGTTCGCCCGGCTTCATCGAGGCGGCGAAGGTTTTCCAGGCGGCTTCCTGGTTCGCCTGCAGCTTCAGTTGATCGTGCAGCCCTTGCAGATGGCGCGCGGCCATGGCTTCGCGCTGGGCCGGGTCCATGTGGCGGCCTTTTTCCATCATCGGCATCGGGCTTTGCGTCGGGGCCTCGCCGGCGGCCAGCGCGGAACCGGCAACGCCGGCGGCCAGCAGCGTGGCGATCAGCATGGGCTTGAACAGCTTGGTCATGATTGAAGACTCCTACCGAGGTTGATCATGCAGCCAGTATTGACCACGGATGTCTGGCAAGTGTTGCGGCTAGGGCGGGGCTTGTTATCGAGTGTTAACCGGGCCGGCCGGCTTAGCAGTTTGCAACAATGCGCGGAGGGATGTCGTCGGGGGCCGGCTGCTTAAGGTTCTGTCCTGCCGGCGAGGCGATTAAGCGATGCTTAGAGTCTGTTCAAAGTCTGCTGCGCTTGGTGAGACGCGACCTGCCCATCTGCTGTGGGCGCCTTCCGCTTTTTCAGCCGCAAGGTCTTGCCCCGATCTTGCTCGCGAGGTTTTGAACCGCTTCTTAGTTGTGGGGCTCGTTGCCTTGGCCGGCCTGCAGTTTGCGCATCGGCCCCTGGCCTCGGCCGCCCATCAGCGGCGGGCTGTCCTGGTCCATGATTTTTTGCTGCTCGGGCGTGAGCTGGCCGTAGAAGGATTTGAGCGCTTCCAGCCGCTTTTGCAGGTTCAGCAGGTGGCGCTGCGCCATCAGCACGCGCTGCTCCATGCGCTCGGGCGCGGTGGACGCGTTTTCGCAAGGCGGCGGCGGGCCGGGGCGGGTGGCGCTGGCGAAGGCCAGCCAGGCGGCTTCCTGCGTCGGCTGTATCTTGAGCTTGTCGTGCAGCGCTTTCTGGTGCTGGGCGATGAAGGCGTCGCGCTTGGCCGGGTCTATCTTCCACGACCGGCCAGCGAAGTTGCCCATCGGCGGGCATGCGGGCTCCGGCGGCGCGGCCAGAGCGGCGCCGGCGACGAGGCTGGCGAGTATAAAGGGTATCTGCGGTTTCATAGGCGGGCCATTCCATTGATGGCTGCGACGCGGGCGGACGGCATCGGCAGGATCACTCCATTATTCTGGATGGCGACTGTCAATTAAGTATGAGTTGGCCGGGGTCAATTGTTACCAAATGTAAAGCCCGTCCGCAAGCGTTTTGCCTACGGGCTTTTTCCCGACCGGCGCGGGGATTTGAACTAGAGTGAATTGCGGCATTCCCTTATCGTCGCCGGAGCGTTTTCGCATGAGCCTGCCTGACTCTTCATTTCCTTGGTTCTCCGCGCTGGGCGCGGGCGGTTTGAACGGCGCCTTGGTGGAATATTGGATCGATGCCTGGCAGCGTTCCGTGCTGTATTGCGATATTTTGCGCCAGCGCGGCGACACCTATCTGGAGCACGCCGCCTCCGGCCACCCGCCGGTGCTGGTGTTCGACTACGACATCATCGTCGACGGCCGCGAGCTGGAACAGCCGGTCAATTACGCCTTGTCGGCCATCCGTCCGCCGGACGGCTGCCCGAAACCGGACCCGGCCAAACGGCCTTTCGTGGTGATAGACCCGCGCGCCGGCCACGGTCCCGGCATAGGCGGTTTCAAGATGGACAGCGAGATCGGCATCGCGCTGCGCCAAGGCCATCCTTGTTATTTCGTGATGTTCTTCCCGGTGCCGGAGCCCAAGCAGACGATTGAATGCGTGTGGCGGGCCGAGAAGATCTTTCTGCAAAAGGTCAATCAACTGCATCCGCACAGTTCCGGCAAGCCCTTTGTCATCGGCAATTGCCAGGGCGGCTGGGCCTTGGCGATGCTGGCGGCCACCGCGCCGGAGCTGGTGGGCCCCATCCTGCTGGCCGGTTCGCCCTTGTCCTACTGGGCCGGCGTGGCCGGCAAGAATCCGATGCGTTATTCCGGCGGCCTCTACGGCGGCACCTGGATGGCCTCCCTGGCCGGAGACCTGGGCCACGGCCAGTTCGACGGCGCCCACCTGGTCAGCAATTTCGAGCAGCTGGACCCGGCCAACACCTACTGGAAAAAGCCTTACACCCTGTACGCCAAGGTGGACAGCGAGCGCGAACGCTTTCTGGAGTTCGAACGCTGGTGGGGCGGCCACTATCTGCTGAACAAGGCGGAAATGGAGTGGATTGTGCAGAACCTGTTCGTCGGCAACCGGCTGAGCCACGGCGAGGTGACGCTGGAGCAGGGGCGGCAGGCGGTGGATTTGCGCAATATCCGTTCGCCCATCGTGGTGTTCGCCTCCTGGGGCGACAACATCACGCCGCCGCAGCAGGCCTTGTTCTGGATCGCGGATCTGTACCACAGCGTGGAGGACATCCGCGTCAATGAGCAGACCATCGTCTATTGCCTGCACGAACAGGTGGGCCATCTGGGCATTTTCGTGTCCGCCGGCGTGGCCAACAAGGAGCACAGCGAACTGGCCAGCGCGCTGGACCTGATCGACGTGCTGCCGCCCGGCCTGTACGAGGCCATCATCACCGATACCCACCCGGAAATGGCCGGGCTGGAATATCTGCAAGGGCGCTATGTGATCCGCTTCGAGCCGCGCGACATCGACGACATCCTGGCCTTGGGCGACGGCCGCCAGGGCGAGGCCGCTTTCGAAGTGGTGCGTCGGGTGGGCGAGGTCAACCAGCAGTTGTACGACACCTTCGTCTCGCCCTGGCTGCGTTTGTACGGCAATGAGCACACCGCGCGCTGGTGGCGCGAAATGCACCCGTCGCGCCTGGAGCGGCGCTGGTTCTCCAGCCGCAACCCCTGGCTGGCCGGGCTGAGGCAATGGGCGGAGCAAGTGCGCGACGAGCGGCGGCCGGCGGCGGAGGACAATCCCTTCTGGCAATGGCAGCAAAGCTACGCGCGCTTGATGGAGACGGCGCTGGACGGCTGGCGCGACGGCCGCGACGCCTGGCAGGAACTGAGTTTCCGTAGCCTGTTCGAATCGCCGTGGAGCGCGGCGCTGACCGGCTTGAAGCCGCAGCGCGAATACGGAGTGCGCAAGGCGGACGGCAGCTGGGAGCGCAGCGAGATGCTGCGGCTCAAGCGCCAGGAGCTGGAAGCCCATTACGCCGAGGGCGGGCCGGTGGACGGCTTTTTGCGGCTGCTGATCTATGTCGCCATCGGCAACGGCGTGGTGGACGTGAGGCCGTTCAACGCCATCCGCCGGGTGATGCAGGAAACCGCCCTGGGCGAGGATTTGACGCTGGAGCAGTTCAAGCAGGCGGTGCGGCGGCAAACCTGGCTGGTGCGCAACGACGAAAAACGCGCGCTGGCGACGCTGGAGCATTTGCTGCCCACCGAGGAGCAGCGCCAGTTCTCGCTGGAATTGGCCATCCTGTTGTTGCAGGCGGCCGGGCCTATCAGCGGCGAAAAACAACAGCGACTGGGCCGGCTGGCGCTGGCGATGGGCTTGGCGCAGCGGCACGCCGCTCCCGCCCCGGCCCCGGCGCCCGTCAAGCCCGCGCCCCAGCGCGCGCCGCGGCAACGCAAGCCCAAGCCGGCCGCGTGAGGATGGCTTTGCGGCGCGGCGGGCGCAAGGTACACTGCGCCCGCCCAAGCCAGAAAACACGATCATGAACGCATCGCAAGCCAAGAACCCCACCCACGGCGTCACGCTGGAACAGATGCTGAACCAGCTGGTCGGCCACTACGGCTGGCCGGAGCTGGGCCGGCGCATCCAGATCCGCTGCTTCAATCACGATCCCAGTGTCAAATCCAGCCTGGCCTTCTTGCGCCGCACCCCGTGGGCGCGCCAGCAGGTGGAAGACTTGTTCGTGGCGCTGAAGACCCGGCCGCAGGCGGCCGCCGGTTCCGGAACGGACTCCCGTCCGCGGCTGTTTTCCAAAAAATCGTCCTGACGATCCATTGTCCCTGTCCACGGTTTGACGCTGTATTGCGTTATGGCGATGGGAACCCCCTATCGTCAGCCGGGAGCGTGAGATGGAACTGGAAATCAGTGTGGAAGCGGAGAAGAAGTACTTGAACAGCCTGGTGGCGCTGACCGTGGTGCTGCTGTCGGTGTTCATGGGACTGGGCAAGCTGAAGGACGACAATATCGTGCAGGCGCGCCAGCTCTTGAAGGCGGACGCCGTGGACGGCTGGTCCGAATACCAATCCAAGAAGATCAAACAGCATCTGGCGGAAAGCAGCCTGCGCCAGGCGCGTTTGCTGGCGCTGGCCAATCCGGCGGCGACGGCGGCCTTGCGGCCGGAGCAAGCGGCGATTCAAGGCGATATCGCCCGCTACGCGGCGGAGGCGCAGGCTTTGCAGCAGAAAGCCAAGGCCAAGGAGCGGGGCTTCGAGGAGTTGAACGCTCGCCATGAGCTGTTCGACGTCAGCGACGCCGGCCTGTCCATCGCCGTGGCCTGCGCCGCGGTGGCGGCGCTGGCCGCCAATTTCATCCCGCTCTTGTGCGCCTGGGCTTTTGGCGCGCTGGGCGTGTTTTTCTGGCTGGCGGGCTTTGCCGGCTGGAACATCCATCCAGGCTGGATCGTTTCCTTGCTGGGCTGAGCCGCCGAGGCTGCGGCCCTATCGGCGGCAGGGTTGCAACTGTCATCGATTTGGCTCAGGCTGTCCGGGTTTTCCGCAATCCTGCGTTTTGTCCCGAGACATTCTGAACTGGAGAAAAGCGATGAAACTGTATTTTTCCCCCGGCGCCTGCTCGCTGTCCCCGCATATCGTGTTGTTCGCCAGCGGTCTGCCCTTCGACACCGAGAAGGTCAATCTCAAGGTTCAGCCGCATCTGACCGAGGGCGGGGTGGACTTCTCCACCATCAATCCGCGCGGCTATGTGCCGGCCTTGCAGCTGGACAACGGCGAACTGCTGGCCGAGGGCGTGGCCATCGTGCAATACCTGGCGGATCAGGTGCCGGCCAAGCAGTTGGCGCCGGCCAACGGCACGCTGGAGCGCTACCGGCTGCAAGAGTGGCTGAACTATATCTCCACCGAGGTGCACAAGGGCTTCTCGCCGCTGTTCTATCCCAATAGCGACGAGCTCAAGCAGCAGGCCTGGGACAAGCTGACCCGCCGCCTGGGACTGGTGGAACAGCAGCTGGCGAAAACGCCCTATCTGCTGGGCGAACGCTTCAGCGTGGCCGACGCCTATCTGTTCACCTGCCTGAACTGGGCGCAGTTCGTCCAGCGCTCGCTGGGCGATTTCCCGGCGCTGATCGATTTCCAGAAACGCGTGGCGGCGCTGCCCTTCGTGCAGCAGGCCTTGAAGGCGGAAGGCTTGCTGGAATAATTCCAAGTGGAACAGGAGTAAGTTCGCTGTTCCAGACAAGATCATGCCCGGCTTTAGCCGGGCATTTTTCATGGCGAGTGGATTTATACCGCCTCGGCCTGCAGGTGCCGCAGATACGCGTCCGCGCTGGCCTCGATCTCGGCGTCGCTCAGATCATGCTCGGCGCCGTGCAGCGTGAAGCCGGGCAGCCATTCGGCGCGGAGGTAGCGGCAGGTCAGCTCGAACGGCCGCAGCACTTCCTCCATCCGGTACAGATAGCGGCCGTCGGGCGCGAAGTCCCGCTCGCGTATGCCGGTGGACACCGCCACGCTGATGCGCTTGTCCCGCATGCGCCAGTCTTCCGGCCATGCGCCGATGGCGAAGCCCTCGTCCAGCACCTGGTCCTGCCAGGTTTTCAACAGAGGCGGCGAACTGAACCAGTACAGCGGGAATTGCAGCACGATGCGTTGGTGGCGGTTCAGCAGCGCCTGTTCGCGCGCCACGTCGATATTGCCGTCCGGATAAGCCTGGTATAGCGAGTGCACGGTGTAGCGCTCCGGGTGCCGGCATAACGCGGCCATCCAGCGGCGGTTGATTCGGGATTGTTCCAGATCGGGGTGGGCAACGATGATCAGGGTTTTCATGGCGCTTCCTGTAAAATGGGAACCGCCATGCTAGCAATGGATCAAGCTATTGATAAGTATGCACTTTTTTGTTTCATAAGCACCAAAAGGTAACTGTGCCCGCATGAGCGAACTGAATTTTCCCATCGACGCCACCATGCGGCTGGTGGGCGGCAAATGGAAATGCGCGATCCTCTGCCATTTGTCCGAGGACAGCCGGCGCACCGGCGAACTGCGCCGCTTGCTGGGCGGGGTGTCGCAGAAAGTGTTGACCGAGCAACTGCGCGAACTGGAGCGCGACGGCCTGATCGCGCGCACGGTTTACGCTGAAGTGCCGCCGCGGGTGGATTACCGGCTGACCGAGCTGGGCGACACGCTGCGGCCGGTGATAGACGCGATGTGCGCCTGGGGCGCTTTCTATCTGGAGCGGCCGACGGCGGGCGTATAATGCGGGCGCGATAAAACCAGAAAAAGGCTGTCCCGTGAAACTTGCGCCTCTCCTCCTCACCTCCCTGTTGGCCGCGCTGGCCGCAAACGGCTGGGCCGCCCCGCTGAAGCTGCGGGTGCTGGAAACCTCCGACGTGCACATGAACCTGCTGGATTACGATTACTACCAGGACAAGCCGACGCAGGACTTCGGCCTGGCGCGCGCGGCGACGCTGATCCGCGCGGCGCGGCAAGAGGTGCGCAACAGCCTGCTGATAGACAACGGCGATCTGTTGCAAGGCAATCCGCTGGGCGATCTGGTGGCCAAGGTTCAGCCGCTGCGCGCCGGCGAGGTTCATCCCGCCTACAAAGTGCTCAACTGGCTGGGTTACGACGCCGGCAATATCGGCAACCACGAGTTCAATTACGGCTTGCCCTTTCTGGGTCAGGCGCTGAAGACGGCGGCCTTTCCCTACGTCAACGCCAATGTGGTGGACGCCAAGACCGGCCGGCCGTATTTCCAGCCCTATGTGTTGCTCAAGCGGGAGTTCAAGGACGAGGACGGACGGCCGCAGACGCTGAACATCGGCGTGATCGGCTTTGTGCCGCCGCAGATCATGCAGTGGGACAAGGCCAATCTGCAGGGCAAGGTGGAGGTGAGGGACATCGTCGACACCGCGCGCCGCTATCTGCCCGAACTCAAGCAGAAGGGCGCCGACATCGTGATTGCGGTGCCGCATTCCGGTTTCGAAAAAGGCGAGAGCGCACGCTTCGCCGAGAACTCGGTGGCCGGTCTGGCCGAGGTGGCCGGCATCGACGCCATCTTGTTTGGCCACGCCCACGCGGAATTCCCGTCTTCCGCCTTCGCCGGCTATCCCAAGGTGGACCTGGCCGCCGGCACCATCAACGGCGTGCCGGCGGTGATGCCGGGACGTTGGGGCGACCATATCGGCGTGGTGGACCTGGTGCTGGAGCGGGGCGACGGCGGCTGGAAAGTCAGCGGCAAACAGGCCGGTCTGCGCGCCGTCTACGACAAGCAGGCCAAGCGATCGCTGGCGGCCGCCGAGCCCAAGGTGGCCGAGCTGATCGCCGCCGAACACCGCCGGACGCTGGACTATGTGCGCGGCAAGGTGGCGGAAACCCGCGCGCCGATTTACAGCTACTTCGCCCAGGCGGCGGACGATCCCTCGGTGCAGATCGTGGCCGAGGCCCAGGCCTGGTATGTGAAGAACGCGATCAAGGGCACCGAGTACGAAGGCTTGCCGGTATTGTCCGCCGCCGCGCCGTTCAAGGCCGGCGGCCGCCAGGGCTGGAATTACTACACCGACATCCCGGCCGGTCCGCTGGCGATCCGCAATCTGGCCGATCTCTACATCTATCCCAATACGCTGAAGGCGGTGAAGGTCAGCGGCCGCGAAGTGCGCGAGTGGCTGGAGATGTCGGCCGGGCAGTTCCTGCGCATCGATCCCAAGGGCCCCAAGACCCAGCCGCTGCTGAACCCGGAATTCCGCTCTTACAACTTCGACAGCATCGCCGGCGTCAGCTATGAGATCGACGTCAGCCGGCCGGCGCGCTACGACGCCGACGGCAAGCTGGTTGCGCCGGACAGCCATCGCATCGTCAAGCTGAGCTATCAGGGCAAGCCGATAGACGAGAACGCCGGTTTCCTGGTGGCCACCAACAACTACCGCGCCTCCGGCGGCGGCCACTTCCCCGGCATAGACTCCAGCCGCGTGGTGGTGGATTCTCCGGACGAAAACCGCGCGGCGGTGGCCGCCTATCTGGCCGAGCGCAAGGTGGTGGACCCGGCGGCCAAGCCGGCCTGGCGCATCCTGCCGGTGGCCGGCGTCGCCATGCGCTTCGACACCGGCGCCGGCGCGTTGCGCTATCTGGCGCGCCAGCCGCAGTTCCGCCTGGCGGCGGAGCATGGCGACGGTTCGGTGAGCCTGGAATTGGCGGAATAAGAGAAAGGTTTAAGAACCTGTTCAAAGTCTGCTGAGACGTGGCACGGTTGAGTACAACTTCGAAATACTCATGTACCGTATGTACACTCTGCTTTCTCAGCCGCAACGCCCTGTCTCGCTCGCGAGCTTTTGAACAGGCTCTGGGGCGGCAAGCGCCTGATGTTCCACGTGAAACCCGGATTGAACGATGACCGAAGCCCTGATTGCTACTGAAAAACTCACCGCCGCATTGCAGCGTTTTGCCGATGAACGCGATTGGAACCGCTACCACACGCCGCGCGGCCTGATGCTGGCGCTGGTGGGCGAGGTGGGCGAACTGGCGGAAATCTTCCAATGGCTGAGCGACGAGGAAGCCGCCGCGCTGCGCGACGATCCGGCGCGCTTCACCCATCTGCAGGAGGAAATCGCCGATGTGCTGCTCTACCTGACGCGGCTGGCGATGGTGACGGGAGTGGACCTGGACGCGGCGGTACGCGACAAAATGGCCAAGAACGCCGTCAAATACCCTGTGCCAACGGCCGGCTGAGCGTATGGCATGAAAACGGCTAAGCTGAGGCCACGGTACGCGAGTGCATGACGCGGCCAGCTTCTATAGTGGATTCAATCAATAGCTGGAATGCATAGATGTCCGAGCAAATCCACCGCCTGCGCCAGATGCTGGAGCAGGCGGAAACCATTGTGGCGCTGACCGGCGCCGGCATGAGCACCGAATCCGGCATCCCGGATTTCCGCTCCGCCAACGGCCTGTGGTCGCGCAGCATGAGCCTGGCCGAAGTGGTGTCCATCGATTATTTCCGTCGCGATCCGGAGGCGTTCTGGCAGGCGTTTCGCGAGATCTTCCGCATCAAGTTGATTGGCGATTACCGGCCCAACGCCGGCCACCAGTTTCTGGCGGAATTGGAGCAGCAGGGCAAGCGGGTGACAGTGCTGACCCAGAACATAGACGGCCTGCACGCGCGCGCCGGCAGCGGCCAGGTGTTGGAATTGCACGGCAGCTTGCTGACCGCCAGCTGCCCCAGCTGCGACACCACTCACGCGCTGGACTACGTGCTGCATCACCCGCTGCCGGTCTGCCGGCTGTGTCACGACGTGCTCAAGCCCGACGTGGTGCTGTACGGGGAGGCGGTGCCCTTGATTGAGCTGGCCTTCGACGCCGCTTTGCAGGCGGACCTGCTGCTGGTGATGGGCTCGTCGTTGGAGGTGTCGCCGGTCAATCTGATCCCGCTGGAGGCGGCGCAGGCCGGCGTGGCCACCGCCTTGATCAATTACACGCCCACGCGCATGGACCACGCTTTCGAGCTGCGCATTCTGGGCGGCATCGGGGAGACCTGCCGCGCCTTGTCCGACGCTTGAGAGGCGGCGCAGGGCCCGCCGCGCGTCGGCTCGCGGGACTTTGAACCGGCGCTAAAAAACGACGAGGCGATTTCGCATTTAAAATTCATTTGGTATTTCTGTGGCAAACTCCTATCTTTAAACATGTTGCAAAACCGTTCAAAAGGGGAATTTACAAATGGATGCCATTAACTGGACTCACTGGACCGATCTGGCGGTGAAGATAGGCCTCAATATCTTGTCGGCCATCTTGCTGTGGCTGGTGGGCCGCTGGCTGATCAATTTCGCCACCCGGCTGCTGGACGCCAAGCTGGCCAGCAAGTCGCTGGACCACACCATCCGCCAGTACGTGAAGTCCTTCCTGGACGTGACGCTGACCATTGTGCTGGTGATCGGCATCCTCGGTTTCTTCGGGGTGCAGACCACCACCTTCGCCGCGGTGATCGCCGCCGCCGGCGTGGCGGTGGGCATGGCCTGGAGCGGACTGCTGGCCAATTTCGCCGCCGGCATCTTCCTGGTGGTATTGCGGCCGTTCAAAGTGGGCGATCTGGTGGGCGTGGCCGGCGTGATCGGCACGGTCAAGCACATCGGCTTGTTCGCCACCGCGGTGGACACGCCGGACGGGGTGCTGACCCTGATCGGCAATAACAAGATCTTCTCCGACACCATCCAGAACTTCAGCGTCAACGAACAGCGGCGGGTGGATTTGAAAGCCCAGTTGGCCGCCAGCGCCGATCACGCCGCGGCGATGAGCTTGCTGCGGGAGACGGTGGCCAAGGTGCCCAATGTGCTGGCCAGCCCGGCGCCGGACATCGGCCTGCTGGAGTTCACGCCCTTGGGACCGGTGTTGGCGGTGCGGCCTTATTGCAAGCCGCAGGATTACTGGCAGGTGTATTTCGACAGCAACCGCGTGATTCGCGAGACCCTGGCCGCCGGCGGCTTCCCGGCGCCGGAGCAGGCGATGGTGGTGCGTCAGAGCTGAGCGCCGCGGGCGCTGGACAACAATAACGGGGCCGCTGGCCCCGTTTTGCTGCGTGTTGGCCGGTTTAGCGGACGTCGTTCCGCCGCGCGAACTCGTCCATCTGCTGCTTGAGCTCGGGCATCAAGCGCTGGCCGATGTCCTTCATCAGCACCGGACCGATTTCCGCCGTGATCTTGGGCATCAGCCGCAGCATCTTGCTGCCGGTGGGGGTCTGATAGAAAGCGCTCATCTCGCGGATCTCGGCGACGCTGAAATTCTTGCTCAGCGCCTGGACCTGCACTTCGTTCATCAATTTGCGGGTTTCGGGGGATTGGAAATAGGCTTGCTGGGTTTTCATCACCTGCTGCAGAAAAGCGCCGACCTTGCTTTTGCAGTCCGGCGTTTCCGCGCAGTTTGGCAGGTTTTGCCACAGCTGCTGCTCCATTTGCTGCTGCATGGAGGCTTCCATCTGTTGCATCGTTTGCGCGATGATCTCGTCGTAACGCATCGCCCGCAGCAGGGCTTTGGCGGCGGCGACGCTGTCTTCGGCGGCGAACGCCGGGCCGGCGTGGAACAGCGCGGCGCACAGGCCGGCGGCGAGAAGGGGCTTAAGGCGCATGGTCGTTTCTCTTGTTGGAATAAACGACCATGCTGATGGCTTAGAAGGTTGGCGTCAATTGAGTGGGGTCTCGCTCAAGAGGCCGGCGGGAAATCTCCCAGGTCCTCGCAGCGCTCCACCAGCAGGCTGTCTGGGCTGGCGTTGGGGATGTAGACCTGGTTGACCGGCGAGGGCGGATAGTTGGCGTCCGGCGCGCAATCGGCGCTCTGGCCCGGGCCCACCGCCACCTGGGCGCCCACTTTCAATTGGCAGCGCACCATGCGGTTGAGCTGGCTCCAGCTTGGGCAGATGGCGTTGGCGGCGCGGTAGGCGGCCACCGGCCCTTGCGGCTGGCTGAACGACCACCAGCGGCCCAGCCGCGAATTGGCCTTGGCGCTGTCGTACACGCGGTAGACCGTCACGGTTTGATCCGCCGGCTCCTGGCGCCGTACCTGGCCGGCGCACAGGCCGCCTTTGCCGGGCTGGCCCAATGCGCTGTTCAGCAGATCGGGATTGTCCACCGCGGCCATGCCGGGCAGGGCTGGCTGGGTCAGGCCGGCGCAGCGGTCGCTGCCGGGCGTGGACGCGCAGCCCAATAGCAGCGCGCAGGCGGAGGCGAGCAGCCAGTGGCGACAGTTCAGGGACATATGGGGTCTCCTATGCGGACAAGCTTGGGATGGGACGGCGCGAGAGTGCGCCAGTCTTGAGGCTAGGAAATGCTTTTGGCATTTTCAATGCGAGCAGGGCGCGACCGGCAGAAAGAATGGGTAAAAAAAGGGCGTCGACCTTGGTCGACGCCCGCAAGCTGTAGGAACACTCGGGTACTACGTTTACAGCAACTTCAATCTGTTCAACTTAGGCCACCTGGCGGTTTTTGCCCCCCGGCTTCAGCTCGCTCAGCAGCTGCGTTTGCTTGCTCTTAGCCTGCTGGTAGTTGCGCTCCTTGATGTGGCCGAAGCCGCGCACGCCTTCCCAGGTTTTCACCAGCTCTACCGCGCGCGGCAGCGCGTCCAGCGTCAGACCGCCCAGCAAGGCGTCCACCTGTTGTTCGAACTCGCCGATCAGCCGGCGCTCCAGCTTGCGGTCGGCCTGCCAAGCGAACGGGTCCAGCAGGGTGCCGCGCAGGAAGCGCAGCTTGGCCAGCCACTTCATGCCGGTCAGCAGCCAGGGGCCGAAAGCCACTTTGCGCGGCTGGCCGCCGGTGATCCAGCCGGCGCCGATGTGGAAGCGCAGCTGGTAATCGCCGTCGAACTGCTGCGCCAGCTCGCGCTGGAAGCCGCCGTCGGTGTAGAGCCGGGCCACTTCGAATTCGTCCTTGTAGGCCAGCACATGGTAGTAGTTCTTGGCCACCGCCAGCGTCAGCGCGCTGCTGGCCGGGTTCAGCGCTTCCTCGGCCTGGCGCACGCGGCCGACCAGCGCCTTGTAGCGTTCGGCCAGCGCCGCGTTCTGGTAGGCGGTCAGCGCGCTGGCGCGATGGTGCAGCACCGCGTCCGGCGTTTCACGTGGAACGAAGGCCACCACCGCCGACGGGCTGACCAGCGCTTCGATGCGCGCCGGATCATGGGCGGCGTGGCGGCCCCAACTGAAGGCGTCCTGATTGAACTTGACCGCGGCGCCGTTCAGGCGCACCGCCTCCATGATGGCTTCCAGCGTCACCGGCACCAAACCCTTTTGCCAGGCGTAGCCCAGCATGAACATATTGCTGGCGATGGCGTCGCCCAGCAGCGAGGTGGCCAGCCGGGTGGCGTTGACCTCGCTGTAGCGGCCGGCGCCCACCGATTCGACGACGGCGTCCTTCATCGCCTTGCTGGGGAAGCGCACGTCCGGGTTTTTCAGGAAGGCGCTGGTCGGCGATTCGTAGTTGTTGACGATGGCGTGGCTGAAGCCGTCGCGCATCTTGGCCAGCGCCTCCTCGGCGGCGGTGACCACCAGATCGCAGCCCAGCACCAGGTTGGCGTCGCCGGCGGCGATGCGCACCGCGTGCAGCTTGTCCTGGCTGTCGGCGATGCGCACATGCGACCACACCGAACCGCCTTTCTGCGCCAGGCCGGCCATGTCCAGCACGGTGACGCCCTTGCGGTCCAGATAGGCGGCCATGCCCAGCACCTGGCCTATGGTGACCACGCCGGTGCCGCCGACGCCGGTGACCATGATGCTGAACGGTTCGTGGAGCTGCGGAATCGTCGGCTCCGGCAGCGCCGGCATCGCACCCAGGCTGGCGCTGCTGCCGGCGGATTTCTTCAGCTGGCCGCCTTCCACGGTGACGAAGCTGGGGCAGAAGCCCTCTACGCAGGAGTAATCCTTATTGCAGCTGGACTGGTCGATCTTGCGTTTGCGGCCCAGCGGGGTTTCCACCGGCAACACCGACAGACAGCCGGATTTCTGGCCGCAATCGCCGCAGCCTTCGCAGACCTGCTGGTTGATGAAGGCGCGCTTGGCCGGGTCGGGGTAGTCGCCGCGTTTGCGGCGGCGGCGCTTCTCTGCGGCGCAGGTCTGATCGTGGATCAGAATGGTGGTGCCTTCGACTTCGCGCAGTTCTTTTTGCAGCCGGTCCAGTTCGCGGCGGTGGAAGACTTCCACGCCGGCCGCCAGGCCCTGGACGTTCTGGTATTTGTCCGGATCGTCGCTGGTGATCACGATGCGCTTGATGCCCTCGGCCGCCAGCTGGCGGGTGATCATGGGCACGTCCAGATAGCCGTCCACGTGCTGGCCGCCGGTCATCGCCACCGCGTCGTTGTACAGGATCTTGTAGGTGATGTTGACCTTGGCGGCCACGGCGGCGCGGATGGCCAGCAGGCCGGAGTGGAAGTAGGTGCCGTCGCCCAGATTGGTGAAGATGTGCTTGGTGTGGGTGAACGGCGCCTGGCCCACCCAGGTGATGCCTTCGCCGCCCATCTGGGTGAAGGTCTTGGTGCTGTCGGCCTGAATCCAGTGCGCCATATAGTGGCAGCCGATGCCGGCGACGGCACGGCTGCCTTCCGGCACCTTGGTGCTGGTGTTGTGCGGACAGCCGGAGCAGTAGTGGGGCACGCGGGCGATGGACTCGCGCGGTTTGACCAGCTGGGCTTCCTTGTCGTCGTAGAACTTCAGCCTATCGTGGATGATGGGGCTGTCGAAGATCAGCGCCAGCCGGCCGGCGATGGCGCGGGCGATCATCGCCGGGGTCAGCTCGCCGGCGGCCGGCAGCAGCCAGTCGCCGTGCGGCAGCGCCCATTCGCCTTTTTCGGCGAACTTGCCCACCACGCGCGGGCGCACGTCGTCGCGCCAGTTGTACAGCTGCTCTTTCAACTGGTATTCGATGATCTGGCGTTTTTCCTCCACCACCAGGATCTCTTCCAGGCCTTCTGCAAACTGGCGCACGCCTTCCGGCTCCAGCGGCCAGACCATGCCCACCTTGAAGATGCGCAGGCCGATGTCGGCGGCCAGCGCCTCGTCTATGCCCAGATCGTCCAGCGCCTGCATCACGTCCAGATAGCTTTTGCCACAGGTGATGATGCCCAGCCGCGGCTTGGGGGAGTCCAGCGTGATGTGGTTCAGCTTGTTTGCGCGGGCATAGGCCAGCGCCGCGTACAGGCGGTGGTGCAGCACGCGTTTTTCCTGCGCCAGCGGCGCGTCCGGCCAGCGGATGTTGAGGCCGTCCTCGGGCAAGGGGAAGTCTTCCGGAATCTTGAACTGCAGCCGTTCCGGGGAGATGTCGACGATGGCGGAGCTTTCGATGGTGTCGGAGATCGCCTTGATCGACACCCAACAGCCGGAATAGCGGCTCATCGCCCAGCCGTGCAGGCCGTAGTCCAGGATTTCCTGCACCCCGGACGGGCTGAGCACCGGAATCATGCTGGCGGCGAGGATGTGGTCGGATTGATGCGGGAAGGTGGACGACTTGGCCGCGTGGTCGTCGCCGGCCACCAGCAGCACGCCGCCGTGGCGGCTGGTGCCGGCGGCGTTGCCGTGCTTGAGCACGTCGCCGGAGCGGTCCACGCCCGGACCCTTGCCGTACCACAGCGCGTAGACGCCGTCGTATTTGGGGCCGTCGAACATATTCACCTGCTGGGTGCCCCAGACCGCGGTGGCGGCCAGGTCCTCGTTGAGGCCGGGGTGGAACACCACATTGTGTTCCTTCAGGTATTTGCCGGCCTTCTGCATGGTCTGGTCGACATTGCCCAGCGGGGAGCCGCGGTAGCCGGTGACGTAGCCGGCGGTATTGAGCCCGGCGGCGCGGTCCAGTTGTTGTTGCAGCATGGGCAGGCGCACCAGCGCCTGAATCCCGGTCATCAGCACCTGGCCGGTGGGGGCCGTGTATTTTTCTTCCAGGTCTGCGTGGCGGATCGACATGGTTTCTCCTCCTGTCATTCTCGGGCGCGTCCGCCGCGCGGCGGACGTCCCATCGCTTGTGGCGATGGGGCCGGCCTGCGCCTTGTGGGCGCGTTCGGCCGGCCTTCTCCTTAAGTTTTAGACCCGCTGGCCCGGTGTCACCGCCCTTATGAGAGCCTGTTTCAAGTTTCGCGCGTTGAGCGCGGCAGACATTGAACAGGTTCTATGCAAGGGCGGCGGCCCGGTGTGTCTGCGCCCGCCGCATGTGTGCGGTCTGTGCGGCGCCGACGGCTTCTCCTTTGCTGTCAGCGGTTGAGCTCCATCTTCCAGCCGGTGTTTTTTTGATCGCCGGCATGTTTTGCATGCCGGCGCGGTCCCTGGTCCGGGGCTGGTTTCTAGAGTCTTTTCTCTATTTGATCGGACTATAAGTTACGTTTACGTCAACGTCAAAGAGATTGACTGAATTGGACGGCGACTGCGGCGATTGTGCCAGCGCAGCATGTTTGCCATCCGGAAAGTCATTGTTTTAAATATTGAACAATCTGTTGATTGAATAGCGGTTTTTCCGCTGAGGCAATTTGGTTAAGCTGTCATCCTGACCCCCTCCCTTGCTGTGTGAAATCCCATGAGTTCAGTTTCTTCTACCTCCGAAAGCGGCCGCGGCGTCGTTTTCACCGTTGCCGCCTTCATCTGTTGGGGTCTGTTTCCTTTGTACTGGAAGCCGCTGCACGATGTCCCGGCTTTGCAAATTCTGTGCCACCGCATTGTCTGGTCTGCGGTGTTCGTCGCGGCGGTGCTGACCGCGCGCAATCATTGGGGCTGGCTGCCGGCCGCGGTGCGCGAGCCGCGCAAACTGGGCATCTTCGGCCTGTCTTCCCTGCTGCTGTCGCTGAACTGGCTGATCTATATCTGGGCGGTGAACGCCGGCCACGTGGTGGAGGGCAGCCTGGGCTATTTCATCAATCCGCTGTTCAATGTGTTGTTGGGCCGGATCTTTCTGTCCGAGCGCTTGAGCGGGCTGCAGAACGCCGCCTTGCTGCTGGCGGCGGCCGGCGTGGCCTGGATCACTTACAGCGCCGGCGCCTTGCCGTGGATCGCGCTGTCGCTGGCGGCCACCTTCGGCTTGTACGGCCTGCTGCGCAAGAAGGCGCCCTTGGCCTCGCTGGAGGGCCTGGCTTTGGAAACCTTCCTGATGACGCCGCTGGCGGCGCTGGCCCTGGTCTGGTTCGAATGGCAGGGGCAGGGCGCTTTCGGCCATGGCTCCGCCGCGCAGACCGGTTTGCTGATAGGCGCCGGCGTGGTGACCGCGGTGCCCTTGCTGCTGTTCGCCGCCGGCGCGCGCCGGCTCAAGCTGGCGACGGTGGGAGTGATCCAGTACATCGGCCCCAGCATCCAGCTGGCGCTGGGCGTGCTCTTGTTCGGAGAGGCGTTCGACAGCGGCCGCGCGCTGGGTTTCGGTCTGATCTGGGCGGCGCTGCTGCTGTACTCCGCCGCCGGTCTGCTGCAGATGTGGCAGGGGCGACGCGCCGCCGCGACCTGAGTTTTTCCGCGTTTGGAGCAGCCCGCGTTTCGCAAGAAACGCGGGCTGTTTTCATTAGGAGAGTCTGCTATAAACCACTCAATGGGCCGTCGCCGAGTGTTTCCGGCGTCGGCCCATTGCCGAGCCGAATCCGGCCCGCGCCAGCCGTTCAAAAGCACCGAGCGCGGTCGCACCGCGCCGCCCATGCATCATTGCAATGCATTGCCGCCCCTGATTGCCCCAAAAACAAGCATTCGCTCCGAGCCGCCCTCGTGCCGCCGGCGGCGGAGTGACATGGTCAATATTTTGCAAGGAGGCGCGTCATGGCGCTCTATCTGGTTAGCGTGGTTTTCTTCGGTTCGGATCTTCTGATCCGCTTGGCCCTGCGCGCGCGTTCCCGCGCCTGGGTGGGCGCGGCGCTGGCGGCAGGCCTGTTGCTGGCGTGCTTGCTGTATCCGATGTTGAGCGATTGGGCGCTGCCCTATATGCCGGACGAACACGGCATGCAGCTCTACGCGGCGATGGTGGGCCTGCAATTGGGCCTGACCGACGCGGCCATTTCCACCAGCCTGGCCCGTTATCTCGGCTGGTGGCGCTGAGCGTCTGCGCCATGCCCGCCGGGCGCGGCGCGCCCCTTCGTACCGCTCCTACGCTTTTCTCGGCGGCGTTCGCCTGTCTCGTTCCCGCTCGCGAGTAGCGTAAACGGATTTAGCGGCTACGGCTTCCCTCCCTCCATGCCATAGGTATGTTTCGCTCAGATTATGCTTGACGCCATGCCATCCCGGTAGCAGACTGCGCAGCGTCGCTCGGCCCCACAAGCCGGACGACGCATGCCGGACGCCTTCCCGCTCCCCGCGGGCCAGCCGTCCATGATCTTTATCGTTCTTTACAGGTTACGCCATCATGGCATTGTTCTTTATTCCCCTGTCGCGGCACTTGCTGCGCGACATTCTCGGCGACGACCACGCGGCGTTGACCGATAAAGCATGGCTGAGAAGCCAGACTCAACACCAGGATCAACAAGAGCGACACCGTCGCCAGGAGCTGGAACAGCGCATTCACCGGCTGCGGCTGGAGAAGGGCGGCTTATGCTGAGCCCCTTGCTCTACAGCCGGCGTCTGATGCTGCGCGATTTCCGCCCGGACGACCACGCCGCCTACGCGATGGCGCGCAGCGGCCGCGAGTTCGCCCGTCATTACCCGCCGGAAGAACTCACGCCTGCGCGCAGCGGGCAGTTATTGCTGCGCTTTCTGGAGCAGCAGCGCGACGCCCCTCGCCGCGGCTGGCAGCTGGCCATCGTGCGCGTCGAAGACAAGGCGCTGCTCGGCTCGGTCGGCCTGCGCGGCCTGGGACGCGGCGGTGAAGCCGGCTTCGGCATCGAACTGGCGGAATCGGCCTGGGGCCAGGGCTACGCGCTGGAGGCGGCGCGGATGATGCTGGACTTCGGCTACCGCCAATTGGGCTGGCACCGGATCTGGGCCGATTGCGCGCCCGGCAACATCGCCATGCTGCAATTGGCGCGGCGTTTGGGTTTCGTGGTGCAGCCGCTGGGCGCTGAGCCGAGGCTGAGCCTGCTCTTGTCCGCGGTGCCGCCGCCCTTCGCCGGCCCGCGGCGGGAAGTCCTGCAATGGGCGGCGGAAGCGCGCGGCTAGCTTGGGCGCGGCCCGCGCTTGACCGGCGGAGGACGCTCGCGCACACTTAATGCAAACTTCATAAACAGACTGTTCCGGCCCGCCACAAGCGGCCGACGGACAGCGCAAAGGAGAGTGAGCAAGATGACAGCGATTGCCGAACTGCGCGCGGGCTTCGACCAGCTCAACCGCGATTACCTGGCGGTGCATAAGACCAAGGAAGACCTGTTCTGGGACACCTATATGGCGGTTTCCGACGACCACGACGGTTTCGCCCGCGCGGAAGCGGCCTACAAGGCCTTCATCTCCAGCCCGGAGCGGTTGACGGCGGTGCGCGCGGCGCTGGAGGGCTTGCAGGCGCAGCCGGCCGGCGCGGAGCGCGACGCCCTGCTGCACGGTTATCGGGGATGGTTGGCCTTGTTCGAGAGCAATATCGTCGACAGCGAGGCGGCGCAGGAGCAGATGCGCCGGCTGATCGAGATGGAGGCCGCGTTGTTCGCCAAGCGCCGCGATCTCGCGCTCAGCCACGTCAACGAGCGCGGCGAGCGCGAAGAGGCGACGCTGACCATGTTGAGCATCAATATGACCACCAACCCGGACGCCGCCGCGCGCAAGAGCTCGCACGACGCCTTGCTCGATCTCGAGCGCTGGGTGTTGGACAACGGCTTTCTCGACATCGTCAAACAGCGCAACGCGCTGGCGCGCAGCCTGGGCAGCGCCGATTATTTCGAGCACAAGGTGCGCAAGAACGAGCAGATGACGCCGGAGGCGCTGTTCGCCGTTCTCGACGATTTCGAGGCGCGCACCCGCGAGGCCAATCAGCAAGCGCTGCGGCGTCTGGCCGACGACAAGGGCGAGGACGCGCTGCTGCCGCACAATCTGCGTTTTCACATGAGCGGCGACGTCACCCGGCAGATGGACCCCTATCTGCCGTTCTCCAAGGCGGTGGAGCGCTGGGTGCTGAGTTTCCGCCGGCTGGGCGTGCAATACCGGCAAGCCACGATGCAGCTGGACCTGGTGGAGCGCAAGGGCAAGTATCAGAACGGTTTCTGCCACGGGCCGGTGCCCAGCTTTTACGACGGCGACCGCTGGGTGCCGGGCCGGATCAATTTCACCGCCGACGCCACGCCGGATCAGGTGGGCAGCGGCGCGCGCGCGATCAACACCCTGTTCCACGAAGGCGGCCACGCCGCGCACTTCGCCAATGTGATCCAGAACGCGCCGTGCTTCTCCCAGGAGTTCGCGCCCACTTCGATGGCTTACGCCGAAACCCAGAGCATGTTCTGCGACAGCCTGCTGAACGACGCCGACTGGCTGAAGCGCTACGCGCGCAACGCCGCGGGGGAGGCGATGCCGGACGCCTTGATCCGCGCGCGCATCGAAGCGGTCCAGCCCTTCTTCGCCTTCTCCGAGCGCTCCATCGCCGTGGTCGCCTACTTCGAGCGCGAGTTGTACCGCTTGCCGGAGGCGGAACTGAAGCCGGAGACGGTGCTGGCGCTGGCGCGTCGTTGCGAGCGCGAGATTCTGGGCGTGGAATGCGGTCCGCGGCCGCTGCTGGCGATTCCGCATTTGCTGAATCAGGAATCGGCGGCGTCCTATCACGGCTATCTGCTGGCGCATATGGCGGTGTATCAGACTCGCGCTCACTTCTTGCGCGAATACGGCTATCTGACCGACAACCCGGCGATCGGCCCGCTGCTGGCCGAGCATTACTGGGCGCCGGGCAACAGCCTCAGCCACGACGCCACCTTGCTGAGCCTGACCGGCGAGCATTTCAACGCCCTTTATCTGGCCGAGGCCTGCAAGCGCAGCGCGGCCGAGGCCTGGCAAGAGGCGGAGCGGCAGATCGCCGCCGCCGCGGAGCGGAACTACGCGCGGGATTACCCGGAGCGGCTGGACGCGACGATACGGCTGGTGCACGGCGCCGAGCTGATCGCCGACAACGAGGCCGGGGAGGCGGAAATGTGCCGCCGTTTCGAGACTTGGGTTAGAGAGCGCTACCCGGCCGCGGCGCACTGAGAAGCTGTTCATAATCTGCTGCGCGTCGCGGAGTGTTACACGGTGAGTACAAGCTCAACATGCTCATGTACCACGTGCACATTCCGCTTTCTCAGACGCTCGCCTTAGCTCGCGAGATCGTAAACACGTTCTGAGGCCGCGCATGACAACGGCAGCCCAAGGGCTGCCGTTTTCTTTGTCCTCGCTCAGAAGCCGAAGCGGCGCTATAGACTTCAGGCCTGGCGGTAGATCAGCCGGCCTTCAAACAGCAGCTCGCTTGAATCCAGCCGGGCGTCGCCGCTGGGCGGCGCGGCGCGTTCGAACACGAAGCGCTGGCCCTGATATTCGATCCAGGCGTTGATGGGCTCGCCCTGAAAACGGCCCAGCACTTCTTCCGAGCGGGTGACGAAGGCGTTGTCGGGCAGCACGAAACCTTGCTGCGGCGTTTCCGACGGGCTTGCCTCCAGCGTCCAGTTTTCGTCGCCGGGCGGCTGCGGATCGTTGCGGGTGGCCATGTGCAGCCACATGCGGAAGGCCCAATGCGGCAGCAGCACGCGGTGCACGCGCTTGTCGTCCGTGATCACGCAACGCACCGGGAAACCGGCGCCGCAGGACGGGCAGCGCGCCTGGGCCGCGAGGAAGATCTTGTCCTGCTGTTTGCTGGCGATGCCTTCCATATGCTCCGAGCCCACCATCGCGCGGCAGCTGGGGCAGTGTTTGCCGAAGCGGCGCACGCTGTTGCCGTTGGCAAAGGAAATCGGCAGGAAACGGGAAATCTTGTCGGGTCTGGCCATCGCTAGGGGTTCCGGAACTGAAAAACGCGGTCCGCCGGGCTGTGCGCCGCGGCGGCATCGGCCCTCATTATACCCCGGCCTCGCCGTGGAAGGGTTCCAGCGTCAAGCGGCAGGCCAGGCGGTGGCTGGCGCCGGGGGCGAGCAGTCGGACATCGTCGCCGGCGTTGGCGGTTTCCACGCAGACGAAATCAAGCCAGGCGGCGTCCGGCAAGTCGCCCAGCAAGGCGGTTTTCTCCGCCGCCGGATTCCACACCACCACGCTGCCGGCGCCTTCCGCTGTGACGCGAATGCAACGCCGCCAGACCGGGTCGCGCAGCAAGGCGGGGCGCTCGCTGTAAACAATGCTGTCCACCTCGGCCCGGAAGCGGAATTCGCCGTCCGGCCAGCGGCTTTCGCGGCCGGCCACCTTGTCGTGACAGCGCTCGCCGTCCAGGCCGGACAAGGCGGCTTGGCGCGCGTCGCCCACCGCCAGATAACTGTGCAGCGCGGCGCCGAGGCGTTGCGGGCGGTCGCCGCGGTTGCGGGTGGTCAGCGCCGCTTCCACCGCCGCGCCCAGCCGGTATTCCATTTCCGCCGTCAGGCCGTCGCATTCCGGGCCGGAGAGTTTCACGTGGAACGCGCCGGCGTCCTCGCGGACCTCGTCCAGGCGCCAGGCTTGCGTGCGCGCCACGCCGTGGGCCGGCAGGCTCGCGTCGTCGGGGTGCGGGCCGAACCAGGGCCAGCACAGCGGCACGCCGCCGCGTATGGCCTTGCCCGGCTGGTAGCGCGCCTGCGGCGACAAATACAGCAAGGGTTGCTGGCCGGCGGCGCGGAAGCTGAGCAACTGGCCGCCCAGCAAGGAGATTTCCGCGTGAAAATCCGCCGCGGAGATGACGAGGATATCGACGCCGGGCGCGCGGCTGGACAGCGCGGCGGCGGGAGGCAGGGCGACGGACATACGGAGCTTCCGGGCAAAAAACCGATGATAGCGCGCTACAGCCAGCGGCGCAGCGTCCACAGCGGGCCGATCAGCAGGAATTGCAGGTCGCGCAGAAAGGAGGGCTTTTTGCCCTCGATCGCGTGGCCGACGAACTGGCCGATCCAGGCGACGACGAACAGCCCCAGAGAGAGCAGCGCCAGCGGCAGGCCGGCGCGGGACGCCGCCTCCAGAAGCAAGAGCATGGGCAGGCACATCGCCGCCATCGCCAGCGCGGGCGCGCGGCCCAGCCGCCAATAGAAGGCCAGGCCGGCCGCCGCCGCCAGCCAGGCGAGGTTCAGCGGCGAGGGCACGCTGGAGAGCAGGCCCAAGAGCGCGAACACGATGGCGGGCACGCAGATTTTATGAATGCGGATATTGACGGGATGGCGGTGACTGAGATCATACTCTTGCAACCATTGCTCAAGCGTCATGTCAGGCCTCGCAAACGGGCGACGGGCTTCCATCTTGGCGCAGACCAGCGGCGGCGGCAATGCCCGCGGCCGGTTTTGTCTGCGCTGGATCAGGGGCTTGCGCGCCGCCTTGGGCTACAATCCTTTTGCCAACCGTTAATGTCTGGGTTCCCAAGGTGTCATCCACAGCACAACCGCGTTATCTGCGCATCAAGGAATACATCCTTGAAGGCATTCGTTCCCGCCAGTTTCTGCCAGGCGGCAAGATTCCGCCCGAGCTGGAGTTGGCGCGTCAGTTCCAGGTATCGCGCATGACCGTCAACAAGGCGGTGCGGGATCTGGCCGAGGCCGGCATCCTGCTGCGCTTCGCCGGCGACGGCACGTATGTGGCGGAGCGCAAGGCGGAGTCACCGCTGCTGGACATCAACAACATCTCCGAAGAAATCGAGGCGCGCGGTCATCGCCACAGCGCCGACGTCTACGAACTCAAGGCCGTGCAGGCCACCGAAGACGTGGCGCTGCGCCTGGGCGTGAAGGAGGGCAGCACGGTGTTCCGCTCGCTCATCGTCCACCGCGAGGACGATGTGGCCATCCAGCTGGAAGACCGCTACGTCAATCCCGCTTTCGCGCCGGATTATCTGGAGCAGGACTTCAGCAGCCGCACGCCCAACGACTACCTGATGAAGAACTGCCCGCTGACCGACATCGAGCACAGCGTGGAGGCGGTGCTGCCCAGCGCGGCCGAGCAGGCGATGCTGGACATGAGGGCGCAGGAGCCCTGCCTGTTGGTTTTGCGCCGCACTTGGTCGCACAAGAAGCTGGTCAGCTTCGCGCGGCTGACGCATCCGGGCTCGCGCTACAAATTGCGTTCGCAAACCCGGGTCAAGCGCTGAGCGGCGGCGGGGATGCTGCGCCGCAGCTTGCCGCGCTTGTTCGAACGCAATATTGTATATACAAATAGAGGCTGAATTTTCCAGTCGCCTCAAGCCGCCGCCGGGCGGCTTTTTTGTTGCCATGCAACATCAAGTGATTGGACTATAAGTAAAATCTGCCAATTCGGCCTGTTTACAAAAATCACCGCTTCAAACTTGACAGGCTGTTTGGATAGGATTAATTGTATATACAAATAACCCGCAGCGAGCCCACCATGAGTCAAGCCGAAACGGATCGCCGCAGCCTGTGGATCAACGCCAGGCTGGCGACCATGGACCCTAGCCGCCCGGCGCCTTACGGCGCGCTGGACGGCCACGCGCTATTGCTGGAAGCCGGCCGCATCGTCGCGCTGCCGGCGGCCGCGGACGTGGACCCCGCCGGCTTCGACGGCGCGGTGATCGACGCCAAGGGCGCCTGGATCACGCCCGGCTTCATCGATTGCCACACTCACCTGGTTTACGGCGGCAACCGCGCCGCCGAATGGGAAAAGCGCCTCAACGGCGTGCCTTATCAGCAGATCGCCGCCGAGGGCGGCGGCATCGTCTCCACCGTGCGCGCCACCCGGGCGCTGGACGAAGCCGGCCTGGCCGCCGCCGCCAAGCCGCGCTTGCGCGCCTTGATGGCCGAGGGCGTGACCACGGTGGAGATCAAGTCCGGCTACGGCCTGAGCCTGGAGGACGAACTCAAGCAGTTGCGCGCGGCGCGGCGCCTGCGGGACGAGCTGCCGGTGGAAGTGTCCGCCACCTTGCTGGCCGCCCACGCGCTGCCGCCGGAGTACGCCGGCCGGCCCGACGCCTACATCGACCACATCGTGGACGCCATCCTGCCGGCCGCCGCGCGCGCCGGCCTGGCCGAGGCGGTGGACGCTTTCTGCGAGAGCGTGGGCTTCTCGCCGGCGCAGACCCGCCGCGTGTTCGAAGCGGCGCGCGCGCACGGCCTCAAGGTCAAGGGCCATGTCGAGCAGTTGTCCAATCTGCACGGCGCCGAACTGGTGGCCGAGTTCGGCGGCTGGTCCGCCGATCACGTCGAATACCTGGACGCCGCCGGCGTGGCCGCGCTGAAGGCCGCCGGCACCGTGGCGGTGCTGCTGCCGGGCGCGTTCTACTTCCTGCGCGAAACCCAAAAGCCGCCGGTGGACCTGCTGCGCGCCGCCGGCGTGCCGATGGCGGTGTCCACCGATCTCAACCCCGGCACCAGTCCGTTCGCCTCCATCCGGCTGGCGATGAACCAGGCCTGCGTGCTGTTCGGTCTGACGCCGGAAGAGGCGCTGGCCGGCGTCACCCGCCACGCGGCGCAAGCCCTGGGCCGCGGCGCCAGCCACGGCCGGCTGGCCGCCGGCCATGTCGCCGACTTGCTGGTGTGGGACATCGATTCGCCGGCCGAGATCGTTTACGGCCTGGGCGACAATCCTTTGCGTCAGCGCGTGTTCCGCGGCGTGGCGCAGCATATGAAAGGCTGTTGAAGCATGAGCGTGGACATGAGTGTTTGGAGCGGCCGGGTCGACGCCGGCGAGGGCGATCTGGCGCGGCGCTGGCATCAGCTGGCGCGTCCCTACGCCGCCGGGCTGGAGCCGGGCGTCGGCATCGTCGGTTTCTCCTGCGACGAGGGCGTGCGCCGCAATCAGGGCCGCGTCGGCGCCGCCGCCGGCCCGACGGCGATCCGCAAGGCGCTGGCCAATCTGGCCTGGCATCAGGCCTTGCCCTTGTGCGACGCCGGCGACGTGGCCTGCGCCGACGGCGACCTGGACGCCGCGCAGGCGCGCTTGGGCGAGCAGGTGCGCCGGCTGCGCGCCGACGGCCACTTTCCGCTGGTGCTGGGCGGCGGCCACGAAACCGCCTACGGCACCTGGCGCGGACTGGCGGCCGCGCATCCGGACAAGGTAATAGGCATCGTCAATTTCGACGCCCATTTCGACATCCGCGAAGCGGCCGAAGCCACCTCCGGCACCCCGTTCGCCCAGATCGCCGCCGACTGCGCGCAGGCCGGCCGGCCCTTCCATTATCTGTGCCTGGGCGTGGCCGAGCCGTCCAACACCCAGGCCTTGTTCGCCCGCGCCCGCGCGCTCGGCGTCAAGTGGACGCTGGACAGCGATATGACGCTGGACACCTTGTCCACGGTGCGCAGCGCGATGATGGCCTTCGTCGATCAGGTGGACATCGTCTACCTGACCATAGATCTGGATGTATTGCCCGCCAGCGTGATGCCGGCGGTTTCCGCCCCCGCCGCCATGGGGGTGGCGCTGCCCGTGGTCGAGGCCCTGGTCCGGCGTCTGGCCGAAAGCGGCAAATTGGCGGCCGCCGACCTGGTGGAACTGAACCCGGCCTTCGACATCGACAGCCACGGCGCCAAAACCGCCGCCCGGCTGGCGTGGAGCATAGGCCGGCATCTGAAACAGCCCTGAACCCGTTGATAGCGATAGCGTCATTCCCCGCCCGCCGGGCCACAACCGGCGGCGGGCCTACAAAGGAGAATACCGATGTCCGACCCGCGTTTTGATCCGACCCGCCACATCCGCGCGCCGCGCGGCAGCGAATTGACTTGCAAGAGCTGGCTGACCGAGGCCGCCTACCGCATGATCCAGAACAATCTGGACGCGGAAGTGGCCGAGCACCCGCAAAGCCTGGTGGTGTACGGCGGCATCGGCCGCGCCGCCCGCGATTGGAAGTGCTACGACACCATCCTGGACGTGCTCAAGCGTCTGGAGGACGACGAAACCCTGCTGGTGCAGTCCGGCAAGCCGGTGGGCGTGTTCAAGACCCACGCCGACGCGCCGCGCGTCTTGATCGCCAACTCCAATCTGGTGCCGCACTGGGCCAACTGGGAGCACTTCAACGAGCTGGATAAGAAGGGCCTGATGATGTACGGCCAGATGACGGCCGGCTCCTGGATCTACATCGGCTCGCAAGGCATTGTGCAGGGGACTTACGAAACCTTCTTCGCCGTCGCCAATCAGCATTTTGACGGCAAGCCGCAAGGCCGCTGGATCCTGACCGGCGGTCTGGGCGGCATGGGCGGCGCCCAGCCGCTGGCCGCCACCATGGCCGGCTTCAGCATGATCGCCGTCGAATGCGACGAGACCCGCATCGATTTCCGCCTGAAAACCCGCTATGTGGACCGCAAGGCCAAGACCCTGGACGAGGCGCTGGCCATCATCGACGAGGCCAAGCACAGCGGCAAGGCGGTGTCGGTGGGCTTGCTGGGCAACGCAGCCGACGTGTTCGCGGAGCTGGTGGCGCGCGGCATCACCCCGGACGTGGTCACCGACCAGACCTCGGCCCACGACCCGGTGCACGGCTATCTGCCGCAGGGCTGGACCGTGGAGCAATGGCGCGCCAAGCAGAAGACCTCCGGCGCCGAAATCACCGCCGCCGCCAAGAAATCTATGGCGGCGCAGGTGCGCGCGATGCTGACTTTGCAAGAACGCGGCGCCGCCACGCTGGACTACGGCAACAACATCCGCCAGATGGCGCTGGAAGAGGGCGTGGCCAACGCCTTCGACTTCCCCGGCTTCGTGCCCGCCTATGTGCGTCCGCTGTTCTGCGAGGGCATCGGCCCCTTCCGTTGGGTAGCGCTGTCCGGCGATCCGGAAGACATCTACAAGACCGACCAGAAGGTCAAGGAGCTGATCCCGGACGATCCGCATCTGCATAACTGGCTGGACATGGCCAAGGAGCGCATCAGCTTCCAGGGCTTGCCGGCGCGCATCTGCTGGGTGGGCCTGCAAGACCGCGCCCGTCTGGGCCTGGCCTTCAACGAGATGGTCAAGAACGGCGAATTGAAAGCCCCCATCGTGATCGGCCGCGACCATCTGGACTCCGGCTCGGTGGCCTCGCCCAACCGCGAGACCGAAAGCATGAAGGACGGCTCCGACGCCGTGTCGGACTGGCCGCTGCTGAACGCCTTGCTCAACACCGCCGGCGGCGCCACCTGGGTGTCGCTGCATCACGGCGGCGGCGTGGGCATGGGCTTCTCCCAGCATTCCGGCGTGGTCATCGTCTGCGACGGCAGCGACGCCGCGGCCAAGCGCGTGGGCCGCGTGCTGCGCAACGATCCGGGCACCGGGGTGATGCGTCACGCCGACGCCGGCTACGAGATCGCCGAGCACTGCGCGCGCGAGCAAGGGCTGGACCTGCCGATGCTGAAGCGCTGAGAACCTGTTTACGATCAGCTGCGCGTCGGCAGGATAGATGGAAAAGGGCGTTGAAAGCCGTTTCAGAATGCTCATGTGCCATATGACCATTCCGTGTCTTCAGCCGCAACGCCTTGTCCCGCTCTAGCGCGCAAGATCGTAAACCTGTTCTGAATGTAGGAACGCCGCCGCGCTCACGCCGGCGGCGGCTGGCGGCATCCGGGAGGGCCCGGATCCGCGGTCCCGCACGACAAGCTTGTACAAATAAGCGGCGGGGCTGGCAATCGTCTTGCAAAGGAAAAAAACGGTCATGTTGTTCTTGCCCGTCCACTGAGACGCACCGGCGCGTTCGCGCCCGCAGTCCGCATTGCTTCGTCATGACCGGCCGCTCTTTCCGCGTCTTGGTCTTGTGATCCGCCCACGCTGGCTCTACAGTTTGCCGGCGCTGGGTTGCTCAACGAAACATGCCGGGCCGCGGGATGCGGCGTAGCGGGCGCATCCGCGTTCGGTCGGCAAGCGCAGCCATGCCCAGGAGGAGAGAGATGCAAACACAAACACTGACGCGCGGCCTGTCCGCCCGTCACATCCGTTTCATGGCGCTGGGGTCGGCCATCGGCACCGGCTTGTTCTACGGTTCGGCGGCGGCGATACAGATGGCCGGTCCGGCGGTATTGCTGGCCTATTTGATCGGCGGCGCCGCCGTTTACATGGTGATGCGCGCGCTGGGCGAAATGGCGGTGCACAATCCGGTGGCCGGTTCCTTCGGCCATTACGCCACCAGCTACCTGGGCCCCTTGGCCGGGGTGATCACCGGCTGGACCTACGCTTTCGAGATGATCATCGTCTGCCTGGCCGACGTGACCGCCTTCGGCATCTATATGAGTTTGTGGTTTCCGGAAGTGGACCGCTGGGTCTGGGTGCTGAGCATCATCTTCTTCATCGGCGCCTTGAACCTGTGCAGCGTCAAGGTGTTCGGCGAGATGGAGTTCTGGCTGTCCATCGTCAAGGTGGGGGCCATTATCGCGATGATCATAGGCGGCGTGGCCATCATCCTGTTCGGCTTCGGCAGCGCCGAGGCCAGCGGCCTGCATAATTTATGGTCGCACGGAGGCTTCATGCCCAATGGCTGGGGCGGGGTGATCGCCTCGCTGGCGGTGGTGATGTTCGCCTTCGGCGGCATCGAGATCATCGGCATTTCCGCCGGCGAGGCGCAGGATCCGCAGCGCACCATCCCGCGCGCGATCAACGCGGTGCCGGTGCGCATCCTGTTGTTCTACGTGCTGACGCTGACCGTGCTGATGTCCATCTTCCCGTGGCCGAAGATCGGCAGCCAGGGCAGCCCCTTCGTGCAGATTTTCGAAAGCCTGGGCATTCCCGCCGCCGCCCACATTCTGAACGCGGTGGTGATCTCGGCGGCGATTTCGGCGATCAACAGCGACATCTTCGGCGCCGGCCGCATGTTGTACGGCATGGCGCGTCAGGGCCAGGCACCGCAAAGCTTCGCCAAGCTGTCGGCCAACGGCGTGCCGTGGATGACGGTGCTGGTGATGGCTGCCGCCTTGCTGCTGGGCGTGGTGCTCAACTACCTGATGCCCAAGGACGTGTTCCTGCTGATCGCCTCCATCGCCACCTTCGCCACGGTGTGGGTATGGCTGATGATTCTGCTGTCTCAGGTGGCGATGCGTCGCCAGATGAGCAAGGAGCAGGCGGCGGAGCTGAAATTCCCGGTGCCGTTCTGGCCGTACGCGCCGCTGGCGGCGATAGGGTTCATGCTGTTCGTGATCGGCGTGCTCGGTTACTTCGAGGATACCCGCTCCGCGCTGCTGGTGGGCGCCGCTTGGGTGGCGCTGGTGGTGGCCGGCCACTTCCTGTGGAGCCGGGTGCTGGCGCCCGGCGCGGAGGCGGAGGCTCGGCGCGACGCCGCCTAAAGGCGCGGCGCAAGGTTTTCTGTCCGGCGGGCGCGGGCTCGCCGGAACATTCAAGCCGCTTGTCGGCAGGGCGCGATAACACAAGACCAGCGCTCACCGCGGCAAGCGGCGCTGCAAACGCTTTAGAAGGAGAATCTCAAGATGGTATTGAACATCGTTCCCGGCACGCTCAGCCTGGCCGAGCTGCGCCGCGTTTCACGTGAAACCGATCTGCAACTGCATCTGGACCCGTCCAGCCACGCCGGCATCGACGCCTCCGCCGCCACCGTGGCGCGGGTGCTGTCCGAAGGCCGCACCGCCTACGGCATCAACACCGGTTTCGGTCTGTTGGCCAATACCCGCATCGCGCCGGAAGAGCTGGAGCTGTTGCAGCGCTCCATCGTGCTGTCCCACGCCGCCGGCATCGGCGCGCCGATGGACGAATCCACGGTGCGCCTGGTGATGGCCTTGAAGATCAACTCGCTGGCGCGCGGTTTTTCCGGCATCCGCCGGCTGGTGATCGAGGCGCTGATCACCCTGTTCAACCAGCGCATCTATCCGGTGATCCCGCAGAAGGGCTCGGTGGGCGCGTCCGGCGATCTGGCGCCGCTGTCGCATATGAGCGCGGTGCTGATCGGCGAGGGCGAAGCCTTCGTCAACGGCACCCGCGTGCCGGGCGCGGTGGCGATGCGCTCCGCCGGCCTGGAACCCATCACCCTGGCGCCCAAGGAAGGCCTGGCCTTGCTGAACGGCACTCAGGCGTCCACCGCCTTCGCGCTGGAAGGCCTGTTCGCCGCCGAAGACCTGTACGCCTCGGCTTCGGTGGCCGGCGCGCTGTCGGTGGAAGCCGCGCTGGGCAGCCGCACCCCGTTCGACGAGCGCATCCACGCGGTGCGCGGCCACGCCGGCCAGATCGACGCCGCCCGCATCTACCGCGATCTGCTGGAGCATAGCGAGATCGAGGGCTCGCACGAGAACTGCGGCAAGGTGCAGGACCCGTATTCGCTGCGCTGTCAGCCGCAAGTGATGGGCGCCTGCCTGACCCAGATCCGCCAGGCCGCCGCGGTGCTGACGGTGGAGGCCAACTCGGTGTCCGACAACCCGCTGGTGTTCGCCGCCGACAACGACATCCTGTCCGGCGGCAACTTCCACGCCGAGCCGGTGGCTTTCGCCGCCGACAATCTGGCGCTGGCGCTGGCCGAAATCGGTTCGCTGTCCGAACGCCGGATGGCGCTGCTGATCGACAGCAATCTGTCCAAGCTGCCGCCCTTCCTGGTCAACAACGGCGGGGTCAACTCCGGCTTCATGATCGCCCAGGTCACCGGCGCGGCCCTGGCTTCGGAAAACAAATCGCTGGCGCACCCGGCCTCGGTGGACAGCCTGCCCACCTCGGCCAACCAGGAAGACCACGTGTCCATGGCCACTTTCGCCGGCCGCCGTCTGCGCGACATGGCCGGCAACACCGCCGGCATCCTGGCGGTGGAATTGCTGGCCGCCTGCCAGGGCGTGGACTTCCGCGCGCCGCACAAGACCTCGGCCAAGCTGGAAGCGGCCAAGGCCGAGCTGCGCGAACAGGTGAGCTTCTACGACAAGGACCGCTACTTCGCGCCGGACATCGAGAAAGCCGCCGCGCTGGTGGCCAGCGGCTCTTACAACCGCTTCGTCGAAGCCGGCCTGCTGCCCTCGCTGTAAGCGCAGCCGCCGCCGCAAAAAAAAGCCCGCCTGACGGCGGGCTTTTCTTATTCAACGGCCTTTAGAACACCACCGGCTCGTCCGGCCGCGCCGGCGCCGCGGATTGGCCGAAGATATCCTTCCAGCCGGTGTAGGCGGTCACGTACAGCACCGGGAACCAGAGCAAGAGGCCCAGACCCAGCGGAATCATCGCGATGAAGGCCAGCACCGCCAGCATCAGGCCGCTGACCAGCACCGCGCCCCAGTTGGCGAGGCCGGCTTGCAAGCTGGTGCGGATCGCTTGCCACGGGCCGGCTTGGTTCAGCGTCACCAGCGCCGGCGCGAACCAGTAAGCCAGGCTGACCAGGAAGATGGCCACGCTGCCGATGAAGGCGAACAGCGCGATGGGGCCGGCGATCACCGGGATCGCGTTGGGATCGCTCTTGGCCACGCTCACGCCCATCGCGCCCATCAACAGGCCCAGCGCCACGCCGATGACGATCAGGATGGCCAGGTAGAGCATGCCCACATTGATCAGCGGCCGCAGCGCGGTCTTGAAACCGGCGAACAGATCGCCCAGTTCCAGCTCCGAGCCCTGCTCGCATTTCTTCGCCGCCAGGATGAAGCCGGCGGCGAACACCGGCGCCAGGAAGAAGGACAGCGGGCCGCCCAGCAAGGGGATCATGTTGACGATGAAATTGATCACCAGATAGGCCAGCGCCAGCAGGACCCAGGTCAGCGGCTGCTGGCGGACGATGTAAAAGGCCTCCACGATCCAGCGCCAGCCGCGTCCGAAAGCGACTTTGCGCGGAGCGGGTAGGGCATCGAATGATTGCATCGAAATCTCCAAAAAGGTTGTGGCGATCGAGCCGGCGGCGCTTGGCCGCGTCGGCCGGTTCGTTTTTTTTCGCGGCTAAAGACAGAGCCAGACTGACAGCGATTTGCGTCGCGGGTTTCCCTGCCAGCGCGTCCGTCGCGCATTCTGCCCATTCGTCATCGGCGGAACCCGGCGCGGAGTCGCTCGCAGGCTTTTGATTCAAAATGCATTTTATGCCGGCCTGGGCATTATCTTGCAAAACGGCCGCATCCGGCTATTTTTCATGCCCCTTCATGCCGCAGCGGTATTCCGCGCGGCGGGGCGGTTGCCGCCAATGGTGAAAATCGGCGATAATTCCATGATTTTGCGACGGTTGGTCCATGCCGGAGGCATGTTCGGATGGCGCGGCCGTCGTCCCGGTTTCCACACAAGTCTTGAGGTTTTCCCGAAATGGTCACCCGTACCGAGCTTGCCAACGCCATCCGTTTCCTGTCCATGGATGCCGTTGAAAAAGCCAAATCCGGTCACCCCGGCGCCCCGATGGGGATGGCAGACATCGCGGAAGTATTGTGGCGCGATCACCTGAAACACAACCCGGCCAATCCCAACTGGCCAGACCGCGACCGCTTCGTGCTGTCCAACGGTCACGGTTCCATGTTGATCTACAGCCTGTTGCACCTCACCGGTTACGACCTCTCCATCGAAGACCTCAAGCAGTTCCGTCAGCTTCACTCCAAGACTCCCGGCCATCCCGAATACGGCTACGCTCCCGGCATTGAAACCACCACCGGCCCGCTGGGCCAGGGCATCACCAACGCGGTGGGCATGGCGCTGGCCGAGAAAATGCTGGCGTCGCAGTTCAACCGCGACGGTCATCAAATCGTAGACCACCACACTTACGCCTTCCTGGGCGACGGCTGCCTGATGGAGGGCATCAGCCACGAAGCCTGCTCGCTGGCCGGCACCTGGGGGCTCAACAAGCTGATCGCCTTCTGGGACGACAACGGCATCTCCATCGACGGTCATGTGGAAGGCTGGTTCACCGACGACACCCCGGCCCGCTTCGAAGCCTACGGCTGGCAGGTGATCAAGAACGTCAACGGCCACGATCCGGTGGAAGTGGCCACCGCCATCGCCACCGCGCAAAAGGAAAGCGCGCGTCCGACGCTGATCTGCTGCAAGACCACCATCGGTTTTGGCGCGCCCACCAAGCAAGGCAGCCACGATTGTCACGGCGCGCCGCTGGGCGCGGCCGAAATCGCCGCCGCGCGCGAAGGCCTGAACTGGCCGCACGCGCCGTTCGAGATCCCGGCCGAGATCTACGCCGAGTGGAGCGCGCGCGACAAGGGCGCGCTGGCCGAGATCGAATGGAACAAGCGCTTCGACGCCTACCGCGCCGCTTTCCCGGAACTGGCCGCCGAATTCAGCCGCCGCATGAGCGGCGAATTGCCGTCCGGCTGGGAAGAGACCAAGGCCGCCGCGCTGGCCAAGATCGCCGACGCCGCCCAGACCGTGGCCACCCGCAAGGCCAGCCAGATCGCGCTGGAAGCGCTGTCGCCGGCGCTGCCGGAATTCGTCGGCGGTTCCGCCGACCTGACCGGCTCCAACCTGACCAACTGGTCCGGCTCCAAGTGGATTGACCGCGACGGCCAGGGCAACTACATCAGCTACGGCGTGCGCGAGTTCGGCATGGCCGCCATCATGAACGGCATGACCCTGCACGGCGGCCTGCGTCCGTACGGCGGCACCTTCCTGATGTTCAGCGAATACGCGCGCAACGCCTTGCGCATGGCTTCGCTGATGAAGATCAACCCGATCTTCGTGTTCACCCACGATTCCATCGGCCTGGGCGAAGACGGCCCCACCCACCAGCCGGTGGAGCAAGTGGCCACGCTGCGCTACATCCCCAACCACCACACCTGGCGTCCGTGCGACACCGCCGAAACCGCGGCGGCCTGGGCGCACGCCGTCGAGCAGAAGACCACGCCGAGCAGCATGGTGCTGAGCCGCCAGAACCTGCCCTTCGTCGCCCGCGACGCGGCGCAGCTGGCCGCCATCCAGAAGGGCGGCTATGTGCTGCGCGACGCCGCCGGCGCCCGCGCGGTGCTGATCGCCACCGGTTCCGAAGTGGAACTGGCGCTGAAGGCGCAGGAGGCGCTGGCGGCGGAAGGCGTCGCCGTGCGCGTGGTGTCCATGCCGTGCACCAATGTGTTCGACCGACAGGACAAGGCCTGGCGCGACAGCGTGCTGCCGGCGGGCCTGCCGCGGCTGGCGATCGAAGCCGGCCACCCGGACTTCTGGCGCAAATACGTGGGCCTGGACGGCGATGTGGTCGGCATCGACCACTTCGGCGAATCCGCCCCGGCCCCGCAGCTGTTCCAGGCCTTCGGCTTCACCGTCGACAATGTAGTGGCCAAGACCAAAGCGCTGCTGTGATGTAAAGACAGGCCATTGCGAAAGCAATGGCCTTTTGTTCGCCGTTTCATGTAGTGGACGCACTACACAACACGCGGAGCGCCGGCCGGGAAACCGGGCGCTCCGGATCGTCCCCAGGAGATTTAGAAGCATGACTATCCGCATCGCCATCAATGGTTACGGCCGCATCGGCCGCCAGGTACTGCGCGCCATCTACGAAAACCAGCTGCATGACGATTTCAAAGTAGTGGCCGTCAACGCCACCGGCGATCTCAACATCAATGCCCACCTGACCAAGTTCGACACCGTGCACGGCCGTTTCCCCGGCGAGGTCGAGCAGGACGACGCCCACCTGATCCTGAACGGCGACAAAATCCCGTTCTTCAGCACCCGCAACCCGGCGGAACTGCCGTGGAAAGCGCTGGACGTGGATCTGGTGCTGGAATGCACCGGCGCCTTCACCAGCAAGGAAAAATGCCAGGCCCACCTGGACGCTGGCGCCAAGAAGGTGCTGATTTCCGCGCCGGGCGGCGACGATGTCGACGCCACCATCGTTTACGGCGTCAATCACGACGTGCTGAAGCCGGAAATGACCGTGGTGTCCAACGCCAGCTGCACCACCAACTGCCTGGCCCCGGTGGCCAAGGCGCTGCACCAGGCCATCGGCATCAAGAAAGGCCTGATGACCACCATCCACGCCTTCACCAACGACCAGGTGCTGACCGACGTCAAGCACAAGGACCTGCGCCGCGCCCGCTCCGCCACCGACAATATGATTCCGACCAAGACCGGCGCGGCCAAGGCCGTGGGCCTGGTGTTGCCGGAGCTGAAGGGCAAGCTGGACGGTTTCTCGGTGCGCGTGCCCACCATCAACGTGTCGCTGGTGGACCTGACGTTCAGCGCCGCGCGCGACACCACCAAGGACGAGGTCAACGACATCCTGAAGGAAGCGTCCAACGGCGCGATGAAGGGCATCCTGGGCTACAACACCCTGCCGCTGGTGTCCGGCGACTTCAACCACACCGAGGAAGCCTCCACCTTCGACTCCACGCTGACCAAGGTGACCGGCGGCAATATGGTGAAAGTGCTGGCCTGGTACGACAATGAATGGGGTTTCAGCTGCCAGATGCTGCGCACCGCGCGCGCGATGTTCGCTTGCTGACGACGAAGTGATCCAGGAAATCCGGGCCGGCATGCGTTGCCGGCCCGGATTTTTTGCGTCCGCTAGCGCGGGCGCTACATCCACCGGCATTTGATTGGTGTTAAGGTAGGGCCGTTTTTTTGGCATACACTTGCCGGGCGATCGCCGATATCGCCCCCCGCTGAACCGCCGTCACAGGAGAGCAGCATGCGACAGAACCAAGCATTGTCCCGCCCGGAAAAATGGGTCCGGCTGGCCTCCTGGCTGGTGGCTTTGGTGTTCGCCGGCTTTCTGTCCAATCTGGGCGAATTGGTGATCCGCGATCTGTTCTACGTGCCGGACGGCGGCCCGCCGCAGCTGGAAACGCTGCAACAGCAGGCCGGCATCGAGCCGCTGCGGCAGCGGCAGCAGGTCTTGCAGCGCCAGAACGACGCGCAGCGCGCCCAGCTGGAAAACCTCGGCGCCACCCGCGAGCAGCTGGAGCGCAATTACCAGACTCAGCGCAAGGGCCTGGCCAACTGGCTGGCCAGCCGCGCCGCCAGCGCCGATCCGCAGCAAAGCGCCGAAGTCAGCCGCCGCACTCGGGAACTGGACGCCCTGCAGGCGCAGATCCTGCAATGGCAGCAGAAGGAAGACCGGGCGAGCGACGGCCTGCGCGCGCTGGAGCGGAGCCGGCAAACGCTGCAAGAAGAGATCGCCCGGGTGGATGCCGTCGCCCAGGACCGTTACCAGCAGGCCTACCAGCGTTTCGAGTTGAAAGTCTTCCTGCTGCGGCTGGCGGTGATCTTGCCGCTGCTCTTGCTGGCGGTATGGCTGTTCAGCCGCTATCGGACGCATCGCTACTGGTTCTTCGTTTACGGCTTCGGCCTGTTCGCGCTGTTCGCCTTCTTCGTCGAACTGCTGCCCTATCTGCCCAATTTCGGCGGCTATGTGCGGCTGGCCGTCGGCATCGCGCTGACGGTGTTCGCCGGCCTGCGCATGATTCAGGCCTTCCAGCGCTACGCCGAGAAAAAGCGCGCCGAGCTGCAGCAAAGCCAGAGCGAGCGCGCGCGCCACGTGGCCTACGCCCAGGCCTTGGGCGCCTACCAGAAGAAAACTTGCCCGTCCTGCGACCATCAATACAATATTGCCGGCGACGACGCCGATTACTGCGTGCACTGTGGCCTGCAGCTGTTCCGCGGCTGCGACTGCGGCGCGCGCAATTTCGCCTTTTTTCCGTACTGCAAAAAATGCGGCCGCCCCGGCGCCAAGCCGGAGCCTGCGCCGATGAATCAATCGACAAGCGAATCCAAACCCGAGCGAGCGAACGATGAAATTCAATAAACTTTCCGAACAGGCCCTGGCCGGCAAGCGCGTGCTGATCCGCGTGGACATGAACGTGCCGGTGAAAAACGGCGTTATCGGCGACGATACCCGCATCCGCGCCAGCCTGCCGTCCATCGAGCTGTGCCTGAAGGCCGGCGCCGGCGTGATCCTGATGACCCATCTGGGCCGCCCCACCGAGGGCGAGCCCAAGCCGGAAGACAGCCTGGCGCCGGTGGTGGAGCGCCTGTCCGGCTTGCTGGGCAAGCCGGTGCGCCTGGTGGCGGACTGGCAGTCCGGCCTCAGCGTGGCGCCCGGCGAAGTGGCGATGCTGGAAAACGTGCGCCTGAACAAGGGCGAGAAAAAGAACAACGCCGACCTGGGCCGCGCCTACGCCGCCTTGTGCGACGTGTTCGTCAACGACGCCTTCGGCACCGCCCACCGCGCCGAAGCCTCCACCCACGCGGTGGCCCAGTTCGCGCCGGCCGCCTGCGCCGGCGTGCTGCTCTCCGCCGAGCTGGAAGCGCTGGGCAAGGCCTTGCAAGCGCCGGCGCGGCCGCTGGTGGCCATTGTCGCCGGCTCCAAGGTGTCCACCAAGCTGACCATTCTGGAATCGCTGGCCGACAAGGTGGACCAGTTGATCGTGGGCGGCGGCATCGCCAACACCTTCTTGCTGGCCGAGGGCAAGGCCATAGGCAAATCGCTGGCCGAAGCCGAGCTGGTGGACGAGGCCAAAAAAGTGATCGCCAAGATTCGCGCCCGCGGCGGCGATGTGCCGTTGCCGGCTGACGTGGTCTGCGCCAAGGAGTTCGCCGAAACCGCCGCCGCCGTGACCAAGAGCGCGGCGGAGGTGGAGGCCGACGACATGATTCTGGACATCGGCCCGGATTCCGCGCAGGCGCTGGCCGCCATCATCGCCCAGGCCGGCACCGTGGTGTGGAACGGCCCGGTGGGCGTGTTCGAGTTCGAGCAGTTCGGCGGCGGCACCAAGACCCTGGCCCAGGCCATCGCGGCCTCGCCGGCCTTCTCCATCGCCGGCGGCGGAGACACCCTGGCCGCCATCGCCAAGTACGGCATCACCGACGACATCAGCTACATCTCCACCGGCGGCGGCGCCTTCCTGGAGTTCCTGGAAGGCAAGGAGCTGCCGGCGGTGGCCATCCTGGGCGAGCGCGCGGGCTGAAGGGAAAAAGGCTATCGGGATGAATGGCTTGCGTTACACTGGCGTATTCGCCGCCGTTTCATTCTGATGGCCCACCCGCCGGAGATATCCATGTCGCTCAATACCTGGTTGCTGTTCGTCACCACCGTGTTTTTCGTCTCGGCCACGCCCGGCCCCAATATGCTGCTGGCGATGACCCACGGCATTCACTACGGGGTGCGGCGCACGCTGATGACTTGTCTTGGCCTGATGACGGCGCTGGGTTTGATCATGTTCGGCTCCGCCGCCGGACTGGGCGCGGTGCTGGCCACCTCCGAACTGCTGTTTTCCTTGGTAAAATACGCCGGTGCCGCGTATTTGATCTATCTGGGGATCAAGACCTGGCGCAGCCAGCCGCAGCCGGTGGAGGAAATCCGCGAGGCGGCGGCCGGCAAGCACACGCCCTGGGGCATGTTCCGCACCGGCTTTCTGGTGGCGATGAGCAATCCCAAGGCCTTTATCTTTTTTACCGCGCTGTTCCCGCAGTTCATGAACGCGCAGCAGCCGCAGGGGCCGCAGTTGGCGATCCTGGCGGCGACGTTTTACGTGATCGAGGCGTCCTGGCAGCTGGCTTACGCCGGCGGCGGCGCGCGTTTGGCCGGCTGGCTGAACAGCGCGCGGCGCCTCAAGCTGGTCAACAAAGTGTCCGGCGGCGCTTTCGTCGGCGCCGGCCTGTTGTTGTCCGGCGTGTCCAGACACTGAATTGATGAATTCGCCTCGGGCCGCCGCGCGGTCCGGGCGCCAACCATGCTCCGCCCCGGCGGAGCAGTTTGCGGAGATTGAACACCATGGCTCTCGTTTCCATGCGTCAGCTGCTGGACCACGCAGCGGAATTCGGCTACGGCCTGCCGGCCTTCAACGTCAACAACCTGGAGCAGATGCGCGCCATCATGGAGGCCGCCGACAAGGTGAACGCCCCGGTGATCGTGCAGGCCTCCGCCGGCGCGCGCAAATACGCCGGCGCGCCCTTCCTGCGCCACATGATCCTGGCCGCGGTGGAAGAGTTTCCGCACATCCCGGTGGTGATGCACCAGGACCACGGCACCAGCCCGGACGTGTGCCAGCGTTCTATCCAGCTCGGCTTCTCCTCGGTGATGATGGACGGCTCGCTGAAAAGCGACGGCAAGACCCCGGCCGATTACGCCTACAACGTGGACGTGACCCGCACCGTGGTTAATTTCGCCCACGCCTGCGGCGTGTCGGTGGAAGGCGAGATCGGCTGCCTGGGCAGCCTGGAAACCGGCATGGCCGGCGAAGAAGACGGCGTGGGCGCCGAAGGCGTGCTGGACCACAGCCAGCTGCTGACCGATCCGGAAGAGGCCGCCCAGTTCGTCAAGGACACCGGCGTGGACGCGTTGGCCATCGCCATCGGCACCAGCCACGGCGCTTACAAATTCAGCAAGAAGCCCACCGGCGACGTGCTGCGCATCGACCGCATCAAGGAAATCCACGCCCGCATCCCCAACACCCACCTGGTGATGCACGGCTCCTCCAGCGTGCCGCAGGAATGGCTGCAGATCATCAACGAGTTCGGCGGCGATCTGGGCGAAACCTACGGCGTGCCGGTGGAAGAGATCGTGGAAGGCATCAAGCACGGCGTGCGCAAGGTCAATATCGACACCGACCTGCGCCTGGCCTCCACCGGCGCCATCCGCCGCTTCCTGGCCCAGCATCCGGCCGAGTTCGATCCGCGCAAATACCTGAAAGTGTCCACCGACGCGATGCGCGACATCTGTATCGCCCGCTACGAAGCCTTCGGCTCCGCCGGTCAGGCCAGCAAGATCAAGGCGATCAACCTGGACGCCATGGCCAATAAATACCTGAAGGGCGAGCTGGCGCAGATCGTCAAGTAAGGCCAAGTTCTTCTTCTTGGATCAGCCCGCCGCGAGCGGGCTTTTTTGCGGGCGGGCGCCTAGCCACCTTGACGTATTGGAGGCCCGGCGCGGATTGCTTACACTGCGGTATCCGCTCAACTGCGCAGAGGCAGGCGATGAAACTGAATCTTTTGTATTTTGCCCGCTTGCGGGACGAGTTCGGCCTGGAGAGCGAACATTTGGACAGCGACGCGGCCACGGTGGAGGAACTGTTGGTGGAGTTGCGGCTGCGCGGCGAGGCCTGGTCGCGGGAACTGGCCGCCGACCGGGTGTTCCGCGTGGCGGTGAACCAGCAGATGGCGCGGTTGGACTCCGTTCTGAACGACGGCGACGAAGTGGCGGTGTTTCCGCCGGTGACCGGAGGATGAGCATGGACGCGTTCACGGTGCGGGTGCAGCCGCAGCGTTTCAGCGCCGGCGTGGAAATCGACGCGCTGTCCGGCAACCCGGCCTGCGGTGCGGTGGTCAGCTTCAGCGGGCTGGTGCGCGATTACGGCGACAGCCGCGATGTGACGGCGCTGGAGCTGGAGCATTATCCGGGCATGACCGAAAAGGCCTTGGAGGCCATCGTGGAGGAAGCGCGCCGGCGTTGGCCGCTGCAGGCGGCCACCGTCATCCATCGCGTGGGGCGGCTGGCGCTGGGCGAGCCCATCGTGCTGGTGGCGGTGGCCAGCAGCCACCGCCGCGACGCCTTCGCCGCCGCGGAATTCCTGATGGACTATCTGAAGCAGGACGCGCCGTTCTGGAAAAAGGAAATCCTGGCGGACGGCCGCGAGCGCTGGGTGGAGGCCAAACACAGCGACGCCCAGGCGGCGGAACGCTGGCAATGAGCCACCAGGCGCTGATTCTGGCCGGCGGCCGCGCCACGCGCATGGGCGGCGTCGACAAGGGCCTGGCGATATTGTCCGGGCGGCCGCTGCTGGCGCACGCCTTGTCCGCCTTGTCCGCGCAGACGCCGCCGCCCGAACGGGTGTGGATCTCGGCCAATCGCAATCTGGACGTGTACGCCGGCTTTGGCTGCCCGCTGCTGCCGGACAGCCTGCCGGATTATCCGGGGCCGCTGGCCGGGGTGCTGGCGGCCTTGGAGCGCGAGGACGGCGGGGTCTGGCTGGTGATGCCTTGCGACGCGGTGCGGCTGCCGGCCGATTTCTCGCGCCGGCTGCTGGCGGAAGTGGCGAACGGCCGCCAGGCCGCCAGCGCGCGCGACCGCGAAGGCTGGCATCCCAGCCTACTGGCGCTGGGGCCCGGCCTCCGCGCCGGACTGGCCGCCTATCTGGCCGGCGGCGGCCGTTCCATCCGCGGTTGGCTGGCCGGTCTTAACCATGTCGAAGTCGGCTTCGACCATCTCTTTCCCAATCTCAACACCGCGGACGCGCTGGCGGCGCTGGAGGCGGAGCCGCGCGCCGACTGAGGCCGCATGGCGGTTTGCTTCGCATCACGAAAGTTTTAACTCTTTGTCATTTTGTTTTGCTATAGTGCGCGCGATCGGAGCGTCTATCGCGGTCCATGGCAGTGGACGGACGTCTCCTCATTCGGTCGCGGCCGGCAGCGCCGGCGCGCGCGACAACAAACAAGACAAGGATGCGTTTCGTGAAACTGAAAACCATGAGCCTGTGCCTGGCGGCGAGCCTGGCGCTGTTCGGCTGTTCCGCCGGCTCCGGCGGCTGGGGGCCGGGCGACCAGAACACCGGCGTCTCGCGCCAGCCGGTGGCGGTGAAGATGATCGCCTTCAACGATTTCCACGGCAATCTGGACATGCCGGGCCAACTGACGGTGCCGGATCCGGCCGACCCGAGCAAGACGATCAAGATCAACGCCGGCGGCGTTGATTACCTGGCGGCCTGGGTGCAATCGCTGCGCGCCAAATCGCCCAACACCGTGGTGGTGTCGGCCGGTGATCTGATCGGCGCCAGCCCGCTGGTGTCCGGCCTGTTCCACGACGAGCCCACCATCGAGGCGATGAATCTGCTGGGCCTGGACCTCAACGCCGTCGGCAACCATGAGTTCGACGACGGCCAGCAGGAATTGCTGCGCATGCAGAACGGCGGCTGCAAGACGGGCGCGCCCACCACCTCCTGCCAGAACGGCAAGTTCGCCGGCGCCAAGTTCAAGTTTCTGGCGGCCAACGTCAAGAAAAGCGACGGCGGCACCTTGTTCCCCGCTTACGAGATCAAGAAGTTCGGCGGCATCCCGGTGGCCTTCATCGGCATGACGCTGAAAGGCACGCCGGAAATCGTGTCGCCGGACGGCATCAAGGGGCTGAGCTTCCAGGACGAGGCGGCCACGGTGAACCAGCTGATTCCGCAACTGAAACGTCAGGGCGTGTCCGCCGTGGTGGTGGTGGTGCACGAGGGCGGCTATCAAAGCGGCAATTTCAATGAATGCAACGGCGTGTCCGGCCCCATCGTCGACATCGTCAAGAAGCTGGACCCGGCGGTGAAGCTGGTGGTCACCGGCCACACCCATCAGGCCTACAACTGCGTGATCGACGGCCGCCGGGTGACCAGCGCCAAGAACTACGGTCAGTTGTTCACCGAGATCGACTTCGTGCTGGACCCGGCCACCCGCGACGTCAAGCCCGGCTCCATCCAGGCGCAGAACCGGGTGGTGGCGCGCGACATCGCGCCGCTGGCCTCGGTCAGCAATCTGGTCAAGCTGTACAAGGACTTGGTGGCCCCGGTGGCCAACCGCGTGGTGGGCCAGGCGGCGGGCACCCTGGACCGCACTCCGTCCGCGGCCGGCGAAACCGTGCTGGGCGACGTGGTGGCCGACGCGCAATTGGCGGCCGGCGCCGCCCAGGGCGCGGTGGTGGCCTTCATGAATCCGGGCGGCGTGCGCGCCGACATCCTTCCCGGCGTCGGCGGCGCTGTGACGTACAACCAATTGTTCACCACCCAGCCCTTCGGCAATGTGATGACCACGCTGACCCTGAGCGGCGCGCAGATCGACCAGCTGCTGGAGCAGCAATGGAGCGATCCGTCCAAGGTCAAGATTCTGCAAGTGTCCAAGGGATTCAGCTATAGCTGGAGCCTGTCGGCGCCGGCGGGCGCCAAGGTGGACATCGCCAGCATCAAGATCAACGGCGTGGCCATCGATCCGCAGGCCAGCTACCGGGTGCAGGTCAACAACTTCATAGCCGGCGGCGGCGACGGCTTCACCGTGCTGACCCAGGGGAGCAACCGGGTGGGCGGCGGCGTGGACGTGGATGTGCTGGAGAGCTATTTCGCCAGCGCTTCGCCAGTGGCGGTGCCGGCGCTGAACCGCATCACGCGGCTGCCTTGATGTTCCGGCGCGGCTTCAGCCGCCGCGCCGCAAACCGCCGCGGGCGTCCAGCTCGCGGTACACCCGCAGCGCCACCCAGGCGTCGTTGCCGGCGTAGGCTTGTTGCGCCGGCGTCAGCGGCAGTTTGGACCAGTTGGTGGTGGACAGCTTCTTGGATTTGCGGAAGTACTGGCCGAACAGCCGCGCCACCGCCTGCACCGCGCCGACGGTGATGCGCGCATCGTCGCTGGAGAAGTGGTCAACCAGGTCCAGCACCCGGCCGCAGCGGATGCCCAGCCGCTGTTGCAGCAGCGTCTGGTCCGAACTGAGCTCGAAGCCCACCAAGAGCCGCTGAGGGTCTTCCAGCAGGGTTTTCAGCTCCGGCGCGCACTGGCCGTCCTGCACCGGGAACAGCCAGGCGCGGTCGTCGCAGGCCAGCTGGACCAGGTGGGGACCGGTCGGTTTTTCGCCCTTGTGGAAAGTGGGGCGGGATTCGGTGTCGAAGCCCAGCTCCGCGCAGCCGGCCAGGTCCCGCAACGCGGCGGCGGCCAGCTCTGGCGTGGCGGCCAGCCGCACCTGTTCCGGCGTCAGGCCGGCGAACAGCGGCAGCGCCTTGATCTCCTCGCGAGGAATTTGTCGGGTTGGCAACATGGCGGACTCGCTGACTTGAGGGTAATTTGCAACCTTACCGCATTTAATGACGATGGTCAGGCATAAGCTGTCATATTTTTTGACGGCACCAGCAGGAGATGCCCAACAGCGGCGGCAATATCCTGTAGTATCGTCGGCATGCCTAATTCTTCACGTTATCTTGGCCGGCAGGCAATCGTCGACCGCCAGCAGCAGCTGGTGGCCTATGAACTATTGTTCCGTTCCAGCCCGGCCAATTTCGCCTTGGTGCGCGACGATCTGCTCGCCAGCGCCGAGGTGCTGCGCAACGCCTTCGGAGAGCTGGGCTGCGCGGATGTGTTGGGCCAGTTCCCCGGCTTCATCAACGCCAGCGCCGATTTGTTGCAAGATCCCATCCTGGACCAATTGCCGGCGGAGCGGCTGGTGTTGGAAATCCTGGAAACGGTGACCGTCACCCAGGACTTGCTGCAACGCATGGCCTTGTTGCGCCAGCGCGGCTTTCGCCTGGCGCTGGACGACGTGATCCACCTGGGGCCGGATCAGGCGGCGATGCTGCCGCTGGTGGACATCGTCAAAGTGGACGTGGCGGCGGTGGAAGCGGAACGCTTGCCGGAACTGATGGCGCAATTGAGCGATTTCGACGGCATCCTGCTGGCGGAAAAGGTGGACAGCCGCGAGCAGTTCGAACGTTGCCGCGCGCTGGGCTTCCATTGGTTCCAGGGCTATTTTCACGGCCGGCCGGTGGTGTTGAGCAGCGCGGACGCGCCTTAGCGCCGTTCTCGCTTCACTGCGCCTTGATCGGTTTGTGGTAGGCCAGGCTGGCGGCGCGGGTCTCCGCCACGATGCGCTCGAACTCCCCGCTGTCCTGCAAGGCCTTCAGGCCGCGATTGAAACGTTCCACCAACTCCGGGCCCTGGCGGTGCTTGCGCCAGATCACCACGTGCAGCGGCGCCACCCAGAACGATTTGCTCTGCGGCTCCAATTGCTGGGCCAGCCGCGGCTGGAAGTTGCGGGCGATCAGGTATTGGCCCACTTCCACGTCGATGGGGAATAAGTCGATGCGGCCGGCCAGCAGCTTGCGCAGATTGGTGACGTCGTCCGGCGCCATGTCCGGAATCAGGTGGCCGGCCTTGACCTGCCGGTTGAACTCGTCGGAATAGAAGTTGCCGACCGTGACGCCCACCCGTGCGTGGCGCAGATTGGACAGATCGTTCCAGGGAAAACTGGCGCTGCGGCGCTGGAAAAACACCATGCGCGCATGCAACACCGGTTGGGTGAACAGCAGGTCCTGCTTGCGTTCCGGCGTCGGCGCCCAGCCGAAGCTGCCGTCCACGGTGCCGTTGCGCGCCGATTGCAGCGTGCGGTTGTTGGGGTAGTAACGGAAGGCGACGTCGACGTTGGCGCGGGCGAAGGCCTCTTTGACCAAACGCGACAAAATGCCGTCGTACGGCAGTTCCTTGCCCATATAGGGCGGCCACTCCTGGTTGGACAGGGTGATTTTCAGACGTGGCGCGGCCTGCGGCTGAGCTGCCGCCAGCAGGACTACAGCCAGGCTGCCCAGCAGCCAGCTGCGAAGTCTCATCATTTCCCCGAATCCTTGCTCGATCTGTGCGCGCGGCATGCGTGCTGCCCGTGCGGAGCGCGGCGCGCGCCGTCTCCGCTCGATATTGTTGTCGGCCCCAAGGGCCTATTGCTGAATCGTAGGCAGGTTTGGCGTCCGGCGTAAAGCGCTTCCATCGCCGCGGGGTCGGCGAAGAAGCGCGGCGCCGCTTGCGCGGGCTTAGAGCCGCTAACAAAACCTCGCAGAGAACCTGAGCCAAGGCGCGCCGACGTAGGCAGTACTAGTCGTACGACAAGGAGGCGCAACGCTGGATCAGGGGTTTTGTTAGCGGGTCTTAGAGCCTGTTCAAAGTCTCGCGAGCAAGGGCGGGACAAGGCGAAAACAAGCGAAAAAGCGGAATGTACATGTGGTACATGAGCATTTTGAGCTTGTTTTCAACGCCGTATCGCCGAAGCACAGCAGACTGAACTGGTTCTTAGCGGCCTTTCGGCGGGCTGAACAGCGCCGAGCTCGGACGCGAGGAGGCGGGCTTGCCGCGCTGGCCCTGACCCTGACCTTGCGACGAGCGCTGACCCGGCTGGCCGTTTGTGGCGTTTTTGGCCTGACCCTGTCCTTGACCCTGGCGCGGCTTGGACGCCGGCGAGCGATGGCCGTGGCCGGTGGGCTTGCTGTCCGGCTGGTGGCGCGGTTTGCCGCCGCCACCCTGGCGTTGCGGCTGGCCGCGGCGGTTGCCGCCGCCCATCGGGATGGGTTCCGGCTTCACCGACAGATCGGCCTCGAAGCCCGGCACCGCGAAGCGCTCGATCGATTGCTTGGTGAGCTTCTCGATGTCTTTCAGGAAGCTGAACTCGTCCACGCAGACCAGGGACACCGCCTCGCCCCTGCTGCCGGCGCGGCCGGTGCGGCCGATGCGGTGCACGTAGTCTTCCGGCACATTGGGCAGTTCGAAGTTGACCACGTGCGGCAGTTGGTCGATGTCCAGGCCGCGCGCGGCGATGTCGGTGGCGACCAGCACCTGCAATTCGCCGCTCTTGAAGTCGGCCAGCGCGCGGGTACGCGCGTTCTGGCTCTTGTTGCCGTGAATCGCGGCGGCGGGGATGCCGGTCTTGTCCAGTTTTTCCGCCAGACGGTTGGCGCCGTGCTTGGTGCGGGTGAACACCAGCGCCTGGAACCAGTTGTGTTCCTTGATCAGATGGATCAGCAGATCGGTTTTGCGGTCGCGGTCCACCAGGTGGATCTTCTGATCCACCAGCTCGTTGGTGGTGTTGCGGCGCGCCACTTCCACCAGCTTGGGGCTGTCCAGCAGACGATCGGCCAGGCTCTTGATCTCGTCGGAGAAGGTGGCGGAGAACAGCAGGTTCTGGCGCTTGGCCGGCAGCAGCGCCAGCACTTTGCGGATGTCGTGGATGAAGCCCATGTCCAGCATGCGGTCGGCTTCGTCCAGCACCAGGATCTCAACGCCGGACAAATCGATGTTGCGCTGGCCGGCGTGGTCCAGCAGGCGGCCGGGGGTGGCCACCAGGATGTCCAGCGGCTTGCGCAGCTCGCGGGTTTGCGGGTTGATGTTGACGCCGCCGAACATCACCATGGATTTGAGCGGCAGGTATTTGCCGTAGGTTTGCACCGACTCCTCCACCTGAGCGGCCAGCTCGCGGGTGGGCGTCAGCACCAGCGCACGCGGACGGCCCGGCTGGGTGGACGGTTTGCCCATCAGCAGCTGCAGCAAGGGCAGGGTGAAGCCGGCGGTTTTGCCGGTGCCGGTCTGGGCCGCGGCCAGCAGATCGCCGCCTTGCAGCACTTGCGGGATGGCTTGGGCCTGGATCGGGGTGGGGGTGGTGTAACCGGTTTCGCTGACGGCGCGCAACAGGGATTCGGCCAGACCGAGGTCGGCAAAGGTGAGTGTGGACATGTTTGCTCCTGCGACGGCCTATCGCAGTATGTGCGAACCAATCCAGGCTGACGGGAAAAAGTTAGGGATGCGATGGGCGCTTCGGGATGAAGCGCGCGCGACGCGCAAAGATTGGAATTGCGCGCGAGAGGCCGGAGTTTACCTTCAAATTGTCGGTTTGGGAACTTGTCGCGGCATTGTCATATCCATTCCAACGGAATCCTGAGCCGCGAAAAGCCTTTTTGACGGCCGATATTATTAATAAATGCGAATGGGCGAACTGGTATCATGCTGTCACGTCGCCGGGGTTGAGCGCATCGGCCCGCGGCGGAGAGATGCCCTGTTTTGATGTGTCCGCCCGGCATGGGCGGCGAATAACGCAGTTCAGAGGAAATCGGTATGCCTGGATCCGCCCATAGGCTGGTCGGCTTGATCATATTGTGTCCGGCCTTGGCGCTGGCCGCCGGCAAGGGCGGGTCGGAAGGCGGCCACGGCCGCGCGGCGGAGAGCGGCAGGATCGCAGAGGACACGGCGGAGGCCAATCCGCCGGCGGCGACCGATTTCAATTGCGAAAAGCCGGGCAATCCGGTGGAGGCCATGGTGTGCCAGGACGACAGCCTGACCCGCCAGGACAATCGGCTGGAAAAGGTCTACGCCCTGGCGCTGGAACAGGCTCAGCAAGGCCGGCCGGGGGCCGAGGCCAAGCTGATCGCCGAGCAGCGCCGCTGGGTCAAAAGTCTGAAGGACTGCGTCAAGACCGAGGACATGCATATGTGTCTGGGCGACGTCTACATCATGCGCATCACCCAATTGCAGGCGGCCTGGGGGCTGGCGCCGTCGCTGACGCCCTTGCGCTATGTCTGCAAGGGCAACGCCACCCGCACCGTGCTGGCCACCTTCTATCGCACCCACCCGCCCACGGTGAAGCTGGAGTACAACGGCTCCACCGCCATTCTGCATCAGGGCCTGAGCGGCAGCGGCGCGCGTTACGCGGCGCCGGGGCTGGAACTATGGATCAAGGGCCGCGAGGCCAGTATCACCTGGCGCGGCGAACCTTTGGACTGCTCCAGCCAGCCTTCGCCTTAAGAACCTGTTTACGATCTGCTGCGCGTCGTCAGACGTCACACGGTGAGTACCGCTTCGTACCGTGTGTACACTCCGCTTTCTCAGCCGTTTTCGCCTTGTCTCGCTCTAGCTTGCGAGATCGTAAACGCGTTCTAAGAGGCCGTTCATGGCGGCGCGCCCCGCCGTCTAGCGATTGAACGGGCGCAATGGCCGGCGGCCCCGTACAATGGCTTCTTTTTTCGCAAAGCCGGTTTCCGCATGGCCCTGTCCGCCACCATTTATAAAGCCAATCTCGCCGTATCCGACATGGATCGCGGCTATTACGCCAGTCATCAGCTGACGCTGGCCCAGCATCCGTCCGAAACCGTGGAACGCATGATGCTGCGTCTGGCCGCCTTTGCGCTCAACGCCAGCGAAACCCTGCAATTCAGCCGCGGTCTGAGCGCCGACGACGAGCCCGAGTTGTGGCAGAAAAACTATGCCGACGAGATCGAGCTGTGGGTGGAACTGGGCGAGCCCGACGAAAAACGGCTGAAGAAAGCGTGCAGCCGCGCCGAGCGCGTGGTGTTGTACAGCTACGGCGGCCGCGCTAGCGAAGTGTGGTGGCCGCAGATGGAGAACAAGCTGGCCCGGCTGGACAAGCTCAGCGTGTTTCGCGTCGAGACGGCCACGCTGGCGGAACTGGTCGCCATCTGCCAGCGCAGCATGCAGTTGAGCGCCACCATTCAGGACGGTCAGATGTGGCTGGCCGACGAGTCCAACAATGTGCTGGTGGAGCCGCTGCGGCTCAAATAAGGCGTAGCCAGGCGCGCAGCCGCTGCAGCAAGCCCGTTTGGGCCGCGCGCGGCAGCCGCGTCTTGCGTTTGAGCCAGGGCCTATCCTGATGGCGGGCCTGGGCGTAAGCGTGCAATAGCCGGCGGTGGCGCAGGGCGAGATCGCCGCGCTTCATCGCCGCGCGCTCACCAAGCGCCACCAGGCGCGCAAGGACGCTCGCCAGCCGCCATCGGGCGGGGTCCGGGCGGGCGCGGCCGGAAAGCGGGCGTTGAGAATATAACGGCGCAGCGCCAAGGGCGCCGCGTCATCGTCCGGCAGATAGTCGGGAATGCCGCGCGTCGGCAGCGCGCGGCGGACGGGTTTGCTTGCGCTCATCGGCAAGGGCCTCGCAGTGGGATCTTGGCTGCATGCTAGGCTCCGGCGCGTAAAAAGCGGCTAAAGAAAGCGCGGGCGCGGATAAAAAGCGGCTAGTCGCGCTACGGTCCGGTTCCACGTGAAACAGGGCCATGCCGCGGACTTCAGTCTGACGCGTCCAAGGTCCATTCATAGCTGCGTTCGATACAGGCCACCTCCACCCGGTATTGCCGATACCAGCGCTCCCGTCCCAGTTGCTGCGCCAGCACGTGGTCGGCATGCGCCTTCCAGGCGCGGATGCTGTCGGCGTCCGGCCAGTAGGACAAGGCGATTTCCTGCCCGTCCTCACAGGCGGAAACAAAGGCGAGGCAGCCGAAGCGCTCCATGGCCAGCCGGCGCATCTGCTGGGCGACCGCGGAGTATTCCGCATCCAGTTGCCGCGTGGCGGCGCGAAAAATCACGACATGCATGGAAAGTCTTCCTCGCATAAGGTAGGCGGTATCGGTATTGTCTCGATTGCCGGCGGCCTTGGCCAGAGCCAGTTGGACCGCCGGTGTGGAACCACCGCGGCAAGGGGAGCGAACATGAATCAGGGTTTGTTGTTGCGAGCGGCCGACGCTCGGGACGCCGAGCGGATCGCGGCGCTGCATGTCGCCAGTTGGCAAGAGCATTATCGCGGCATCTTGCCGGACGAATACCTGGATTTGCGCGCCGCGGACGAACGCCTGGCCATGTGGCGGGAGCGCTTCGCCGCGCCGGGCGCGCTGTGGGTGCGGCTGGCGCTGTGGCAGGATGAGCCGGCGGGCTTTGTTTGCCTATTGCCGGACGAGGCGCCGGAGCGGGGCGTGTATCTGGATAATCTGCATGTGAAGGCCGGGCAGCAGGGACGCGGCATCGGCCGCGCGCTGATGGCGGCGGCGGCGGCGGAGGCCTTGCGCGTCGCGCCGGGGCGGCCCTTGTTTCTGTGGGCCTACCAGGCCAACCGGGACGCCTGCGCCTTTTACCGGGCGCTGGGCGGCGAGGCGTCCGCGCCTTGCGAGGTGGACACCGTCGGCGGCCGGCGCGCGCTGGCGCTCAGTTATCAGTGGGACGATCCGTCCTGCTTGCTGTAATGCCGGTTTGCGCCGCGGCAACACCTGATCGCGCAGTCGTTTTACAATGGCGCGATGTCTACCCTCAACTATTTGCAGCATTATCCCGCCGCCTTGCTCGGCCAGGTGCAGGCGCTGCTGGATTCCGGCCAGCTGGGCGGCTGGCTGGCGCGCAAGTATCCGGAAAGCCACGATGTGCAGACGGACAAGGCGCTGTATCAGTACGTGTCCGAGATCAAGCTGCGTTATCTGAAGAACGCCGCCTTGCCGGCCAAGGTGAGGTACGACAGCCAGCAGCACCCGGTCAAGGGCACGCTGGGCACCAATACCTTTGTGTCGCGGGTGCAGGGCGGCAAGCTGAAGACCAAGAACGAAATCCGCATCGCCGCGCTGTTTCGCGACGCGCCCTTGCCCTTCCTGCGCATGATCGTGGTGCATGAGCTGGCCCACCTGAAGGAGAAGGACCACAACAAGGCCTTCTACCAGCTGTGCTGCCACATGGAGCCGGACTACCACCAGCTGGAGTTCGACATGCGGGTGTGGCTGACCTGGAGAGAAAGCCAGACGGCCTGATCCGCGTTTCCCGCATTGACAACAGCCCGGCTTTGCCGGGCTGTTCGCGTTGAGGGGCGGGTTATTTCTTGGTGATGAGCTGATCAAACACGCCGCCGTCGGCGAAGTGTTTGTGCTGGGCGCCGCGCCAATCGCCGAAAGTGTCTTTCAGCGTGAACAGCTTGACCTTGGGGAACTGGCCGGCGTATTGCGCGGCGATCTTGGCGTCGCGCGGCCGGTAGTAGTTCTGCGCGGCGATGGTCTGTCCCTGCGGGGTGTACAGGAACTTCAGATAGGCTTCGGCCAGCTTGCGATTGCCTTTCTTGTCGGCCACCTTGTCCACCACCGCCACCGGCGGTTCGGCCAGGATGGACAGCGAAGGGGTGACGATGTCGAATTTGTCCGGACCCAGTTCCTTCACCGCCAGCACCGCCTCGTTTTCCCAGGCCAGCAACACGTCGCCCAAGCCGCGCTGGGCGAAGGTCAGCGTCGCGCCGCGCGCGCCGGTGTCCAGCACCGGCACGTGCTTGTACAGTTCGCCGACATAGGCGCGGGCCTTGGCCTCGTTGCCGCCGGGCTGCTTCAGCGCATAGCCCCAGGCCGCCAGATAATTCCAGCGCGCGCCGCCGGAGGTTTTGGGATTGGGCGTGATCACCTGGATGCCGGGCTTGATCAGATCGCCCCAGTCGCGGATGCCCTTGGGGTTGCCCTTGCGCACCAGGAACACGATGGTGGAGGTGTAGGGCGAGCTATTGTCCGGCAGCCGGCTTTGCCAGTTCTTGGGCAGCAGGCCCTGGTCCGCCAGCACGTCGATGTCGTAGGCCAGCGCCAGCGTGGCCACATCGGCTTCCAGGCCGTGCTGGATGGCCAGCGATTGCTTGCCGGAGCCGCCGTGCGATTGCTTGATGGCGACGTCGCCGCCCTGTTTCTTCCATTGTTCGGCGAAAGCCTTGTTGACGTCCTGATACAGCTCGCGGGTGGGGTCGTAAGAAACGTTGAGCAACTCGGCGGCCAGCAGCGGCGCGGCGGCGCCGAACAGGGCGAGAGACAGCAGGGCGTGGCGGAAGGTATGACGTGGCATGGCGGTGTCCTGAGGAGGCAAGCGATGAATGCATCTAATCAGAAATGTTTTAGCGCCAGAAGTGATTGTTTTTTATCTTTAAATTCCAAATAAGTCTATGTAATGGCGTGATCTTTTAGAGGAATAGGGAATAAGTTTCTCGTTCAATATCATTTCCAAGAATATCAAAGTCATTCTACAGTGCGAGTTCCCCCTTTGAGGAGCTGAGCGATGGAACCTTCGCTGGCGGATTTCGACTTGATCATTCAGCCCGGCTGGCGCAATTCCGGCCCGCGGCACTGGCAAAGCCATTGGCAACGCCGCTTGAACGCCGCGCGGGTGGAGGTGGGCGATTGGGACGCGCCGCAGCTGGACGACTGGCTGCGGGGTTTGGATCAGGCGCTGGATCGGACGCGCAAGCCGGTCATCGTCATCGCCCACAGCCTGGGTTGCGTGGCGGTGGCGCATTACGCCCAGCGCCATCCGCGGCGGATCGCCGGCGCCTTGCTGGTGGCGCCGGCGGACGTGGAGCGGCCCTTCGTGCCGCGCGAGCTGATGGGCTTTGCGCCGACGCCGCGCCAAGCCCTGCCGTTTCCCGCCAGAATGGTGGCGAGCAGCAACGATCCCTTCTGCAAGACCCCGCGCGCGGCGCGGCTGGCCGGTTACTGGCGCGCGCCCATCGCCTGGCTGCGCCAGGCCGGCCACATCAATGTGGAGTCCGGCCACGGGCAGTGGGAGGAGGGCTGGTTGCAGCTGGATTTGCTGGCGCAAAGGGTGAGGGCCAGCTTGAACCAGGCGGCTTGAGAAGCGGTTGACTGTCTGCCGCCTTGCGGCGGGCGATAGCGGGCTCGCCTATCCGCGGCTTCGGCCGCAAGGCCTTGCCTCGCCCTGGCTCGGCGGCGCCGAGTCCGGTTTCGTAGCGGGGTCGGCGTGATCTAAACTGGGGTGACACGCATCTAACCATCCTGGGTGGCCATGAGATCGAGCCGATTCCTTGCCTGTTGCTGGCTGTCCCTGGCCGGAGCCGTTTACGCCGCGCCCTTGAGCCGCATCGGCATCTCCGTGGGAGCGCTGGACAACCCTTTCTACCAGATCGTCGCGCGCGGCGCGCTGAACGAGGCGCGCGCGGCCAATCCCAATGCGCAAGTCACCACCCTGTCCGCCAATTTCAGCCTGGAGCGGCAGGAGGAACAAGTGCGGCAGCTGCTGCGCCAGCAGGTGGAGCTGATCCTGCTGGTGGCCGCGGACAGCAAGGCGGTGGCGCCGCTGGTGCGGCTGGCGCATCAGGCCGGGGTGCGGGTGGTGGCGGTGGACGTGGACGCGCCCGGCGCCGACGGCACGGTCAAATCGGACAATGTCCAGGCCGGCGCGCTGGCTTGCCGTTATCTGGCGGAGCGGATGCGCGGCCGCGGCGCGTTGGTGATTCAGAGCGGTCCGCCGGTGTCTTCGGTCTGGGACCGGGTGGCCGGCTGTCGCCGCAGTCTGGCCGCTTTCCCCAAGATCCGGCTGCTCAGCCATCAGGAGAGCGGTTTGGCGTCCAGCTGGGGCGGCAAGCGGCTGATGGAGCGGCATCTGCGGCGCTACCCGGAGATCAACGGCGTGTTCGCCAGCAACGACCGCCAGGCGCTGGGGGCGGAGCAGGCGGTGAGGGAGGCGGGCCGCAAGGAGGTGATGATAGCCGGCGTGGACGGTTCGCCGGACATCGAGAAGGCGCTGCGCGGCGATAGCCAGATCGTGGCGTCCTCCAGCCAGGCCCCGTACGCTATCGGCGTGGAGGCGGTGAAGCTGGGCCGTCAATTGCTGGACAATCCCAAAGCCAAGCCGCGCACGGTGACGGTGCCGGTGCAGCTGATCACCCGCGCCAATATCGGTGCCTATCAGGGTTGGCAGAGTCAGCTGCCGCCGGCGCCCGCGGCGGCGCGCTAGGAGACGGCTCCCGGTCTTTTTTGACCTGCGGCGGCGGCGGTGTCACACTGCCGGTGTTTCCGCGTCGGCCTGGCCGACGCCAGCTGTTTCCAACTCAAGCCAAAGGATTCCACATGTTCGCATCACGCCCGCTCAAAGCCGGCCTGGCCGCCCTGGCGCTGACTTTGCCGCTGCTGGCGCACGCCGACGCCGCCCAGGACGCCGCCGTCAAAGAGTTGTCCGCCACGCTGAACCTGAACAATATGCTGCCGGAGCTGGCGCAGCGCACCACCGCCAGCGCCATGCCGCTGCTGCAGGAATACTTCGTCAAGAACAAGATCAAGCTGAGCGAAGCCCAGCAGAAAAAAGCGCAGGAAGGCTTCAAGACCTACGGCGAGAACGTGCACAAGCTGGCCAGCGATTACTTCGGTTCCAGCGCGGCCAAGCAGCAGTTCGAACAGACCGTGGCCAAGGCCTACAGCGCTCAGTTCAGCGCCGACGAACTCAAGCAGATCAACGTGTTCTACAAGACCGCCGCCGGTCAGAAGCTGCTGAAGCAGCAGCCGCAGATCATCAACACCATCGCCGGCGATACGCTGAAGGCCGCCGAGCCGGTGCTGCTGCCCAAGATGCGCGCCGCCGCGGAAAGCTTCGGCAAGAGCGTCGCCAAGAAATAAGCGAAGACGCGTAGCGCGATCCAAGCCGCCCAAGGGCGGCTTTTTGCTTGTCCGCGCGCCAGCTTGGTGCCGCGGCGCACCATTCCGGTTCAGTTCAGCATCAGACTGAGCCGGCGCGCGGAGTCCACCGCGGCCTCCGCTTGGCTGGATTCTTCCTGCCATACCCAGACATTGTGGGTCGGGTCCAGCGCCTCGACCAGCCACAGGCGGCCGCCGCCGCCCAGCGCCACCTGGCGCGCGCGCACCGGCCGGCGATAATTGAACATCACCACCTCGCTGGTGGCGGCGGGCGTTTGGCGCGAAAACAGTTTCATGGCGGGCCTCGCGGCGGGAGTGGACGATGCCTGCGACGCTGCAAGACTCGTGCCAACGCCTGGACGGCGCAGCGGCTATAACGTGTTTATCGACACGGATTATGTCATTCAAATGATCAGATCGGGCTTGTTGTTATGGTTGCTGGCCGGACTGGCGGCGGGCGCCGCCGCCGCGCCGCCGCGCCAGGTGGTGGTCTTGGTCGACAACGGCTATCCGCCGTATTCCTACGAGAAGGACGGCCGGGCGGAGGGCGTTTACAACGAGGTGCTGCGCGCGGCCTCGCAGCGTTTGAGCGACTATCGCATCGATCTGCGGCCGGTGCCGTGGAAGCGCGGTCTGTCCGAGCTGGAAGCCGGCCGCGCGCCGGCGCTGTCGCCGCCGTATTACCGGCCGGAGCGCGACTACATGGGATATTCGGCGCCGTTCTGGCAGGAGCAGCTGGCGGTGTATTGCCGGGCGGAGATCATGCGCGCGCCGCGTCCGCACTGGCCGGCGGACTTCCTGGGCCTGCGCTTCGGCAACAACGCCGGTTTCCGTCCCGGCGGCAAGGCGTTCTGGCTGGCGGTGCAGCGCGGAGACATCCAGCTGGACGAGGCGCCGGACACCCAGGGCAATCTGCTGAAGCTGATCAATGGCCGCACCGACTGTTATTTGAACGACAAACTGTCCATTCTCTACGTGCTGGAGCGCTTGCAGCGGCGCGGCGCAATCAGCCCGGAGCAGCGCGGCGAACTGGTGGCGGCGGCCAGCCTGAACGGCGAGCAGGCCTATGTCGGTTTCACCAAGCACGGCCAGCAGCGTTTTCCCTATCTGGACGATTTCATCCGGCAGCTGAACGCCGTCTTGGAGCAGATGAAGCGCGAGGGGCGGATTGCCGCCATTGTGGAGCAGACGCTGCGCGCCGCGCCGCCGTAGCCGCGGTTCATCGCCGCGTCCGGCCGCCGGTTTTGACAGCCGCGACGGCCGGTTTTAGCATGGCTCGGTTGCCTAAGGGAAAGCAAGCATGGAAAACCGCAAACTGGCGGTATTGATCGACGCGGACAACGCGCAGTCGGCGCTGATCGCCGAGTTGCTGGCCGAGGTGGCCAAATACGGCACCGCCGTGGTCAAGCGCGCCTACGGCGACTGGACCACCAGCCAGCTGAAGGGCTGGAAGGAAGTGCTGCACCAGTACGCGATTTCGCCGATCCAGCAGTTCGCCTACACCAAGGGCAAGAATTCCACCGACTCCGCGCTGATCATAGACGCGATGGATCTGCTCTACACCGGCAATTTCGACGGCTTCTGCCTGGTGTCCTCCGACAGCGATTTCACTCGGCTGGCCACCCGGCTGCGCGAATCCGGGCTGATGGTGATCGGCCTGGGCGAACAGTCCAAGACGCCGCGGCCCTTCATCGCCGCCTGCGACAAATTCGTGTTCACCGAGATTCTGCGGCCGGAGCCGGCGGCGGCCAAGAGCGTGGCCGACAAACCCAAGACGCGCAGCGCGCGCAGCCGCGCCAAACCGCAGCCGGAGAAGGAGCGCCATCCGCTGCAGGACATGTTCACCAATGCGATCGAGGCGGTGTCGCGCGACAGCGGCTGGGCCGAGCTGTCGGTGGTGGGCACTTATCTGGCCAAGAACGACCCCTCGTTCGACCCGCGGGTTTACGGTCATTCCCGGCTGTCGCAGATGGTGAAAAAGCTGGACTTCCTGACGGTGCAGGAAAGCCGAAACGGCTCCAAACTGCATTGCGAGATCCGGCTCAAACAGGACGGGGAATCCGTGCTCGCGGCGCCCGTGATAACGCCGCCCGCGGCGGAGCCGACGCCGGAGACGCCGGTGCGCAAGAAGCGCAGCCCGCGCAAAAAGCCGGCTGCTGCCGGCTGAACCGGCTGCTGGTACACTGTTTGCATTCCTAAAGAACGTGTTTACGATCTCGCAAGCTAAGGCGAGACAAGGCGAAAACAGCTGAGAAAGCGGAATGTACAGGTGGTACATGAGCATTTCGAAGTTGGTTTCAACGCGGTATCGCCGACGCGTAGCAGATCGTAAATAGGTTCTAAGGATCCGCGTCGGCGTCCGTGCCCGCGATCCAAAAAACAAGCCACATCAGCAAGGGACAGAACATGATTATCCGCGACGCCACGCTGGAAGACCTGGCGGCGATACTCGATATCTACAACGAGGTCATCGCCACCACCACCGCCATCTACAACGACGATCCGCTGTCCGCCGGCGAGTTCGCCGTCTGGTTCCAGGACCGCACCGCCGCCGGTTATCCGGTGCTGTTGGCCGAGGAAAACGGCAAGATCCTGGGCTTTTCCAGCTTTGGCGATTTCCGCGTCAAGCCGGGCTACCGCTTCACCGTGGAACACAGCGTGCATCTGTCCGCCGACGCGCGCGGCAAGGGCATAGGCACCGCCTTGGTGCAAGCGCTGTTCCCGCGTGCCAAGGCGCTGGGCAAACACACCATGGTGGGCGCGGTGGACGCCGCCAACGCGGGTTCTATCCGCTTCCATGAAAAATTGGGTTTCCAGCAGGTGGGCATGCTGCCGCAGGTGGGATTCAAGTTCGGCCGCTGGCTGGACCTGGTGTTCTTGCAGCGCTTCATCGACGGCGCCAGCGAGGGCCCGGCGGCGTCCTGAGCCTGAAATGAGAAGCGCCGCAGATGACTGCGGCGCTTGCTCGTGCTTTTTACCACTGTCGAACGCAGTGTTTTCTTGATATTTCTCTATTCACCCTTGTACGACTTAGCGCACCTCTGCAACGATATCCCTACTGAACACCTTTTCGCAATACTTGCATTTCATTTTTGTGTCGCGCGCCTGGGGTTTGACGTAGAAAAAGCTGGTCACCGGCTCATTGTGCGAGACGCAATTGGAGTTGGGGCAGGAGAAGATGCCTTCGATGGTGTCCGGCAGCGCCAGCTTGTGTTTCTTCACCACTTCGAAATTGTCGATCACGTTGACGGTGGCCTGCGGCGCGAACAGCGCCAGCTCGTTGGCCTGTTCCTCCGATAGTGCGATGTTCTCCACCTTGATGATGTCCTTGGCGCCCATGTGGCGGCTGGACAGGTTCAGGCCCACGGTGACGCGCTCGCCGGTTTCGCTGAGCTTGAACAGGCGCAGGATGATCAGGCCCTGGCCGGCCGGGATGTGGTCGATGACGGTGCCTTGCTTCAGCGCTTCTACGGTGCGGGTGTATTGCATGATGGTTTCCTTTTCCTGAATCAGACGGTCTCGTTCAACACCAGCGACAGCAGCGCCTGGCGCGCGTAGACCCCGTTCTTGGCCTGTTCGAAGTAATAAGCGTGCGGCGTGGCGTCCACGCTGGTTTCGATCTCGTCGACGCGCGGCAGCGGGTGCAGAATCTTCATATTGGTGCGGGCGCTGTGCAGCATGTCGGCGCGCAGCACGAACTTGCCCTGGATTTTCTTGAACTCGGCCTCGTCGAAGCGCTCGCGCTGCACCCGGGTCATGTACAGCACGTCCACTTGCGGGATCACGTCGTCCAGGCTGCCGACCACGGTGTACTGAATGCCTTTTTCGTCCAGCTCTTCGCAGATGTAGTCCGGCATCGCCAACTGCTCCGGCGACACGAAGTAGAAGCGCGCGCCGAACAGCGACAGCGCCTGGGTCAACGAATGCACGGTGCGGCCGTATTTGAGGTCGCCGACGAAGGCGACGGTGAGGTTTTCCAGCGTGCCCTGGGTTTCGCGGATGGTGAACAGGTCCAGTAGGGTTTGGGTCGGGTGCTGGTTGGAGCCGTCGCCGCCGTTGATGATGGGCACGTCGGAGAATTCGCTGGCCAGCCGCGCCGCGCCTTCCTTGGGATGGCGCATCACCACCGCGTCGGTGTAGGACGCGATGATCTTGATCGAATCCGCCAGGGTTTCGCCCTTTTTGGCGCTGGTGTTGCCGCCGTCGGCGAAGCCGATGACGCTGCCGCCCAGCCGTTGCACCGCGGTCTCGAAGGACAGCCGGGTGCGGGTGGACGGTTCGAAGAAACAGCTGCCCACCAGCTTGTCCTTCAGCAGGTCGTTGCGCGGCTGTTGTTTCAGGCGGGCTGCCGTGGCCACCACCAGCTCCAGTTCCTCGCGGCTGAAGTCCGGTATGGAAATGATGTGTTTGCGGTAGAGGGGGTTGGCCATGGTCGCGTCCTTTCAATATTGGCTTTATGAGTCGCGGGTAAAAAAAAAGCCCCTGGCATCAGGAGCTTGTTTTATTACTGCGTCGGGGTCCGGGAACGGCAAGGCCTCGCGCCAACGCCAGATCGCCGCCGTGGCGGGCGGTGCGTCGTGCGGGAAGCGTCGTTGCGTGGTTCATTGCCTGTGGTCCGAACAAAATTGCGGGATTGTAATCCCAATTCCGGATCGGCGGTAAGACCCGTGTCGCATTTATCGAAATTGATGGCAGAAAAGGGACACTTCCGCGCGCGGGCAAGCTGGAGCCCAGAGCCTGTTCAAAGTCTCGCGAGCTAGAGCGAGACAAGGCCTTGCGGCTGAGAAAGCGGAATGTATTCGTGGCACATGAGCATTTCGAAGCCGGTTTCAACGCCCTTTTCCATCCATCCTGCCGACGCGCAGCAGACTGTGAACAGGTTCTCAGCGCAGCGCGTATTTGATCCCCAGGCTGAGAAAGCAGACGCCCAGCAAGCGCTTGAGCAGCAGGCGGCCGCCGGGGGCGAACGCGCGGCGGCGCAGATGGCCGGCCAGCCACACCAGCAGCGCCAGATAGAGCATATTGATCAGGCAGAACACCGCGGCCAGCTGAGCGAAGCCGGCCGGGCCGGCGCGGCCGGCGTCCAGGAATTGCGGGAAGAAGGCCATGAAGAACAGGATGGCCTTGGGATTGGCCAGGGTAATCAACAGCGAGCGGCGGAAGCAGGCGCCGGCGCTGCGTTGATCCGTCGCGGTCACGGCCGCGGCACCGCCGTCACGGCGGAACAGCAGCTTGGCGCCCAGCCAGGCCAGGTACAGCGCGCCAGCGTAGCGCAGCAGCTCGAACCAGCCAGGGTGGGCGGCCAGCAGCGCCGCCACGCCGCCGCCGGCCAGCGCGATCAGGATCAGGTCGCCGGCCAGCAGGCCGGCCTGGGCCGCGTAGCCGGCGCGCAGCCCGCCGCCGCTCAGCGCGCCGAGGATGGACAGGGTGCCGGCGCCCGGCGTCACCACCAGCAGCAGCGAGGCGGCGACAAACGGCCACCAGTCGATTGCCGTCATCAGGGTTGTCCTTTCGCGGTCCGGAGGTTCAAGTGCGGAAATCGCCCACCAGCGCCTCCAGCCGCGCCGACAATTCGCGCAGATGGCCGACCGAGGCGGCCACCTGGCGCACCACGTCGCTATTGCTCTGCGCCATGCTGCTGATGCGCTCCACGTTCTGGGCGATCTCCAGGCTGGCGGCGGATTGCTCGCGGGTGGAGGAGGCGATGTCGACGATGCTGCCCACCAGGCCGTGGCTGCGGTCCAGCACGGTTTGCATCGCCTGATTGGCGTCTTCGGCGATGGCCACGCTATTGCCCACCAGCTGGCTGCTCTTTTGCACATCGCTGACCGCGTCGCGGGTTTCCTGGCCGATGGCGTTGACGATGCGGCTGATTTCCACCGTGGCCTCGGCGGTGCGGCCGGCCAGATTGCGCACCTCGTCCGCCACCACGGCGAAGCCGCGGCCCATTTCCCCGGCGCGCGCCGCTTCGATCGCCGCGTTCAGCGCCAAGAGATTGGTCTGGTCCGCGATGTCCTTGATCACGTTGACGATGGTGCTGACCTCGGCCGAACGCGCGCCCAGGCCGTTCACCCGCTCCGCCAGCGCGTGCATATTGTCGGTCATGCGGCGGATTTCGGCGGTGACCTGGTTGACGGTGGCGACGCTCTGCTCGGTCAGGCTGCCGGTTTCCCGCGCGGTGCTCTCCGCCAGTTGGGCGGTGTTGGCGATGTGCTGCACGCTGACGGTGACTTCCTCCACGCCGGCGGCGGTGGCGCTGGCGGCGTCCGATTGCGAGGCGGAGGCGCTTTCCACTTGGCGCGCGGACTCCTGCAGGGACACCGCCGCCGCGGTGACCGCCAGGCTTTGCTCGCGCACTTCCACGAACATGTCGCGCAGGCTGGCGATGAAGCGGTTGAAGGCGTCGGCGGTGCGGCCGATTTCGTCGCGGTTGCGGATCGGGATGCGTATGGTCAGATCGCCCTTGCCTGACGCCAACTGTTCCATGGTGGCGGCCAGATGGTTCAGCGGCCGGGTCAGCGCGCGCACCACGCCGGCCAGCACCAGCAGGATCAGCGCCAGCGCCACCGCGCCGATCAGCACCGCGGTCAGGCTTTGCCTGCGCGCGTCGGCGGTGATGGCGGCGGTGGGAATGCTGACGCCCAGCGTCCAGAACTGGCCGGTATTGGCCACTTTGACCGGGTGGAAGAAGTGGGTGAAGCCGCCGGCCTCGTAGACGAAGTCCTCGCCTTGCTTGATCTTGGCCAGATAGGGCGTCAGCGGGCTGTCCTTGGGCGCGGGTTTGCCCAGCAGGCCGGCTTCCGGGTTCACCACGTAGAGGCCGCCTTCGGACAGCATGCTGACGTAGCCGGTTTCATACAGCCGGATCTGGCCGAATTTTTTTTGCAGATCGTCCAGCGCGATGTCGGTGGCGGACACGCCCAGCATCTTGCCGGCGGCGTCCTTGATCACCACGGCCAGCGAGCTTTCCAGGATCTTGCGGTTCTGCACCTCGTAGGGGTAGGGCTCGGTGATGGTGTCGCGGCCGCGTTGCTTGGGCACGTAGTAGAAATCGCCCCAGCCCGGTTTTTCGTAGTCCGGCTGATAGCTTTCCGGATGCTCCTTGAACTTGGGGAATTCCTTGACCCGGTCCGCCGACATCATCACGTCCATCTGCGCCTTGCCCTTGTCGTTCTTGGTGACATAGGGCTGGTAGCGGCCGGTGGGGTCGTGGCGCGGCCAGTCCATGCGGAAGCCGTTGTCGTTGCCGTCGAAGGCGTTGGGCTCCCACAACATCCACAGGCCCACGGATTGCGGCGCGTTGTCCAGCATCTGCTGGATGGTGTTGTCGGTGTGCTTGCGGTCCGGGTGCGCGACGCGCTGTATGCCCTGCACCGCGTCGGCCAGATGGCGCGGCAGGGTGAAGTTGCGGGCGAAGTCGCTTTCCGCGTCCTTGGCGTAGCTGCTGGCCTGCTCCGAGGCCAGCTTGTAGCCCTGGTCCACCGCCGAGCTATAGCTCTGCCAGGCGATCAGGCCGATCATGACGGCGAAGCCGACGGCGATGGCGGCGGCGGCCACCAGAATGATGCGGGTGCTCAGGCGGCCCCATTTCTGCTGTTCCATTCTTCTTTCCCCAATACCTTGCGAAGCTTGTTCTATGGCGGTCTGCCGCGGCCGCGCGCGCGCGGAGGCGAAGCCCGGCGTCTTGCCCTTATTTATAGACATTAAAGCCAGAGCCACGCACCGGTCCATGCCGACGCGCTAAAAGCGGGCCGCGGAGCGGCCGAACGTGGGGAGCGCGCCACAGCGGACGCGGCGGCAATATTTACAGCCGCGTGACAAGCGGCGGCGCGCTGCGTTATCTAGCAGGCTTTGCGCGAGTTTGACGGTGAATTCGCACGTCATGCGAAGCCGCTTGCCTGACCGACGGGCTAATGGAATACCTTGCAAATGCCGATAGTGGAGTTGATGCTGAAAGAAGGCGCGCCCGGGCGGCAAGGGGCGGGCCGGTCCATTTTCGCCGGCGACATCGGCCGGCGGGGTCTGGGTGACAGGATGGCGGAGACGCATGCGCGCGGCCGGCGGCACAGGCGCGCGGCGGGATAAAGAGCACAGAATGATCAAGTGCATAGAAGTGGCCGATCTCAAGGTGGGCATGTACATCCACGATCTGAACTGCGATTGGATGTCGCACCCCTTTTTGCTTAAGCGTTTTTTGATCAAGCACGAGGAAGAGATCCACAAGATCGCCGACTCCGGCATTCACGAGGTGTACATCGACACGCGCAAGGGCTTGGATCTGCCTTCCGCGCCGACCGCCACCGAGGTGAAGAAGCTGCTGGAGGAGCAGATCCGCGAGTTCGGCAGCAGCGAAACCATTTTGGAGCGGCAGGTGGAGGCCGGCGCCGAGTTCGGCCGCGCCCAGCTGATCCACAGTGAAGCCAACCAGATCATCCAGGGCATTCTCAAGGACGTGCGTCTGGGCAAGCAGGTGGAGCTGGAGATGGTGGAGCCCTCGGTGAGCAAGATGACCTCGTCCATCCTGCGCAACGGCGGCGCGCTGCTGTCGCTGTGCCGGATCAAGGACAAGGACAATTACACCTTCCAGCATTCGGTCAGCGTCGGCGCCTTGATGGTCAGTTTCTGCAACGCGATGGGGATGAGCAAGGAGGTGATTCATCACGCCGGCATCGGCGGCATGCTGCACGATATCGGCAAGATGAAGATTCCGGACCGCATCCTCAACAAGCCGGGCAAATTGACCGAGCAGGAGTTCTCGGTGATGAAGTGCCATGTGGTGGAGAGCAAGCAGATCCTGCTGCAAACCACCGGCATTTCCGAAACCGCGGTGCTGGTGGCGGCCCAGCACCATGAGCGCCACGACGGCAGCGGCTATCCGGCCGGGCTCAAGGGCGAGGAGATTTCACAACTGGGGCAGATGGCGGCCATCGTCGACGTCTACGACGCGCTGACCTCGGACCGCTGCTATCACAAGGGCATGGCGCCCACCGACGCCTTGCGCAAGATCTACGAGTGGTCGAAGTTCCACTTCAATCCGCAGCTGGTGCAGGCCTTTATGCGCAGCATAGGCATTTATCCTATCGGCACCCTGGTGCGGCTGGAGAGCGGCCGGCTGGGCGTGGTGGTGGAGCAGAACGAGAGCAATCTGATCTCGCCCAAGGTGAAGGTGTTTTTCAGCACCAAGAGCAATGTCTACATCCCCCCGGAGCTGGTGGACCTGTCGCGCGGCATGGGTTTCGGCGGCGGCGACCGCATCGTCAAACATGAGTCGCCGGACAAGTGGAAGATAGATCCGCTGCGTTTCCTATAGCGGGGCAGAGCGCCCCGCGCCGCTCGGGCTAGCGGTAATCCCCCCACACGGTCTGTATCGCCGCCACCGCGGCCAGCGCCGCGGTTTCGGTGCGCAGGATGCGCGGCCCCAGTTTCAGCGGCGTCCAGCCGGCGCTTAGCGCCGCGGCTTCTTCGCGCGCGGAGTAACCGCCTTCCGGGCCGGCCATCAGCCAGGCGCGCGCCGGCGCGGCGGCGATGTCGGCCAGGCGCCGGGTGCCGGCGGGAGACAGAATCAGCCGCGCGTCGGCGTCCGGAGCCTGTTTCAGCCATTGCTCCAGCGACAGGATGGGCAATACTTGAGGAATGGCGTTGCGGCCGCTTTGTTCGCAGGCGGAAATCACGATCTCCTGCCAGCGGGCCACGCGCTTGTCGGCGCGCTCGCCGGACAACTTGACGATGGAGCGCTCCGCGGCGATGGGCTGGAACGCGGATATGCCCATTTCCACGCCTTTTTGCAGGGTGAACTCCATTTTGTCGCCGCCGGAAATGGCTTGGGCCAGGCCCAGCCAGATCGGCGTTTCACGTGAAACGTCGTCGAAGCCTTCGATGAGGCAATGCGCGTCGCGCTTCATCACCGCGTCCAGCGTGGCGGCGTACTCGCCGCCGCGGCCGTTGAACAAGGTGACGGCGTCGCCGGCGCCTAGCCGCAACACCTGGACATGGCGCACCACGGTGTCCGGCAGGGCCAGCGTTTGGCCGACGCTGAGGTCGGCGTCAATGTAAAACCTGGGCATGACGTATTGAAAGTCGCTGTTGATACCGGTATTTTGCTTTGTTTGCTGCGATTGCAGCAAATAGATTGCAGCGGCCTTGGGGGAAAACGAATGCAGGTGCTGGAACAGGTGATGCAGGTGCTCAGGGAAGTGGCGCGCGACGAGGTGATGCCGCGCTTTTTGCGAGTGGGCAAAAGCCGCAAGGACGACGGCACGCTGTTCACCGAGGCCGATATGGCTTGCCAGCAGGCTTTGCAGGCCGCCTTGCCCCGCATCCTGCCGCACCCGGTGTTGGGCGAGGAGATGGAATTGGCCGAGCAGGACCGGCTGTGGGCGGAAAATCAGGACGGTTTGTGGGTGGTGGACCCGATAGACGGCACCACCAACTTCGTCAACGGCCTGCCGTATTTCGCCATCTCAGTCGGCCTGATGGTGGGCGGCAAGAGCCGGCTGGGCGTGATCTACAACCCCGTGTCCCAGGAAATGTTCTACGCCAGCCGCGGCGAGGGCGCTTATCTGAACGGTCAGCGCCTGCCGCTGAAAACCGTGGTCAACACCATGTGCGACGCCATCGCCAGCGTGGAGGTCAAATACCTGCGCTCCGGCAAGCTGGCCGCGCGCATCGGCAGCACCTGCCCCTGCGGCAGCCTGCGCAATCTGGGTTCCAGCACGCTGGATTGGTGTTATCTGGCGGCCGGCCGCTACGATCTTTATCTTCATGGCGGGCAGCGGCTGTGGGATTACGCCGCCGGCGCGGTGATCCTGGAAGAGGCCGGCGGCCAGATCGCCAGCCTCAACAGCGACGATTACTGGAGCGATGTGATCTGGAAGCGTTCCGCCATCGCCGCGCTCAATCCGGAGTTGTTCTCCCAATGGCATCGCTGGGTGCGCGCCAACCAGTAGCCGGCTTCAGCCGCGGAACATGAAGTAGACCGCGCCCACCAGACACAGCCCGGCCCAGACATAGTCCCAGCGGAAGGGCTGGTTCATGTAGAACACCGCGAACGGTATGAATACCGACAGCGATATCACTTCCTGAATGATCTTCAGCTGCGACAGCGTCATCGCGCCGTAGCCGACGCGGTTGGCCGGCACCTGCAGCAAATACTCGAACAAGGCGATGCCCCAGCTGGCCAGCGCGGCCAGCCACCAGGGCTTGGAAGACATGTCCTTCAGGTGGGCGTACCAGGCGAAGGTCATGAACACATTGGACAACACCAGCAGCAGCGGCGTCAGCAGATAGGGCGAGAGATTCATGGTGCGCGCTCAGCGGCCGGCGTTCCAGTTGGCGACGGCTTCTTTCTTGTTGTCGGCCTGGGCGCCGATGGCGCTGCAATTGCCGTTGTCCGGATAGCGGCTGCATTGCACCCAGAAGCGGCGGGAGCCGGCCTTGACCAGCAAGGCGGGCGCGCCGCATTTGGGGCAGGGTCTGAGGACGGTTTGCGGTGTCTGGCTCATGGCGGAAAGTCCGGCTGAAACCGGCATCTTACCCCAAGCCGCCGCGTGATGGCGGCGGCTTGGGGTCAGCGCTTAGCGGCGCGCCTTCAGCGCCGCCGCGGCGGAGACCGCCGGGTCCGCGGCCTTGACGAAGTTGGCTACGTAGCCGCCCAACAGCTTATGCGTGTGGGTGGTGGGGTGCAGCACGTCCCAGAACACGAAGGCGTCCGGATTGCCGCATTCCGCGCGCGGCTTCTGCTCCCAGATATAGGGCAGGCTGGCGTTGCCGGCGATGTCCAGGCAGGACTGGGTGGCGTTGCTGACCTGGTACTTGGCCGGATGGTCGAGCAGGTCGTCGAACAAGGTGTTGCTGTCGAACAGATTCAGCTTCAGCGTGCTGCCGTACTTCTGCTGCAATTGCGTGATCAGCAGCGCCAGCTTGGCGTTGTAGTCGCGCACTTGCGGCGCCAGCGCGGCGGCTTTGCCGCTGGCCTGGGCCGCCGGGGTGCGGGCCAGGTTGGGCAGGTTCAGCACCACGATGTGACGCGCGCCGGCGGTGATGATGCGTTCCAGCGCCTTGCCCTGATCGCTTATCACCTGGTCCACGGTGCGACCGTAGTTGAGCAAGTCGTTGCCGCCTATCAGCATGGTGAACAGGGTGTTTTCCGGCCGGTAATTGGCGGCTTTCTGCATGTATTGCGACCATGATTCCACCTGCTGCAGCAAGCCCGGCACCACCAGGTGCTGATCGCCGGCGGAGCCGCCTATCGCCCAGTTGTAGATCGGCAGCTTCAGCTGTTCGGCCAGATATTCCACCCAGACCCGGTCGTTGCTGAAGCGGCCGATGAACCAGCTCTTGGCGTTGGGCAGCCGCCATTGCGAGGCGCCGTACATGTTCTGAGTGTCGGACAGGCTGTCGCCGAACACGATCAGCTTGTTGACGCCGGCCGGCTGGCTGGCGCTGTCCTGGCTCCAGATGGTGTGGTTGTAGGACATCTGGTTGTTGGCGGCGGCGTACAGCGCCACCGGACGGCTGAGGCCCTTGGCCGCCAGCGTCTTCTGGCAGACGGCGGCCAGGGTGTCCTGGGCCACGTCGCTGTAGAACATATTCTTCAGCGCGACGATGCTGCCGGACCACCAGTAGCCGTTGACGCGGTAGTAATCGCCGCTGCTGGGGTCCAGCGCCCAGTGGTAATTGGTTTGCGGCTTGCCGGGGCTCATGTCCAGCCGGTAATAGCAGCGCAGATAGGTGTAGGTGGCGGCTCCCATCGCCACGGCCGGTTTGGCCGCCGCGGCCTTGACCTGGGCTTCGCTGAGCGGGCCGCCCGGGGACAGATAGTCCAGTTGCGGGTCCAGCTGGGCGTGAACCTGGCTGGCGGCGAACAGGCCGGCCGCGGCCAGCAGGCCGCGTAGCAGTTGAGGTTTCATAGAGACTTTCCCGATACGTGATTTGAGTCAAGCTGTCTGTTGTATGCCGTCTAGCGCGGCTGTAGCGGCGTGATGCCGTACCGGGATCTTTAAGTATTTACAGGTGAAAATAAACGGTAATTTTAAATCATCCGTAAAAATGCCATATGGTTCAAACGGTGTGGTTTTTCATGCAAAAACGCCCGCGCAAGGCGGGCGTTTAGCCAGATTGGATCTGGTCGCGGCAACTGGGGCGTAGCCTCAAGCCGTCAAGAGCACAGATCAGACGCTGAGCGCGACAATCTTCAAGGGATGTTTGCCGTCCGGGCTGGGGAAGTCCGCGTCCGGGCTTATCCATTCCGCCGCGCGCACTTCGCGGCCGGCCTTGGCCGCGCTGCGCTGGAGCGCTTCCAGCCAGGCGTCGCCGTCCACTTGCGCGACGTTGTTGCAGCAGATCAGCGTGCCGCCGGGCGCGGTGGCCAGCAGCGCCGGCTTGAACAGCGCCTGGTAGTCGTTGATCAGGTCCACCACGCCGAAGGGGCTCTTGGAGTAGCGCGGCGGGTCCAGGAACACCAGGTCGAACTGGCGCGCTTCCAGTTTGGGGAAGGGCGGCATTTTCTTGCCGCGCACGCGTTCCGGCTGGCCGATGCCGGACAGCTGGCGGAGGGCGGCGAACACATCGCTTTGCACGCAGCGCGGGCGGGTGGCCAGCAGATTGAGCTTGGCGTTGGCGCGGCCGATGCTGAGGCTGGATTCGGCGAAGTCGACGTTCATCACGAAGCTGGCGCCGGCCTTGGCCGCGGCCACGCCGACGCCGCAAGTGTAGGCGAACAGATTGAGCACGCTCTTGCCGGCCGCCAGCTGCATCACATGGCGGCGCGCGGCGCGCAGGTCCAGAAACAGCCACGGGTCCTGGCCCTTGTGGCGTGCGCGGTAGTGGTAGTTGACGCCCAGCTCGCGAATGGTGTGGTCGGCTTCGGCCTCGGCCTGCTGTTCCAGGCTCAGCGCGTTGCCGATGCGCGAATTGCCGGCGCTGCGGTCGTTGTACATCAGCGGCAGGCCGGGGTGGCTGGCCTGGTAATGGGCGCGGATTTCCGCCAGCTCGTCGTCGCTCAGCGGCTGGTGAAAGCTTTGCGCCAGCAGCTGCTCGCCGTAGCGGTCCACGGTCAGGCCGGGCATGCCTTCCACGCTGCCGTGAAACAGGCGGTAACAATTGGTGTCTTCGGCTTGCAGCCGGGCGATCAGTTCTGCGCGCGCCGCTTCGGCGCTGTGCAGCAATGGGGTCAGGGAGGACATCGGGGGCCTTCGCTTGCGGTTCCGGGCCGGCTCGCTGCGCGGAGGCGGGCGCGCCGGAAAATCCTTCATTGTATGCTTTGCCGCAGCCGCGCTCAAATGCGTGTCGGGAAAACCCTTTGCAAAACAATAGGCCAGGGGCGGGCCAAGCGCATCCGCGAGTCGCCCAAAGGCCCGGCAAAGCCGGGCCTCGTCCTCTCCGCGCGGGCTCAGGCCGCCTGCGGCGGCCTGTTGGAGAACGCGCGGCGGCTCAGCGGCGGGCCAGGGCGGCGGAGCCGTTCAGGAAGGCGTACACCTCGTCCGCCAGCACTTTATGCGTGCGGGTGGTGGGGTGCAGGGTGTCCCAGAACACGAAGCTGTCCGGATTGACGCAGTTGGCGCGCGGGCTCTGCGAACTCAGATAGTTGGTGCTGGAGTCCGCGTTGATGTTGAGGCAGGACTGGGTGGTGTTGTTGAACTGGTAGGCGGAGGGGTTGTTCAGCACCTTGTTGAACAGCGCGTAGCTGTCGAACACGCGCAGATTCAGGCCGCTGCCGTACTTGAGACGCAGCTGGTCGGCCAGGGCGTTCAGACGCTGGTTGTAGTCGCGCACCTGGACGGCCACCTGGGCCGCGCCGGATTTGAACTGGAATACCGGCGCCCGCGACACGTCGGGCAGATTGAGCACCAGGATGTTGCGCGCGCCGGCGTCGATCAGGTTGGTCAGCGCCTGGCTCTGGCCGCCTATCACCTTGTCCACCGAGTTGTTGTAGTTCACGAAATCGTTGCCGCCGATCAGCATGGTGAACAAGGTGGTGGCCGGATCGTAGTCGCGGGCCTGCTTCATGTAATCCTTCCATGACTGCACCTGCTGCTGCACGCCGGGTATCACCAGTTTTTGCGTGTCCACGCCGGCGCCGCCTATCGCCCAGTTGTACACCGGCAGCTGCAGGCGGCCGGCCAGGTATTCCACCCACACCTGGCCATTGCTGAAGTGGCCTAGGAACCAGCTGTTGCGGTTGGGCAGCGTCCACATCGAGGCGTTGTAGACGTTCTGGTTGTCGGACAGGCTGTCGCCGAAGGCGACGATCTTGTTGACGGCGGCGCCCTGGCCGGCCTTGCCGTTGGTCCACACGGTGTAGTTGAAGGACAGCTGGTTGTCGGCGGCGAACACCATCGCCGGGTTCTGCTGAATGCCTTTTTTCTGCAAGGTGTTGCGGCAGACCGATTGCAGCGTGCTCTGCGCCACGTCGGTGTAATACATGTTTTTCCAGTCCAGCGCGCTGCTGGACCACCAGTAGCCGTTCAAGCGGTAGTAATCGCCGCTGCTGGGGTCCAGCCCCCACACGTAGTCGGTGGTGGGCTTGGCGGCGTCGCTGCCGGTGCGGTAATAGCAGCGCAAATAGGTGTAGGTGGCCGGGCCGGGCACCGACATCAGCTCGATATTGGCGTCGCCGCGCGCGGCGCGGCTCATCGGCGCCGGCGGAGCCGTCTTCAGCAGCTGTTCGCGGCTGAGCGGGCCGGACGAGGACAGCACATGGCTGTAGCGCGGATCGGGTTGAATCGGTTCGGCGGCGGCGGCATGGGCCAAGGGGCCCAGGGCAAGGCCCAGCAATAGCAGCGATTTCATTGTTGTCTCCTCGTGTGGAACGCCGTCAGGCGACGGCGAAAACGCATGGACCGGCGCCGCGGGCGGCGCGCAATCCGCGTGCCGCCTAGGCTAGCCAAGAAAAATGAAAATTTCATGCAAATGGAATGATTGCTCTATTTCCGGGCGTTTGACTGTCGTATTGCTGCCAGCGCAGCAAAGCCGCATTGATATGCCATATTGAAATCATTCGGCCTGAGTCGCCGCCGGAGCGCTTGCAGATATCGCTCTCGCGGCCGGGCCTCATCGGCATGCGGGGATAGAGATGCGACAAGCGCGGGAGCTGCTGAAAACGCTGTATACGATGGCGATGATGGTGGAGGCGCGCGACGCTTACACCGGCGGGCATTTATGGCGGGTGTCGCGGCTGTGCTACGCCTTGGCCGATCATCTGGGCCTGCCGCAGTCCGAGGTGGAACGCATCGCGCTGGGCGGCTTCCTGCACGATCTGGGCAAGGTGGGCGTGCCGGACGCGGTGCTGAACAAGCCGGACAAGCTCAGCGACGCCGAATACGAGGTGATCAAGACCCATCCGCAGGTGGGCGCGGATTTGTTGAGCGATCATCCCTTGGCGGAACTGGCGCTGGACGCGGTGCTGCGCCACCACGAAACGCCGGACGGCCGCGGCTATCCGCAGGGGCTGAGGGACAAGGAGATACCGCTGGCGGCGCGCATCGTCGGCATCGCGGACGCCTTCGACGCGATGACCAGCACCCGGCCGTACCGGCGGGGCATGCCCAAGGAGCGCGCCTTGGCCATCATTCGGGAGAACCTGGGCAGCCAGTTCGACCGCGAACTGGGCGAGCGCTTCATCCAGCTGGGCGAGGCCGGCCGTTTCGATCACATCATCGGCCACAGCGAACCGGGCATTCCCTTGCAAAGCTGCCAGGGCTGCGGCCCCATCATCGCCGTGCCGCGCGGCATGGCCGACGGCGAGGAAATTTTCTGTCCCAGCTGCGCCGGCGGCTATAGGCTGACGCGGCGCGGGCCGAACCTGGAGCTGGCGCCGTCCGGCCGTTCCAATCCGGCGCAGGCGCGGCAACCGCGCGCCGACCCGGGGCTGATAGACGATTTGCTCTTGGGCGCCGAGCAGTTGTTGCAAACGCGCAAACCCAGCCTGCTGGAACGGCTGTTTGGCTGAGCGCCTAAAGAGCCTGTTCAAAATCTCGCGAGCAAGGGCGAGACCAGGCGAAAACAGCCGAGGAAGCGGAATGTGCTCGTGCTGCATGAGCATTTCGAAGGTGTGCACACCGTGTAACGCGTCCACGACGCGCAGCAGGCTTTGAACAGGTTCTAAGGGTGCGGGCATGCCAGGCGCGCGCGGCGGGCTTGCGCTGTAATACCAATGGTATAAGCTGGCTAAATCCGTAGACGGAATAGCCTGCCAGCGCGTTTCGCGTCCGGCTTCCCCTCTTCCCGCTTGCGCCCGCGCGCCGTCCATCACGCTGGGCCGATAGGAGCTCGCATGCATCAGCTCGATCCCGCTCTGGCCGTCTGGCTGGAGGAATACAACCGCGAACTGGCCGAACTGGTGGCCAAAGGCTATAAGGCGACGTCGATCGGCGCGCGCGAAGCGCTGGCCAATCTGACCCGGCAGATGGTGACGCCGGGGCCGGACATCGCCTGGGTCAACGACGATCTGGTGTCGGGCCGCGACTTCACCGTGCCGGTGCGCATCTACCACCCGGACCCGAAGCGCGCGCTGCCGGTGCTGGCGTTTTTCCACGGCGGCGGACACATGGTGGGCAGCGTCAGCGTTTACGACCCGATCTGCCGGCGCCTGGCCGCCGCCAGCCAGCACGTGGTGGTGGCCGCCGACTACCGGCTGGCGCCGGAAAGCCCGTATCCGGCGGGCCTGCAGGACGCCGCCGTCGTGGCCAAGGGTTTGTGGCAGGCGCTGGACGCGCGCCAGCTGCCCTATGTGCGTCAGCTGTCGCTGGCCGGAGATTCCGCCGGCGGCGCGCTGACCTCCAGCCTCAGCGGCCTGGGCCAGTACGACGCCTCCTTGCGGATCAAGCGTCAGGTGCTGATCTATCCCAGCGTCGACTACACTTTGAGCCAGCCCTCGGTGGACGAGAACGGCGAAGGCTATTTGCTGACCAAGGCGCGGGTGGCCTGGTATTTCGACAATTACTTCCAGCATGCCGAGAACCGGCTGCAGGCTTCGCCGCTGCATGGCGGCTTCAGCCGCAAACTGCCGCCGACCCTGCTGGTGTCGGCCGGTTTCGATCCGCTGCGCGACGAGGCGTTTCTTTACGCGGACAAGCTGCGCGCGGCGGAGGTGGAGGCGGAGCACATGCACCTGGACGGCATGGTGCACGCCTTTCTCAATCTGGAGGCCATCGTGCCCGAGGCATGCCGCGCGGTGTATCAGCGCATCGGCGCCTTCCTCAACCGCTAGCGCCGCGCCGCCGTAAAGCAAAACCGCCGCCGGGTTGACCGGGCGGCGGTTTTTTACGCGGCGCCGTCATGCCGTTGTACTGACAGGCGTCGCATAGGGCGCGGCGCGCGTCTTCCGCACAATGGCAAGCGTGACGAAAGGGGAACTCAATAGTTTTCCGGGCAGAAGTGGCGTTCCACCAATTCAATCAGGATGTGCAGCACCTTGATGTGCAGTTCCTGCACCCGGTCCGCGAACTGACCGCCGGGCGTGTTGACGTAGACGTCGGCCAGCGGCTCCAGCCGCGTGCCGGCGCGGCCGGTGAGGATGATGACCTTGACGCCCATGTCGCGGGCCACCTCCGCGGCGTTGACGATGGTCTGGCTGTTGCCGCTGGTGCTGATGCCGATCAGCACGTCGCCGGCGCGGGCGTGGCTTTCCAGATAGCGCGAAAACACGAACTCGTAGCCGTAGTCGTTGGCCACGCAAGTCATGTGGCTGGGGTCGGAAATGGCGACCGCGGCCATGCCGCGGCGGTTCTTGCGATAGCGGCCGGTCAGTTCCTCGGCGAAATGCATGGCGTCGCACATCGAACCGCCATTGCCGCAGGAAAAGACGCGTCCGCCGGCCGTCAGGCTGGCGATCAGGGTTTGCGCCGCTGCGTCGATGCTGGCCAGCGCTTCCGGGTTGGCCAGCAGATTGGCCAAGGCGGTTTGCGCCTCGCTCAGGCTGGCTTCGATGTGTTGAATCATGGTGGTGTCTCGTTTCATGCGGTGCGGCAAAACAGCAGTTTACACCCGCGTCGGGTCCGGGTCAGCCGATCTGGCGGCCAAACCAGACCACGCGGCCGATGACCTCGAACTCGCCGGTATTGCGTTGCAGGTCCACGGTGAAGGTCTCGTACAAGGGATTGGCGCTGCGCACCTGCACCGCGCCGCCGGGCAAACGCTGCAACTGTTTGACGAAGATGTCCTCGCCCATGCGGATCACGTACAGGCCCTCGCCGGGGGAGTGCTCGGCGGTGTTGACCAGGATGGTGTCGCGATCCTCCAGCACGCCGCTCATGCTGTCGCCCTTGACGCTGATCACCGCCAAGTCCCGGGCGGAGGCGTTCAGATGGTTCTTGATCCAGTATTTGCGGAAGGCCATATAGAACATCGGCGCCTCTTCGCTGGCATTGGAACCAAAGCCGGCCGAAGCCTTCAGGTTATAGCGCGGGATGAAACAGAACTCATCATGGACGTTGTCGGGTACAAAACAGTCCGAATCGCGTTCTAGTCTAATCGAGGCGCCTACCGGCGGCGCCGCGTCGTACTGCGGGCCGCTGCCGTGCAATAGCCATTCCAGCCTGCAACCGCTGGCCTCCGCAATCTTGCTGGCGGTGGCCGCGCGCGGCACGCCGCCGTGATACCACATATTGGTGAACGAGCCTTTGTTGATTCCAATGCGAGTGGCCCAGGCGTAGGGCTTCTCCGCGCCTATCAACGACTCCAGCCGCTGTTTGAAGTCACTCTGTTCCAAGTTTTTTTCCATATAGAACTCCATTTGGCGTGCGAGGCCGGCGCCCCGGCCCGGTCAAATGCCCTGTACAAAAGGACAGGTAGTGACATCGTACTAATTGATCGGTTTTATATTTTGAACTAAAATGGCACTCATGCACCTGGGTAAAGTTCAAAACAAATATGCCCCCAGCCATCCCCCCGTAGAAGAATATGCTATCGAGGCCGATTTCAATAGAATTCATGGGCTTGACAGCGTTTAGAACACGAGTTCTAAATGCGAACGGCGTACATGGCCTTGATTAATTATAACTCATTTAGAACTTATCGTCTTTGTTCCGTGCTCACAAGGAGATTTCCGCGATGACCGTAGCCAATATTGCCCCGGCCCTGCCCGAAACCATGCGCCTGGTGGCTGAGCTGATCGGGCTGCCGCGCACCTTGCAACTGGTGCAGGCGCTGGGCGGCACCACCTTGCCCATCTCCAAAAACCAAAGCAAGGCGGGCCAGCTGCGCTTCGCCGCGTTGGTGGAGGTGATAGGGGAGGACGCCGCCGCCAGTCTGACCCATCATTTTGGCGGCGACATCCTGTACGTGCCGCGTTGCAGCCAAGCCTTGCGTCTGGCGCGCAATCAGCAGCTGTTGAGCGACTTCGATCAGCTGCTGGACCAAGGCCTGGGCGCCAACGAGGCGGTCAGCGTGCTGGCCATCCGCTTCCAACTGAGCGACCGCATGGTGTGGCGCGTGCTGAAAACGCCCAGTCAAGATCTGCATTAAGGCTGTACTCCGCTTCTCCTCTCTTCCGATTTCTCCTGTTTGTTTTCAGCCGGTTCCGCCTCTGCCTGGCAGGGCAGCGCGCGCGCCGCGCAAGGCGGCCGGCTTGCGGCCGGCCGATGAGCCACGTTTCGCCAACAACAAGGAGTTTTCATGGCCAGCAGAGCTATTTCCGACCTGCATCCGCAGTTGCAACCCCTGGCCGAGGCCTTTGTGCGGCGCTGCCGCGACGCCGGCGTGGAGGCTTTGATCACCTGCACCTGGCGCTCCGGCGCGGAACAGGACGCCTTGTACGCGCAGGGCCGCAGCCGGCCCGGTCTCAAGGTCACCAACGCCCGCGCGGGCCAGTCCGCGCACAACGCCATGTTGCACGGCAGTCCGGCCGCGCGAGCCTTCGACGTGGTGCCGCTGATTGGCGGCAAGCCGGTCTGGGACGCCCACCATCCGCACTGGCAGCTGATGGGCGAGATCGGCGCCGCGCTAGGCCTGAATTGGTATGGCCGACCGGACGCGCCATTCCGCGAGTTTCCCCACTTTGAGTTGAATCCGACCGACCTCGACAAGGAGAAAAAATGATGCGTCTGTCCGACTTGCTGACCCGGCCCGGCGGCCGCCGGCTGAGCCATTCCCGGCTGTGGGCGAACATCGCCTGCGCGGCGGCCACGCTCTTGTTCGTGGTGGAAGGGCTGCGCGGCACCCTGGGTGCGGATATCTGGCTGATTTATCTCGGCATCGTCGGCGGCTACTCCGCCGGCTTGCGGCTGATCGCCGCCTGGCGCGATCGAGGCGGGCGCTGATGGGGCCGGGCTTCGCATGGCTGAAATTGGGGGGCTGGCTGCTGCCGCCCTTGCTGGCGGCGGGCCTGGCCTACCCGCTGGGGCTGCGTCACGGCGCGGAGAACTGGCGCGCGCGCTTGGCCGAACAGCGGGCGGCGGATCAAGGCCGCCAGGCCGCGGAAGCGGAGCGCGCCCAATTGCAACTGCAGGCGGCCTTGCAGCAGCAGCAACGTCTGCGCGAACTGCTGGGCAGGCAGGAGGCGCGCTTGTTGAGTCAGCAACAGGATCTGCAGCAGCGGCTGCGAGACCAGAAACAAAGGATCGAATATGTCGTGCAACAGGATGGCGGCCGCTATGGCGGCCTTGGCCCTGACAGCCTGCGCCTCTACCGGCAAGTCCTCGGCTACGCCGCCGCCGCAGTGCCCGCAACCGACCCCGTATCTATTGCAAATCCCCATCAAGCCGCCTCCGCCGGCGCCGGGCTACCGGCAGCAGACCTCCTGGCTCACGCCGCCGATTACGGCGCCTGGTGCCAGCAGCTGGAACAAAGGCTGACGGCGCTCGGCGGGCTGTTTACTTCCGAAGGACCACAACCATGAGCGACTTTTTCGATCGGGCCAGCGAGCTGGAAACCGAGTTCCGCGAGCAAGCGATTGCCCGCCATTACCAGCAGTTCGACCAGACAGGCTACAGCCACTGCGAGGATTGCGGCGACCCCATTCCGTCCGCGCGACGGGCGATCATGCCCAGCTGCACCCGCTGCGTGATTTGCCAACAACTGGCCGAAGGCTGAAAGGCGGGTTTCACGTGGAACATGACAATCTGATGGCCCTGGGCCGCATAGAAGGCAAGCTGGACATGATCGTGGCCCACCTCGCCAAACAAGACAAAAAACTGGAAGAGCTGGACAGCCGCCTGCGCGACGTCGAAGTCCAGGCCGCGCGCAGCGGCGCCTTGTCCGGCGCGGTGTCCGCGCTGGCGGTGACGCTGCTGGGCGAGTTCCTCAAGCGCTTAATCCACTGAGCGCGCAAACAGCTTTGGCGTAAATGCCGCGCGTGCATTTCTACACCGGTTCCAAGTTATTTTCCTCCCCCCGCCCACGCGCTGCGGATCGGTAACAGCATCCAAGGCGCGACGCCGATTCTGCCTCGTATTCAATCAACCCAGAGAAGGAGAGCCAGATGTCGAACACGACTGTCTGCATCAAGCCGCAATTCCAGGTCAATGTCCTGGGGCAAGCGGAAACCAATCCCGTACGTATCGAAATGAATCAGTGCTGCTGCGACGACGGCGCAAACTCGGGCGCTTCGGTTCCGAGCGGCGCCATCCAGTATTTCGCCCGCAAGGAAGCGCCGGCGGGCTGGATCAAGGCGGATGGCTCGCTGGTGTCCAAACAGCAATATGCCTCTTTGTACCAGGCTATTGGCGATATGTTCGCCAACAAGGAAATGGACACGGATATCCAGGCGCTGCTCAAGTTTGACGATCGCAACAAATTGATCGATCTGATCAGCGGCAAAGAGGCGGTGCTGGTGGGCGCCGCGAACCTGAGCTCCGAGCAAAGCAAATTCGGCAAAACCAGTTTGCAGACCAAGGCCAAGGGCCATTACGCCCGCTTCACCGTGCAAAGCAAGTTCAACCCGGACGCGTTCACGATTGAAGGCTGGCATTACCCGATGTTCACCGGTCATCCCAACTGGATTTTCGGCATGAACGCTTCGGCGCCCTGGGGCGAGATCGGTCTCGGCATCCATTCGCAGACCAAGGCGCCGATGGTTTGGTTGGCCGGTCCCGGTTCCGGTTTTATCTGCGAAGGCGTACAGGGCCAGGCCAATGCGTTTCCTGAGGCCCGCTGGTATCACATCGCGCTGTGTTACGACGGCGCGACCTATCGCCTGTTTGTCGACGGCAAGCTGGCGTGGAGCCTGAAGACTGAGCTGAAAGTCAATATTCCGGACAACACCATCGTGTTCTCGGTGGATGGCCACGACCCGATTTACGCCGACTCCGCCGGCGGCTACTTCCAGGATTGGATGATTTCCAAGAAGTGCCGCTACCAGGCCGAGTTCACTCCGCCAGGTGAACAAACCGGCTCGTCCCGTCCGGAAAACACCGAGCTGTTTCAATTGCCCGATCTGCGCGGCGAATTCATCCGTGGTTGGGACGATGGCCGCGGTGTCGATCCGGCTCGCAAGCTCGGCAGCGCGCAGAAGGGCACGTTGGTCGCCGCCAACGAGTATTTCAGCGACAACGAGCTGTACAACATCAGCACCAATGTCGGCACCGGTCAGGCTGCAGCCGGCACCGCGGCCTTCGGCGCGGATGTTCCGGACCTGGCCGGCTACCCCGGTCTGGAAATGCACTATGTGACCGGCGTCAAGGGCGCGCTGAGCAACTACCTCAGTTCGGTCGGCGCCGCCCGTCCTCGCAACCTCGCTCTGCTGGCCTGCATCAAGGCCTGATCCACCTCGGCCGCGCCCGCGGCAGCAAGCCCCCACTGACATCGCTCAGCTAAGCGCAAAACCGCGGGCGCGAGACAATAGCCGTATCGATAAACCGCTGAATCATTGAGGAAATCATGTCCCAGCTGATCCAACTGCAAGACGCCATCGCCGACCGCCTGCGCCAAGGCCTGGGCCGCATGGTGCGCGAAGTGGCGGCCGATCTGGACGAAACCGGCCTCTGCGGGCTGGATCTGGCGCAAGGTCGTTACCAAAGCCGGCTGACGCCGGCGGCGGGCAGCCCGGGTCTGAATCCGCAGGCGCTGGCGCGCTTGCCGGCGTTGTGGACCGTGGCCGGCGGCGTTATCGCCTGCCAGCCTTCGGCCAGCCAACGCCAGCGCTACAAGGCGCAGGCCCGCTTCACCGTCATCGTCGGCGACCGCCTGCAGGCGGATCGCGGCTACGCCGGCGCCGGCGTCTGGCAGCTGGTTTACGCGGTGCGTCGCTTGCTGGCGGCCCAGGATTTCGGCCTGGCGGTGTCGCCGCTGATTCCCGAGCAAGTGCGACCGCTGGCTCAGGCGCAGCGGGACGGCGAGCCTTGGAGCCTGGTGGCTTGCGATTTCGCCACCCACTGGCTGGACGAGGCGCTGGACAACGGCCACTGGCCGTCGCCGCAAGGCGAGACGGATCCGGACCAGCTGTTCGCCCGCTTCGGCGGCAGGCTGGAAGGTCCCGCCGCCGAATGGCGCAGCACCCGGCTGGACTACAGCCTGGACGGCAAAACGGCCGTCAAGGCCCAGGATGTCGTGCTGCAGCCCAAGCCGCCCGCCGTTTGATTTTTCGCAGTATCCCGCCGCGCTGTCCGGCGCGGCGACTTTCCCCCAACCGCATCAATCAGGAGCCCATACTTTATGGCCAGCCCCAACATCAGCTTCGACCAGATTCCGGCGTCCATCCGCAAGCCGGGCAAATACTTCGAGTTCAACACCAAGCTGGCGGTGCGCACCCTGCCGGGCAATCCGCAGCGCGTGCTGGTGATCGGCCAGCGTTTCGCCGACTCCGCTCAACCGGCTCTGGCCGCGCTGGACGTGTTCAGCGACGAGCAGGCCGCCCAGGCTTTCGGCCGCGGCTCCTACGCCCATCTGTTGGCCCGCGCCGCCATCAACGCCAACCCCTATCTGCAACTCAGCGTGATCGCGGTTGACGACGCGGACAGCGCCGCCGCCGCCGTCGGCACCTTCACCTTCACCGGCCCGGCCACCGGCGCCGGCGTGGCCAGCCTGTTCATCGGCGGCCGCCGCATCGACGTGGCCGTGGCCGCAGGCGATGACGCCGCCAAGATCGCCGCTGCCGCCAAGACCGCCGTCGACAAGCTGGCGGATCTGCCGGTGACCGCCGCCGCGGCCAAGGAAGTGCTGACCCTGACCGCTCGCCACAAGGGCGCGGCCGGCAACGCCGTCGCCTTGAAAGCGCAGGAACAGATCGCCGGCCTCGGCATCACCGTGGGCGCGATGAAGGGCGGCGCCGCCGATCCGGACATCGCTCCGGCGCTGGCGGCCGTGGTCAGCGGCGGCCACCACATCGTGGTCAACCCCTTCAACAACGACACCGCCTTCACCGCGCTGCGCACCCATCTGGACTTCGTGTCCGGTCCGATGGAGCAACGCGGCGCCATCGGCGTGGTCGGCGCCGTCGGCGCGCTGTCGGAAGTCAGCGCCGTCGCCTCCAAACTGGCCAGCGGCCGCGTCAGCGCCGCCTGGTATCGCGGCTCCGCCAAGCTGCCGGGCGAACTGGCCGCCGCTTACGCCGCAGTGATCGCCAGCGAGGAAGATCCGGCCCGTCCGCTCAACACCCTGGAGCTCAAAGGCCTGGACGTGGTGGAACTGGCCGCCCGCACCAGCCGCACCGAGCAGGAAAACGCCCTCTACAACGGCGTGACCCCGCTGGAAGTGGGCCCGGGCGAACGCGTGCAGATCGTGCGCTCCATCAGCACCTACACCAAGGACGCGCAGGGCGTGGACGATGTGTCGCTGCTGGATCTGACCACCATCCGCACCCTGGACTACGTGCGCCGCGCCTGCCGCGAGCGCGTGGCGCTGCGCTTCCCGCGCGAAAAACTGTCCGATCGCACCCCGTCCAAGGTCCGCTCCGAGCTGCTGGACGTGCTCTACAAGCTGGAAGAGCTGGAAATCATCGAGGCGGTGGAGGCCAACAAGGACGGCCTGATCGTTGAGCGCGACGCGCAAGACGTGAACCGTCTGGACGCCAAGATCCCGGTGGACGTGGTCAACGGCCTGCACGTGTTCGCCGGCCGCATCGATCTGCTGCTGTAAGCGGCGCTGGGTAAACACGCGGGGTGCCGCGGCGCGCCGTCTTGCTCCCGCGCGCTTACCCGGGCGGACCTAGTTTTCCCCCGTTAACGCTTGATCCGGCGGCCCGCCGTCAAACCGGCCGGGCCGCCCACATGAAACCGAAAAGGACATTCACATGGCTTTGAAAGAATACGCAGGTTCGATCGTACTGGAAGTCAACGGCCAGGAAATCGACGTCATCGATCTGAACGTCAGCAGCAAGACCGGCCGCAAGCTGGTGAAAACCATGAACAGCAGCGGCCGCGCCCGCGGCTTCGCGCGCGGCATCTCGGAATACGAGCTGTCCGTCACCGTCTCCATCCCGCTGTCCGGCGAGCTGGACTGGGAAGCGATCGAAGGCGCCAAGCTCACCGAATTCCCGGTGGCGCCGGGCGGCAAGCGCACCAGCTACCTGGACTGCTTCACGCTGGAAGTGGGCGAGAAATACGGTGTGGAGAGCGAAGCGCGCCGCGATATCAAGCTGCTGTCGCTGCGTAAAGTGGTGGAATAAAACCTAGGCATCACCTTTGGAAGACTGCCTGCTATATGGCAGGTAGTTTTCTTCTTATTTTGCATCCCAAAGGACATTGCTCATGGCAAGTAAAAAAAAAGTAAAACCACAGGCACGGGCACGTGATCATGGGTTTGATTACGTTGACCATGCATTAAGATTTCAAAGTCAAGAGAAAATAAAGGGGCTGAGTGACTCTGAGACTAGAGCATATGCATCGGCGGTGATGCAAAGAGAGAGTGGAGGTGTTGTTAATCAAGATAATCATCAAGGGTATTTTGGTCAGTATCAATTCGGTGCTGAAGCATTGGTAGAAACTGGACTGATTGATCGGGAGAAATTCAATCAAAAAATTGCAGAGTTGAAGAAGCAATATGGGGCGAAAAAATGGAGAGCCGCTTGGTATAAAAAAAACAATAGCCTTCAGGAAGAGTTTTTGCGCGACAAGTCAAACTGGAAGACTGAAGGCGGGCTAGAGTCATTTCTTGCAGATAAAGCATTACAAGATAAAAAGTTTGTAGAATATACCAATAAGCAAATTCAACAGGGCATTCACTTTAAAGCAATAAGTGAAAAAGATTCAGCGGAAACGTTGGCAGCTTATGCCGGCGCTGCTCATTTAAAAGGCGCAGGCGGTGCTAATGCGCTATTTAAAAATAATAATGCTGTACGAGATGGTAATGGAACCTCTACTGTAGAGTATGCTGTTTTGGCACGAAAAGCTATCAAAGAGTTAGCGCCGAAAGTTGCTGATGGGTCTAAGCATCTTAATGCTAGTCAAAGTAAAATACATCAAAAAAAACAAGAAGGTAATGGCAACGGAAAAACAAAAACATTCTTAAAGCTTATGGAGGATGAGGCTCAAAAGCAAATTGAAATGCTGATGTCTTTGACGAAGTCAGAAGATACTGGGAAAAAAGAAAATGAATTGAGCATTGTCAATAGCCAGGGTGCCAAAATCATACAGGCGGCAAAATCCTATTTTGTCCCGGGTCGTTTCGAGTATGGAAGGCCGGATGGAAAAAATAAAAACAAATCACCTAACGGTAAAACTGATGCGAGTCGATTAGAGAAGGATGGTGATGGTGATGGTCTAAAAGGGGTTGACTGCTCTGCATTGGTTTGGCGCGCGTTGGTGGAGAGTGGCATAAGTCTTGATGGCTTACCGTCTCAAGCTGGGTTTACAACTCGTAGTTTATTTAATGGAGATAATGTTACTAACCTAGCTAAGAAAAACTTTACGCCTATTCCAAAAAATAAGGCCCTTGAACCAGGAGCGATGCAACCTGGTGACCTAATGATGTTCAGTGGACGTGGTGGACAGCATGTGGCAATTTTTGAGGGGTATGATAAAGATGGGAAGGCCAAGTTCTTTGGTTCTCAAACAAGTACAGGTCCTGCAACAACATATTTGCAAAAAGATAAGTGGAATGAAAAATTTAAAGGGGTGCTAAGGCTAAAAAGTGTTGCAGATAATCAAGTAAATAATATTGAAAAAATAGAGAAAGCTGTCAAAAGAGATTCTGAAAATATAAAGAAGCAAGAGAGGGGTGGGCTTCAAGGAAATAAGCAAGCAGATGTTAGTAGAGAGGGGGCCGTGAAAAAAAACATGCCTGTGAAAGGCTCCGTCGGAAAGCCAGCAGGGGTTACAACGCCGAAGTTTAAAGAGGCTGAGACCCCTAAAAAACAAGGTGCAGTTACTGGTAAAAAGAATGTAACGAAGATAATTCCGTCAGTCTCAGATGCTACACCAGAGCCTGGAGGCGGAGTCGCAATACCTCGTGTCGGTGTAAGTGCTGTCGCTGCAGATGCCATCCAGCTACAAGCTATCTTATCCGCCTTGCAAGCCACCCTGTCCCAACTCAGCAGCGTGCTGTCCCAACCCATCCAAGTCACCGTCGACGTCCAAAACGGCAATATCGTCGCCGCCGTCAACGCCGCCAATAGCCAACAACAAAGGAGAAGCTGATGTTCAATCTCAGTCTGTTTGCCGGTTCCGCCGCCGGCGCGTTGGTGGACGCCAGTTTCCGCGGGGTGCGCTTCGAATGCCTGCGCAGCGTGGACAGCGCCCAGCGCGACCAGGCGATGCACGAATATCCCTATCTGGACGGCGCCGACGTAGAAGACCTGGGCCGCAAGGCGCGCAAGGTTTCGCTCAGCGTCTTCTTCTGGGGCCGCGATTATCAGCAGCGGCTGCGCGACTTCGTCGCCGCGCTGGACCAGGCCGGTCCGGGCGAGTTGATCCACCCGGTATTCGGCAGCATGCCCAAGGCGCAACTGCTGGATTACCAGATCAGTCACGAGGCCGACGCGCCGGATTCCTGCACCGTGGAAGCGAACTGGGTGGAGGCCACGCCGGGCAATCCCTTTTTCGCCAGCCAGCAGCCCTTGCAGCAGGTGGAGGCCATCAGCGCTTTGGCGGCCAAGGCGCGCAGCCTGGGCGGCGAGGCCTTCGCCAAGGCTCAGGGCCTGCTGCAAAACGCCAATACCGCGCTGACCCGGCTGGGCGCGCTGCGCGTGCGCTTGAGCGATACCGTGCGGCAGCTTGCCGGCATGGCGCAGCAAGGCATTGCCCAGGTGGTGGACTTGCTGGCCTATCCGCAAGCCTTCATCGGCCAGGTGACGTCCTTGGTGGACGAGGTCGCCAACTGGCGTTTTGGCGTCAAGCTGGAAATCTGGCCGGGCCTGAAGTGGGAGGCGGAAGCCAAGCTGCCGCAGGCCACCCTGGCCGATTGGAACGCGATGAAGGACAGGCTCAACGGTGTGTCCAAGAAAATCGGCCGCGCGTCCGATGCCTTGAACCAAGCCGGCAAGGCGCTGGAAGTATGGACCGAGGACGAGATCCGCATCGATGCCTTGCTCAAGCTGACCGTGTCCACCTCGATGGCGAACGCCGCCGCCGATCTGTTCCGCTCGGAAGCCGCGCAGCCGACATTGACGCCGCCAGCGCTGGAGCAAGTGGCCGGCGACGTGCGCGCCACCTTGCAGCAGACCATAGAGCAATGGCGCAAGGCGCTGCCGGGCGAGGACGCGCGCCAGGTGATTGAAAGCCTGCGCGATCTGGGCCTGCAGGTGCAGCGCAGCGCCGCCGGCCTGGTGGCCGCCAAGCCGCCCTTGATTACCCGCAAGGTGGAATCCGCCGCCAATCTGCGTCAGCTGGCCCACCTGTGGTACGGCGATAGCGGCCGCGCCGCCGAACTGCTGCGCCTGAATCCGCAGCTGGCGCATCCCAACCATCTGCAAGCAGGAGAGTTGATCCATGGTTACGCCCGCTAAAAGCGCCTCGGCCAAGAACGAAGTCAGCCTGGAGATCGCCGGCAAGGCCCATCGTTACTGGACCCAGTACAGCATCGACTCCGATCTGACCGTGGCCGCCGACGCCTGGCAGGTGTCGCTGGGCCTGCCCGGCGGCGAGGTGCCGCCGGCGGTGGAGCCGGGCGCCGAGGTCAAGGTGCTGGTGGGCGCGGACGTGGTGCTGCAGGGGCGGGTGGACGACATCAGTCACAGCATAGGCGCCGGCAGCCACCAGCTGACGCTGTCGGGCCGGGATCTGGCCGGCATGTTGCTGGACTGCAGCGCGCCGTTGCTCACCGGCAAGGGCATGACGCTGAGCGACGTGCTGGAGAACGTGATCAAGCCGCTGGGCGTCAGCCGGGTGCGCGTGGACGGCAAGGCCAAGGGCCAAATCGAGAAAATCAGCGTGGACCCGGGCAACAGCGCCTGGGACGTGCTCACCCGCGCCGCCGCGGCCAATGGCCTGGCCGCCTGGTTCGATCCGGACGGCACCCTGGTGGTGGGCGGACCGGACTACAGCGCGCCGGCCAAGGCCAAGCTGATCCTGCGTCGCGACGGCAAGGGCAACAATGTGCTCAGCCTGGCGGAAACCCGTTCCCACGCGCCGCGCTACTCGCAGCTGACCCTGCTGGGCCAGGGCCACCGTCAAGCCTTGACCCCGGGCAGACACGATCTCAAGCACCAGTCCGCGGACCCGGATGTTCGTTATCACAAACCGCGCATCGTGGTGGAGCCGGACGCCGCCAACCCGGCGGAACTGGCGGCGCGCGCGGACAAGATGCTGGCCGACGCGCGGCTGGCCGGCTACACCCTTAGCGCCACCGTGGCCGGACATCGCAACAGCGCCGGCGAACTATGGACCCCCGGCCAGCGCATCCAGGTGGAAAGCGAGCCGCACGGCATCAAGGGCGGCACTTATTTCCTGATGGCGCGCACCTTCAGCGGCGGGCGCGGGCAGGGCAGCACTACCCGGCTGACGTTGAAAGAGGACGGCCGCTGGCTGCCGGTCATGCGCAAACGCTGAGACAAAGAAAGGTTGAAACGATGTGGAATGACGTAGACCAGAGAATTCGTCGCGCCTTCAGCAATGTGCGGCAGGGCTTTCGCGCGGTGCTGACCCGGGTGGACAGCGCCGGCGACGTGCAAACCGTGCAGGCCGACGCCTTGGCCGGCGAGCAATTGCAGGACGCCGAGCTGTTCCAGCATTACGGCTACAGCGCCAATCCGCCGCCGGGCAGCATGGCGGTGGTGCTGCCCTTGGGCGGGCGCAGCAGCCACGGCGTGGTGATCGCCACCGAGCACGGCAACTACCGGTTGAAGCAGCTCAAACCCGGCGAAGTGGCGCTGTACAGCGACGAAGGCAGCAAGATCGTGCTTAAACGCGGCCGTTTGATCGAGGTGGAGTGCGACACCTTCAGCCTGCGCTGCAAGAACTGGCAGGTCAACGCCAGCGAACAGGCCAGCTTCACCACGCCCACGCTCAGCACCAGCGCGCAGCTGGTGGCGCAAGGTCAGATCAAAGGCAATGGCGGCATGGCCATTCAGGGCAGCGTCACCGTCAGCGGCGACGTGGTGGCCGGAGGCAAGAGCCTGGTGGGCCACCAGCATAACGGCGTGCACGGTACGACCAGCCCACCGCTGTAAAACACGATTTTCACCAAGCGTGCTGTTGATATCGCTTGTTTGAATGTTCGCCGGCACTGACCCGCGTCCCTTATCCCCAACCCCTGCAAACCCGGAAAATAACGCCATGGACCCTCTATTGGACCCCATCACCGGCGATTACGCCGGCGGCACCACCGACACCCTGGCCAATGCCGTCTACCTGAGGCTGATGACCCCGCTGGGCGGCTGGTGGGCCGATCCCGAACTCGGCTCCCGCCTGCATCTATTGTCTCGCAGCAAGGACAGCAACCAGATCGACCTGCTGGCCTGCCAATACGCCGAACAAGCCTTGCAACCCTTGTTGCGCGACGGACGTGCCCGCCGCGTCGGCGTAGAGGCGCAGCGCCCCGGCAGCGGCCGTTTGCTGCTGCTGGTCGAAGTGGAAGAGGCCGGCGGCCAGACCCGACATTTCCAACACCATGTGAGGATAGCCTGATGCCTTTGTCCACCCCGGATTTTGAAACCATACGCGGCGCGCTGCTGCGCGATCTGCAAAACCTGCGCGCCGACGCCGACGTCGGTCCCGACAGCGACTTTTACGTGCGCGCCAGCTCGGTCGCCAGCGCGGTGGAAGGCTTGTACCAGCATCAAAGCTGGATCGCCCGCCAGATCTTCCCGGACAGCGCCGACCGCGACTATCTGGAACAGCACGCCCGGGTGCGCGGTCTCAGCCGCAAGCCGCCGGTGGCGGCCAAAGGCCTGTTGCAACTGAGCGGCAATCCCGGCGCCGGCTTCGCCGCCGGCCTGAAAGTGCGCTTGGGCGAACAGCTCTACACCACTCAGGCCGGCGGCCAGCTGGATGTGGACGGCCAGGCCCGCGCGGCGGTGGCCGCCGATCTGCCCGGCCTGGCCGGCAATGTGCCGGCGGGCACGGTGGCGGAACTGATGGCCGCGCCCAGCGGCCTGGCCAGCCGCGTCAGCTTCGCCAGCATGGACGGCGGCGTGGACGAAGAGGACGACGCCGCCTTGTTGGCGCGGCTGCTGGAGCTGATCCGTCGCCCGCCGGCCGGCGGCAACCGCCATGATTACCGGCGCTGGGCGCTGGAAGTGCCGGGCGTGTCCGCCGCCTACGTCTACCCGTTGCGCCGCGGCCTCGGCACCGTGGACGTGGTGATCACCGCCCAGGACAGCCTGCCCTCGGCCGACACCCTGGCCGCGGTGCAAGCCCATATCGAGGACCTGCGTCCGGTCACCGCCAAGAACTGCCTGGTGCTGGCGCCCACGCCGCGTCCGGTGGATATCGAGGTGGCGCTGACGGTGGACGGCACCACTGTGCAAGCCGTCACCGAGCCGCTGCGTCAGGTGCTGGCCGCCCATTTCTCCAGCCTGGCCCCCGGCAGCAAGCTGTACAAGAGCCGGCTGGAAGCCTTGATCTCCGACCTGCCCGGCGTGGTGGACCGTCAATTGCTGTCGCCCGCCGACAATATCGCGCCGGCGGTGAATGAGAAAACGGTGGAATGGCTGCGCCTGGGCAAACTCACGGTGAGGGGGATGCAATGAGTCCGCAAACCCCGCATAGCGAACTGCTGACGCGCTTGCTGCCGCCGGTCAGCTACAGTCCGGACGGACCGCGGCTGCAAGCCGAGCTGGGCAGCGAAGGCGCGGCACTGGACCGGGTACAGAACGGCGCCCGGCAGCTGGTGGGCGCCACCACGCCGCTGCTGGCCGAAGGCCTGCTGCCGGACTGGGAGCGCGTCTGCGGCCTGACCCCGCCGACGGATGCGCCCTACCAGCAGCGCCAGCAGGCGGTGCTGGCCAAGCTGGCGGAAACCGGCGGCCTGTCCATTCCCTACTTCACCCGGCTGGCGTCGGGCATGGGCTACCGCATCGCCATCAGCGAGCCGCAGCCGTTCCGCGCCGGTCTCAACCGCGCCGGCCAGCAGCTGTGGACGGCGGACATCCCTTGGGTGTGGCAAGTCACCGTGTTCGGCGCCAAGACCCGGCCGTACTTTTTCCGCGCCGGCCAGTCGCTGGCCGGAGAACGCCTGACCACCTTCGGCGACCCGCGGCTGGAAGATCTGTTCAAGGATCTGAAGCCGGCCCATACCTACGTCTACTTCGCCTACCAGCCTTAAACCGCGCCGAGCGCGGACCTTCCCGTCTTTTCTCCCTTCCCCTCACAGCCCCGCCCCGGCGGGCGGGAGCCTGTGCTCTTTCCCTTCCTTCAGGAGCGCTCCATGCAAGACCCCCAATCCACGGCAAACCCCGATCAAAACAAAGACCTTGCGGCCGACCCCGCGCCGGTTCCGGCGTCTTCGGTCTTCGATACGCAGCAGGAGGTTTGGGCGCGCCTAGGCAGCCAATCCCAGCAAACCCCGTCCCTATCCTGATTCATTCACTGTTTTTTGGAGAGACTGATGAAAGATGTCATCAAGCCGGTTCCCACGCCGGACACCCTGTTTCACGACGGCAACCCCAGCAGCGGCGAGCTGGGCACCATTGTCGGCGCCGACTGGCTGAACAACGTCCAGTCCGCGGTCATCGCCAGCCAAGAGGAGCTGTTGACCGTGGTCAAAAGCAGCGGCCAGAACGCGGACCCGGCGCGCAAAGACCAGTTGCTGCAGGCGGTGAAGCAGATCGCCTGGGGCGGCGCCAGCAAGCCGACCACGCTGGCCGGCTACGGCATCACCGATGCGATGAAGACCGACGATTGGGGGATAAACGGCTACAAGGAGCTGCAAGTGGGCCCCGGCCGCGAGTTCGCCGACATCGCCAGCGCCTGGAACAGCCTCAACGGCAAAACCCTGAAGACCGACGTGCTGATCAAGGTGGACGATGGTCAATACACGTCGACCGGCATTGGCTTGGGCAACCAGCCTTTCGCCAGCCGCATCCGTATCCGCGGCAATATCGCCAACCCCTCGGCTTGTCAGATCCGCTTCATCGCCGACGCCAACAAGGTCAGCCACGGCGTGGTGTTCTCCAATGCCCGCGGCGTCGAATTTTCCGGTTTTCACTTGATCGGCGAAGCCACCGAAAACAACTGGACCCATCGTTGCCTGCATATCGGCGAAGGCTCCTGGGTTTGGGGCGCGGAAAGCTCTTTGATCCTGGAGGGCGCGAGCAGCGGCCTGCAAGTGGAGCAAAACTCCCGCTTCAGCAACAGCAAGCTGAGGGTTAACAAGGTTAAAGAGTGGGGCGCCGCTGTCGGCGGCGGCTCCCACTGCGAGCTGCACAACTTGAACATTGTCGGCGAGGGCAAGAACTATCTGACCAAGGTGCCATTGCGCCTGGATATCAACGACCGCAGTACCAATCCGCAAGGGATAATATGCGCGGATACCAGCCGAGCTTGGGTAACCGAGGGGCGTATTACCGGGGTGCGAACTGGTTTTGCCTCCGCCCGCAACGCCTATCTCTGGTGCGATGGTAGCGTGGTGGAGCAATCGGGGGTCGGCTTCGAGGCGCATTCTGGCGCTGTGACATGGAATCATGGTTCCGGACCTGTGCCGTCTTTGCCGCAGGGGCGGCGCGGCAAGGCGCTCAATTGCGATACGGGTTTCCAAGCGGTTTGGGCTGGGGTGATTTACGCGCCGATGGCCATTGCGGAAAACTGCAACAATGGGTTTAGAGCGCTTTGCGGAACGACCATGGTAATTAATGGCGGTTGGGCAAAGAACTGCCAGGTGGGGTTTGAGACCTACAGCACCAGTTATTTGGAGGCCTACGACACCAAGGCCGCATCGACCGGTTGCCCGACGGTATATTCGCCGGCCACCAGCGGCGTGGCGGGCAATGCCAACAGCGTGCTCAGCTTCAGTTAAGTCGGCCAAGCGCACGCCAGCCGCATCCTTTCCGGATGCGGCTTTTTTTGCGGCTATGGCACTGACACCCGTCGCCTGCCGCCTTGCGCGCGTTTCCCGCAAAATCGTTCCCAGTCATTTCAGCAGCGACAGCTGTCATCGGCCTCCGGCCGATTTTTCTTTTCGCCTTTTCTTATCCGCGGGAGACGATTCCATGCAAGAAGCACTCAAGCCCATCAACACGCCGGACACTCTGTTTCACGACGGCAACCCCACCACCGGCGAACTGGGCACCATCGTCAGCGCCGACTGGTTGAACAACCTGCAACTGGCTACGCGCTCGGCTCAGGAGGAGCTGATCTCCCTGATCAAGGACAGCGGTCAGACGCTGGACGCCAGCCGCAAGGACCAGCTGTTGCAGGCGGTGAAAAAAATGGCCTGGGGCGGAGACAGCAAGCCGACCACATTGGCGGGCTATGGCATTAGCGACGGCGCGACCAAGGCCGAGGTGTCGGTCAAGGCCGACAAGGCCAGCACCCTGGCCGGCTATGGCATCCAGGATGGCATCACCGTGGCCATGTTGCCGCGCCGCAACCTGCTGGCGGATGGCGGCCGCTTCTTTGATCCGTTCACGCCGGAGGGCATGGTGCAGGCGAGAACCAACCAGATTACCGCGCCGTTTGCTACACCCATGCATGCTGTTTCCTATAGCCAGAGTGTCGGTTCGGTGGGGCGTTTCATTCACGATAATGGCTCGTTTGAGGGCACGGGTCCGAAGCTGACGCAGCCGGTGGTGGATTTGCTGAATGCAATGGAGCGTGGAAACAAACGTTATGGTTACGAGTTTCACATTGCGGAGGTGCACTGCGGCGCTTTGACCTATTCGCCGCAAGTGTTGGATGGCAAAAATATGGCGGTGGCGCTGGCGTACGGGGTTGGCACCGAAGGGCCGGTCACTTTTATGAATTGGCTGCGTTGCATCAGCGGCTCTATCTACTATGACTACGGCCAGTATCGTAATGGCAAGGTTGCGGAGAACAAGCGCATCACGCCCAGCGATGGTTGGGTGCATCTGGCTGGAGTCGGGGATTGGGGCGGCGGCTACAGCATCAGTCATGTCTACGCCGAGAATAACTCGGTCTTCCAACTGGCCTTGCCTGCAGCGCTGTCCGGTATGCATGGCGGCTACGTACACAAAGCGCCGATCGCGCCGTAAACATCATTGGTTTTCAAGTATGGCAATCCTGCGGGGTTGCCATTTTTTTGCCTGCTCGCCACTGACATCCGTCCGCTGCTGACGCGCGTCGCTCCCCGGCACAATGAGGGCATTAATTCACTAGCGAAGCGGGTCAACTGGCGGTTTGACGACGGCTGAAGTGGTCCGCGCCCCTGCCTATGTCGCCGGCCCGGCTCATAGGCAGACTCACTAAGGAGCGAGAGCGCGATGCAAAACACCTTGAAGCCGATCAACAGTCCGGACGGCCTGTTTCATGACGGCAACCCCACTACCGGCGAGCTGGGCACTATTGTCAGCGCTGATTGGCTGAACAGCTTGCAGCAGGCGACAGCCGCCACGCAGGACGAGTTGATTGCCTTGATCAAGGACAGCGGCCAGGCATTGGACGCCAACCGCAAGGATCAATTACTGCAGGCGGTGAAGAAACTGGCCTGGGGCGGTAATAGCAAGCCGACTACCTTGGCGGGTTACGGGATTACCGATGGCGCGACCACGAGTCAAGTTAGAGCTGCGGCGCCGGCGGGGGAGGTTGCGTACTTTGCCATGCCGGTAGCGCCCGAGGGCTGGTTGCGGGCCAACGGTACCCAGGTTTTACAGAGTACTTATCCAGAGCTTTTCAATGCCATTGGGCATCGTTTCGCCCCAATCAAGGGCGAGGTGCAAGCAATGTTGCGTCTGGACGAGGCTGAGAAGTTGGCGGATTGCGCCTGGGGGTCTGCGGTATCAACGTTTGGCGGAGCAGGGATGTCGACAGAGCAGGCCAAGTTTGGGACGCAAAGCCTGAAGACAATGGAAAACGGCGGTTACGCCAGCATGCCGTTGGCGGAGGCGTTTAATCCCAATGAGTTCACCATTGAAGGATGGCATTTCCCAAATTTCACCGGCACCGGCAATAGCAACGGTTATCAGGTGGCATGGATTACCTCCATGAATCAATCCAAGACCTGGGGGGAAATAACGCTTGGCTTTGATAAGGCGAGCAAGGCCCCGGTAATATGGCTGGCTGGTGTTGAACCTGGGTTTATTGTCGAGGCTTCCGCTGGGACTCCAGGCATATTTGCCACTGCGCGTTGGTATCACATCGCTTTTTGCTATGACGGACAAAGTTATCGCCTATATGTTGATGGCGTTTTGACCTGGAGCTTATCCAGCACGCGGCGGGTGTTCATCGCGGATAACACCCTATTGTTTGGCGTGGACGGCTGCGCTCCCGGACTATCCGGTTCTTCTTCCGGCTATTACCAGGACTGGAAAGTCAGCAAAAAAAATCTTTACGCATCGGCATTCTCGCCGCCTAGTGCTCCTGCGGTATATAGAACGGAAACCAATTCCGGAAAGTTCTATTTGCCGAACTTAAATGGCCAATTCTTACGAGGGTGGAGCGATGAACGTGGTGTTGATGGCGGGCGCTCATTTGGGGGGGCGCAATTAGGTAGTGTAGAAGCCCATAGACACCCTAGTCTGGAATGGAATGGGATGGGCTTTTTGGTGAATGAAGCAGGCCAAGGTGACTTAATTCAAGGGACCCATTTCACTGGGTATAGCCCGACTAAATATGCCGGTAGAGTTGACGTAACCGGTGTGACGGGAGGATCTGAAACCCGCCCCCGCAACGTCGCCCTGCTCGCCTGCATCAAATACTAAGGAGACCGCCATGCAAGAACGCACACAGAAAACTGTCTACGCCTACCATCCGAAAACCGGCGAGTATTTGGGCACCACCATGGCGGACCTGTCGCCGCTGGACGTTGAAGAAACCTGGTTGATTCCGGCCAATGCCACCGAGCAGCAACCGCCGCAGGCAGGGGACAAGCAAGCGGCGGTCTACCGCGACGGCGGCTGGCTGCTGGTGGTGGATTTTCGCGCGCTCAAGCTGTGGAGCAAGGCCAGCGCGCAGCCGGTGACGGCGCAAATCGGCGACACGCCGGACAGCTTGCAGGCCACCGAGCTGGAACCGCCGTCTTTCGCGGTGTGGAACAAGAAAGCCTGGAAAGTGGATACCGATGCGCAGCGCGCGGCGCTGACGGCGCAGGCGCAGCAGGATTTGCAGCAGCGTTTGGCGATTGCCTATGCTCAGCGCCGGCCTTTGGAGGACGCGCAGGAGCTGGGGCTGGCGACGACGCAGGAACAAGGTCTGCTGACGGCGTGGAAGCGTTACTGCGTTGAGCTGTCGCGGCTGCCGCTGCAGACCGCGTGGCCGCAGCTGGACAAAGCGGACTGGCCTGCGGCGCCGGTCTAAAAACTGAGCGTTAAGTGTCTGCAAAACGGTGGCTTTGGCCGCCGTTTTGCTTTGTGGCTGCGCTCCAAACTACTGACATCCGTCCACTGCTGACGCGCGTCGCTTCCCGGCAAAATCACTGTATTGATTCACTAGCGAAGCAGGTCAGCGGGTGGTTTACGGACCACTCGCCCGGCCCGGAGTCCGCACCAGGCCGCCAGCCCGGCCAGCGGGCCAACCCTGTAAATGGAGCGAGAGCGCGATGCAAAACACCATGAAGCCGATCAACAGCCCGGACGGCCTGTTCCACGACGGCAACCCCTACACCGGCGAACTGGGCACGGTGGTGACCTCGGAGTGGTTGAACAATGTCCAGTCCGCGGCCCAATCCAGCCAGGACGAGCTGTTGACGGTGATACGCGACAGCGGCCAGAGCGCTGATCCGGCGCGCAAGGACCAGTTACTGCAGGCGCTGAAGAAGCTGACCTGGGGCGGCAATAGCAAGCCGACCACGCTGGCCGGCTACGGCATCACCGATGCTTTGCCGCTGAGCGGCGGCAAGATGAATGGCCGGGTGGATTTTCAGCCCAATTCTCGTTTCCTGGCTGAGGGCGGCAAGGAAGGCGGCCAGCTGCAATTGCAAGCGCCGCAAAGCGACAGCAAGCTCAGCGACGTCAATATCGATGTCTGGGGCAACCAGTTCCGCGTGTTCAACAACGATGGCGTCAAGTCTCGTGGTTTTTACGTGGACCTGACCCAGTGCGAGGACGGCCCTATCACCAATCTGCTGACCATGTCCGGCGCGCCGGGCCTGGTAGGGCATTTCGCGATGCCTTATACGCCGCCTGGCTGGTTGAAGTGCGACGGCTCGCCGGCCAGCCGTAGTACTTATCCGGCCTTGTTTGCCGCGATTGGGACAACGTATGGCGCGGGGGATGGCTCGACGACGTTCAATCTGCCTGATTTGCGCGGGGAATTTATTCGAGGCTGGTCGTGTGGTGGCAAGGTTGATGCGGGGCGTGCGTTTGCGTCTAGGCAAATGGGTTCATTGATACCTTATCAAGGCTATATCGATACGGCGCGCAGCGGCGCATGGCAAAGCAGTTACAACGATAGGTTGGGATGGGTAGAGAGTTTGTTTGACGATGGTTTTGAGAGTAACCATGTCGATGGTACCTCCGTGGGGAATTACGATGTCACTCCGGTCCCGAACTGGCAAGGTCAACTCCTTGGAGGAACATTGACGCAAGCTGCCGCCGGAGCGACAACCAATCTCTTGAAAGGCACCCGCCCCCGCAACATCGCCCTTCTCGCCTGCATCAAATACTAAGGAAACCGCCATGCAAGAACGCAAACAGAAAACCGTCTACGCCTACCATCCGGAATCCGGCGAGTATCTGGGCACCACTACGGCGGATCTATCGCCGCTGGATGTTGAGGAAACTTGGTTGATTCCGGCCAATGCCACCGAGCAGCAACCGCCGCAGGCGGGGGACAGGCAAGCGGCGGTCTACCGCGACGGCTGCTGGCTGCTGGTGGTGGATTTTCGCGCGCTCAAGCTGTGGAGCAAGGCCAGCGCGCAGCCGGTGACGGCGCAAATCGGCGATACGCCGGACAGCTTGCAGGCCACCGAGCTGGAGCCGCCGCCCTTTGCGGTGTGGAACAAGAAAGCCTGGAAAGTGGACGCCGATGCGCAGCGCGCGGCGCTGACGGCGCAGGCGCAGCAGGAGTTGCAGCAGCGTTTGGCGATTGCCTATGCTCAGCGCCGGCCTTTGGAGGATGCGCAGGAACTGGGGCTGGCGACGACGCAGGAGCAGGGCTTGTTGACGGCGTGGAAGCGTTACTGTGTCGAGTTGTCGCGCCTGCCGCAGCAGATCGCGTGGCCGCAGTTGGCCGAGGTGGACTGGCCGAAGCAGCCTGCCTGAGCGTTTGCAGATTGCCGTTTCACGTGAAACCACCCGCGCCGGGCATGCCCGCGCGGGTTTTTCTTAAAGCCTGTTCAAAGTCTCGCGGGCAAGAGCGAGACAAGGCGAAAACGGCTGAGAAAGCGGAATGTACACGTGCTACATGAGCATTTCGAAGGTGTACTCATCGCGCCGCTACTCACGTAGCGCAGCAGACATTGAACAGGCTCTTATGGCCGCGCCAGCGTGATCTCCACCCTCTCTTTGCCCTGGCCCACGTTCTTGCGTTTGAGCTTCAGTTCGCCCACTTCGCCGCTGCGGCGCAAATGGGTGCCGCCGCAGGGTACGCGGTAGAGGCCGGGCAGTTCCCAGTAGCGGCGCTGGTTTGCTTCGTCGGAATAGGCGCTGACGATGGCGAGATCGGCGTCTATCAGCGCCTGCACTTTGGCGGCGATGGCGGGCAATAGCGGGGTGATGGGCCGGGCCAGCGCAAAATCGATGCGCGCCTTGTCCTCCGCGATGTGGGCGCCTATCTTTGCCGCGTCGGGCAGCTCGCGGCAAATGGTTTCCAGCACCAGCTCCGCGGCGAAGTGCAGCCGCATCAGCCGGTAGCGGCGCGGCCAGTCTATCGCCACCGTCACCGCGTCGCCGGCGCCAAGGCCGTGATCGTCCGCCAGGGTGTAGGCGATGTCCTGGTCCTGTTTTTCCGCGCGCAGCACCGGACGGCCGCCTATGCTTCCGCTGTCGCTTTCCTGGCCGCCGGAGAAGGCGTAGAAGAGGGTGGCGTCCAGCCAGACCCGCGAGCCGTCCACGTGCGCCACCGTGGTGTGCAGCTCGGTCTGGTAGGGGTCGACCCAGAACTGTTTGCGCACGCTCATGCCGCGCTTCCGGGATTCGCGGCCAGCCGCTGGTAGATGTCGGCGTCTCTTTTTTCCATCATCCATTCCGGCCGGGACAGCGGGCTGAAGCCGAACTGCGCGTACAGGCCGTGAGCGTCGGCGGTGGCCAGCAGCATGCGGCGCAGGTTCTGCAGGCCGGGATGGCTGTCGATCGCCGCCATCAATTGCTTGGACACGCCTTGGCCGCGCCAGGCTTCGACCACGAACACGTCGGCCAGATAGGCGAAGGTGGCGTAGTCGGTGATCACGCGGGCGAAGCCTATCTGCTCGCCGTCGGCGGCGTAGGCGCCGAAGCACAGCGAATGGTCGAGCGAGCGCTCGAAGATGTCGCGCGGCAGTTGGCGCGCCCAGTAGGATTGCTCCGACAGGTAGCGGTAGACGCGTTCGCGGTCCAGCCGCGCGGGATCGGTGTCGATGTGGAGGGTCATGGCGCAGCCAGCCGGGCAATGGGGATGCCATCAAAGATAACACGCCCGGACTGGCGGGAGCGGCCGGGCTTGCCGGCGCCGCTCCTGGCTGCTAGCCGCTTAGAACCTGTTTACGATCTGCTGCGTGGCGTGAAGCGTTGCACGGTGAGTACCCGCTCAAAATGCTCATGTACCACCTGTATATTCCGCTGTTTCGCTCGTTTCCGCCTTGTTTCGCCTTAGCTCGCGAGATCGTAAACACGTTCTTATAGGTTTTTGATTTTTTCCAGCTCCTCCGGGCTGTATTTCTTCTCGCTGGCCTTGGTCAGGTCGGTCAGCAGGCCGGCGTGCACGTCGCGCGCCGATTGCACCGCGCTCAGCATATTGCCGCCGCTCCACTGGCCGGCAAAGCCTACCGCGGTTTGCGGCTGACTGGCGTAGAGGCTGGTCAGCATGGCGTCCACCGCCGGCTGCTGGCTTTGGAACTGCCGCTCCAGCCGCGCCTGCCATTGCGCCAGCACCGGCAGATACTTGTCCGGCTTGGTCTGGGCCAGCGTGGCGTTGGCGCGGAAGGCCCAGTAGGCGGAGCCGCTCTCGTAATTGGCCGCGCCGGCGCGCAGCGGCGCGGGGATGTCCTTCATCGCGTTCTCGTACATCGGCACCAGCACCGCGCCGGCCGGGCTGCCGAAGGATTGCCAGGTCAGCGCCGCCAACTCCTTGGGCTGGCCGGCGCGCAGCTGGATGACGTGGGTTTCTATGGTGCGGTCCACGCCCATCGGCCGGTCCGCGTCCTTCTGTTTGGCCAGCGCGGTGCCGTGGAAGGTGGCGCGCAGCACCTTGGCCACGTCGGCCACCGCGATCTTGTGCTCCGGCTTCAGCGTCAGCGGGTATTGCGTCTGCCGCGTGGCCTGGCGCAGCGCCGGGTTCAGCAGATGCTGGCCCAGCCATTCGCGGTCCACATTGTATTTGTCGCCGGTGACGCCGAAGGCCTGGGCGAAGTTGAAGCGCTTGGCGTCCACCTTGGCCAGCAGCTGGTGTTTGGCGGTGAACTCGGCCAGGCCGGGGCTGGCGATCACATTGGCGCGGTCGGCGAGGTCGATGTCGTGCAGGCGCAGGCCGTTGGCCACCATCAAATAGCTGTCCTGCGGCACGCGATAGGCCAGCCAGTGGTGGCCGGAGCCGATTTCCATATACCAGGCTTCGTTCGGATCGGCGATCAGCACGCCATTGCCTTCGCCGGCGCCGTATTGGTTGATATAGCGGCCCAGCAGTTCCACGCCTTCGCGCGCGGTCTTGGCCTGCGGCAGGATCAGCGAGGGGATCACCGCCTCCACCACGCCGCTGTCCAGCAGCGGGTCCGCTTTCTTGGCGCGGGCGTTGATCTCCGCGCTATTGGTGGCGGACACCGCCACATTGAATTCATTGACGCCGCGTTCCTCGTACAGGCCGTCGCCGCCGGCGCTGTCGCCGTTCCAGTCCATCAGGCCGCTATAGCGGTAGAACTGTGCCGGCGCCGGCACTTTCAGGCCGTTCTTGAAGCTCAGCGTCTCATCCTTGGCCGCCGCGCGCGCCGGATGCAGCACCAGGCGCTTGTTCCAGTTATTGATGTAATAATCTTCGTTGCGGGCGATGATGATGGAGCCATCGGCGGAGGCCTGTTTGCCGACGATCAGCGATGAGCAGGCGTCGGCGAGCGGGGCGGCCAGCGCAAGGGCGGTGGCCAGGGCAAGCAGGGTAGGGCGCGGCGTCATGATGCATTCCTCTTCTCTGAGAGCATGTTTACGATCTAGCGAGCTAAGGCGAGACAAGGCGAAAACGGCTGAGAAAGCGCAGTGTACAAACGGTACATGAGCATTTCGAAGCGGTATTCACCGTGTGACGTCTCACGACGCGCAGCAGATCGTAAACAGGTTCTGAGCAGTCAGTCGCGGTGCGAGACGGCTCATGGTGGCCGCGCGCTAAGCGTGCGGCGGTTTGGCGGTGAGGGCAAGTGGATTGTAGGCAGATGGTTCGCATTAGTTGAAATGGGAATCCCATGCTTGCCTGATGCATATCAATCTTGCGCTGTTTGGTAAAAATGTGGCGCAAACTGTCTGATTTATGCAATTGCTTTTGCCATATTGGCGCAAGCCTGATTAAGCTTGGCATTTCATTGTGGCGGCGGCTGATGGCGCCGTCGCGGCGAGAACGGATTAGGAAGATATGAAGATTTTGACGATGGCGCGCAAGCTGTTCTTCACGGTGCTGGCGGCGGCGCTGGCCTTGTGGGCTTACGGCGCTTACAGCGGCGAGCCGCAGTGGCAGCAATGGGCGATGTATCTGGGCAATGCGCTGGCCTTGGGCGGCGCCTACCTGGTGCCGACCTTGACCGCCGCCTTGGTGGGCAGCCCGCGGCTGAAGCTGGTGGCGGCGCTGAATGTGCTGGGCGGCTGGCTGATCCTGCCGTGGATCGCGGCGATGATGCTGGCGCTGAAGCGCGACGATCTGGCGTCCGGGTCCTGAATCCGTCTGGCACAATACTCTATCTTTACCGCCCCGTCAGAGGGCGGCGTAAGAAGCTGTTTACGATCTGTTGCGCGTCGTGAGACATGGCACGGCGAGTACCGTCTCGAAATGCTTATGTACCACTCGTACATTCCGCTTTCCCAGCGGTTTTCGCCTGGTCTCGCCTGAGCTCGCGAGATCGTAAACACGTTCTAAGAGCGGCTAACAAATATGGGTTTCACGCCTGAGGCATGGCGCGCCGTTGAGTACGGCAAGTCGGCGCAACGCAGCATCAGGGGTTTGTTAGCCGTTCTAAACGGCTGCACGAGGCGATACCACACTACTCAAGGAGAAACACATGTTTCAGCACGTCGACGCCTACGCCGGCGATCCCATCCTGTCGCTGGTCGACGCCTTCGGCAAGGATGCGCGCGGCGACAAGGTCAACCTCAGCATCGGCCTGTATTACGACGAGCAGGGCCGCATTCCGCGCCTGAACGCGGTGCAGCAGGCTGAGGCCAAGCTGGCGGCCCAGCCGGCCCAGCCTTGCACTTATCTGCCGATGGACGGCCTGCCGGCCTACCGCAAGGCGGTGCAGGAGCTGTTGTTCGGCGAGGGACACCCGGCGCTGGCCGCCGGCCGCGTCGCCACCATCCAGACCCTGGGCGGCTCCGGCGCGCTGAAAGTGGGCGCGGACTTCCTCAAGCGCTATTTCCCCGACGCCCAGGTGTGGGTCAGCGATCCGACCTGGGACAACCACGTGGCCATCTTCGAAGGCGCCGGCATCGCGGTCAATCGCTACCCCTATTTCGATCCGCAAACCCGCGGCGTGGACTTCGCGGCGATGCTGGACACGCTGGAAACCCTGCCCGCCGGCAGCATCCTGCTGCTGCATCCGTGTTGCCACAACCCCACCGGCTCGGATCTGGACAATGCGCAGTGGGATCAGGTGGTGGCGCTGGCCAAGCGCAAGCAGCTGATTCCCTTCATGGACATCGCCTACCAGGGTTTCGGCGCCGGCTTGGAAGAGGACGCCTACGCCATCCGCGCGATGGCCGACGCCGGCGTGTCCTTCCTGGTCAGCAACTCCTTCTCCAAGATCTTCTCGCTGTACGGCGAGCGCTGCGGCGGCCTGTCGGTGGTATGCCCGAGCCAGGCCGAGGCGGAGCTGGTGTTGGGCCAGCTCAAGGCCACGGTGCGCCGCAACTACTCCAACCCACCCACCACCGGCGCGCGTCTGATCGCCACCGTGCTGGGCGACACCGAGCTGAAAGCGCTGTGGGTGTCCGAGGTGAACGAGATGCGCGGCCGCATCCTGGAGATGCGCGGCATTCTGGTGGAAGTGTTGAAGCAGGCGCTGCCGGAGCAGGACTTCGCCTATCTGGTCCATCAGCGCGGCATGTTCAGCTACACCGGCTTCAGCCAGGCTCAGGTGGACGCCCTACGCGAGCGTTTCGGCGTCTATCTGGTGGGCACCGGTCGCATGTGCGTGGCCGGCTTGACCCGCGCCAATGCGCCTTATGTGGCCAAGGCTTTCGCCGCGGTGCAGTAAGAACCTGTTTACGATCTGCTGCGCGTTGTGAAATGTGACACGGTGAGTACCGCTTCGAAATGCTCATGTACCCTCTGTACATTCCGCTTTCTCAGCTGTTTTCGCCTTGTCTCGCTCTAGCTCGCGAGATCGTAAACAGGTTCTAAAAACCTGTTCAAAGCCTGCTGCGCGTCGGCGATACGGCGTTGAAAACGGCATTCAGAATGCTCATGTACCACACGTACATTCCGCTTCTTCAGCCGTTTTCGCCTCGTCTCGCCTTAGCTCGCGAGACTTTGAACAGGTTCTAAGACCAAGCGCGGCTGACAAAACCGCTGATGCCGTGCTGCGCCGGCTTGCCGTACTCAAGGCACTGCCTACGTCGGCGCGTCTTGCCTCTGCCGTAAAACTGAGTTTTGTCAGCCGCTGTTAAAACAGGTCCTCAGCCGCCGGCCAGGCCTTGTTTCAAACGGGCCAGCGCCGGCTTGGCCAAAGCGTCCGGCGCGTAGCACAGGCCGACGCGGCGGCTGAGCGCCGCCTGATCCAGCCGGCAGCTCCACAGGCCGGGCTGGTCCAGGGCCAGCCCCTGCGGGACGAAGGCGACGCCGGCGCCGGCCGCGGCCAGCGTCGCCGCCTGTTGCAGGGTGGCGCAGCGCGCCGCCACCGCCAGTTCCCGCGCCGCCTCGCCCAACAGGCTGGCGAAGCGCTGGTGCGATGGATGGTCCGGGCAGGCGATCAGGTCCTGGCCCAGCAGTTGTCCCGGCCGCAGCAGCGGCTGTCCCGCCAGCGGCGCGTCGGCGCGCATCGCCAGCACATAATCCTCTTCCCACAGCGGCAGGAACAGCTCGTCCTCGCAACGATTGGCCTCCTCGTCCAGCCGCGCGTCGCCGGCGCAGCCCGCCGCCAGTTCCAGCAGCAAGCCGTCCACCGCGCGGTAGGCCGCCGCCAACACGCGCGCCACATCGGCCTGGCCCAGGTCCGCCGCCACCCCCAGCGTCAGCGGCAGGCAGTCCTGCCGGCCGCGAAACAGCTGTGTCAGGCTGTCGGCTTCTTCCACCAGCCGCCGCGCCGCCGGGTATAACAGCCGGGCGGCGTCGGTCACTTCCACCCCGCGCGGCTGACGCTGGAACAGCGCGGCCCCCAGCTGTTCTTCCAGTTGCCGGATGGTGGCGGACAGCGCAGGCTGGCTCAGGTAGAGACGCGTCGAGGCCTGGGTGATGTTGCGCTCTTCGAATACGGCGATGAAGGCTTTGAGCGAGCGAATATCCATAAATTAAACCGATGGCAGCAAGTGGAATAAACGATTTTTCGTGGAATCGTCAGCGAATTATAGTGCTGCTCAAGGATTTGATATCAGTTATTTCTATTGCTAAAGGAGAAGTTCCATGAGTAAGGCTCTCATTGTCATCACCGGCGCCAGCTCCGGCATCGGCGCCGCCACCGCCCGTTTGTTGTCGCAACAAGGCCATCCGCTCTTGCTATTGGCGCGTCGGGTGGAGCGGCTGGAAGCGCTGGCCTTGCCCAATACCTTGTGCCGCGCGGTGGACGTGACCGACCGCGCCCAGCTGGCCGCCGCGGTGGCGGAGGCGGAGGGCCGCTTCGGGCCGGTGGACGCCATCGTCAACAACGCCGGCGTGATGTTGCTGGGACAGATGGCCGAGCAGGCGCCGGAAGAGTGGAAAACCATGTTCGACGTCAATGTGCACGGCCTGCTCAACGGCATCCACGCGGTGCTGGGCGGCATGGTGGAGCGCAAGCGCGGCACGGTGATCAATATCAGCTCGGTGGCCGGGCGCAAGACCTTCCCCAACCATGTGGCCTATTGCGGCACCAAGTTCGCGGTGCACGCGATGTCTGAGAATCTGCGCGAGGAAGTGGCGGACCACGGCGTGCGGGTGGTGACGATAGCGCCGGGCGCGGTGGACACCGAGTTGCTGTCGCATACCAGCAGCGAGACGATCAAGGCCGGTTACGAAGCCTGGAAACAGGAGATGGGCGGCGTGTTGGCGGCGGAAGACGTGGCCAGCGCCATCGTCTACGCCTATCAGCAGCCGCAGAATGTGTGCATTCGCGAGATCGTGCTGGCGGCGACGCGGCAGCAGCCCTGAGACGCGGCGCAAGGCGGACGGACCTTGAGCGGGCTCCGAGGCCGGCTCAGTCCGCCACGTACAATTGGGTATCCGCCTCCCGCATCAGCTCGACGACGGCGGGCGGCGGCGGCTGGTCGGTGAACAGCGCGTCTATCTGCGACAGATGGCCCAGCTCCACCAGCGCCGGGCGGTCGAACTTGCTGTGGTCGGCGGCCAGGAAGACATGGCGGGATTGCTGGATGATGGCCTCGGCGCTGCGCACCTCGCGGTAGTCGTAATCGCGCAGCGTGCCGTCCAGCTCGATGCTGGAAATGCCGATGATGCCGTAATCGACGCGGAACTGGCGGATCAGCTGCACCGTGGCCTCGCCGGTGATGCCGCGGTCGCGTTTGCGCAGCATGCCGCCCAGCACGATGACTTCGCAGTCCGGGTAGTCGCACATGGTGTCCGCCACGTGCAGATTATTGGTGATCACCCGCAGGCCGCGGTGCTGGTGCAGCGCCTTGGCCACTTCCTCGGTGGTGGTGCCCAGATTGATAAACAGCGAAGCGTTGTCCGGGATGTGGCGGGCCAGGCATTCGGCGATGCGGCGCTTTTCGTCTATGCACAGTACCTGCCGCGCCTGGTAGGCGACGTTCTCCACGCTGGACAGCACGCTGGCGCCGCCGTGATAGCGTTGCAGCAACTGATGCTCGGCCAGCAGCGCGATGTCGCGGCGTATGGTCTGCCGGGTGACGGAAAAATGTTCGGCCAGCTTTTCCACGCTGACGTAGCTGTCGCGTTTGACCATGGCCAGCAATTCCTGCTGGCGTTGATTCAGAATGAGCATAGACTGCGAGGCGGCGGGTTGGGACGGTTCGATTGTAAGCGGACAACTCGTCCCGGCGCTATGCCGTCAGCGTCGCCGCCGCGTATTCGGCCAGCGCCAGGCTGGCGGTGAGGCCGGGGGATTCGATGCCGTAGAGTTGGAGCAGGCCGGGCACGCCGTGCTGCGCCGGGCCCTGGATCAGAAAGTCCGCGTCCGGCGCGCCGGGTCCGGCGATCTTGGGGCGGATGCCGGCGTAGGCCGGCGCCAGCGTCTGTTCCGGCAGCGTCGGCCACCAGCGGCGGACGCCGGCGTAGAAGCGCTCCGCGCGCGCCGGGTCCACTTGGTAGTCGATGGCGTCCACCCATTCCAGGTCCGGGCCGAAGCGCGCCTGGCCGGCCAGGTCCAGCGTCAGATGCGTGCCCAGGCCGCCGGCCTCGGGCAGCGGGTAGATCAGGCGCTGGAACGGCGAGCGGCCTTGCAGCGCGAAATAGACGCCGCGCGCGTAATAGGGCGTGGGAATGGTTTCACGTGGAACGCCGGCAATGCTGGCCGCCGCCCGCGGCGCCCACGCGCCGGCGGCGTTGACCGTCAGTTCTGCGCGTAGCCGCATGCCGGCGATGTTCAGCTCCAAACCGTCGCCGCTCACGCGGCCGTCTTGCAGCGGGGAGTTCAAGGCCAACGTCGCGCCGTGGGCCTCGGCGTCGGCCAGCAGGGCCAGTATCAGGCCGTGGCTGTCTATTATGCCGGTGGACGGCGACAACAGCGCGGCGCGGGCCTGCAAGGCCGGCTCCAGCGCCTGAAGCTGTTCCGCATCCAGCCAGCGCAGATCATCGACGCCGTTGGCGGCGGCGCGCTGTTGCAAGGCTTGCAGCCGCGGCAGTTCGGTCTCGTTTGCGGCGACGACGAGCTTGCCGCAGCGCCGGTGGGCAATCGCGCGCTGGGCGCAGTAGTCGTACAGCCGCTGGCGGCCGGCCACGCAGAGCCGCGCTTTCAGGCTGCCGGGCGGATAGTAGAGCCCGGCGTGGATCACTTCGCTGTTGCGGCTGGACGCATGCTGGCCGATGGCGCTTTCCGCTTCGACGATGAGGACTTCGCGGCCGGCCATCGCCAGCTGCCGCGCCACGGCCAGGCCGATCACGCCGGCGCCTATCACCACGCATTCCACGGTTTCCATCGCGCTTCCCATCATGCCGGATTGAATAGCGCATGGTGCGACGCCGCGGCGGCGGCGTCCAGCCCGGCGGCGCGGAGGTCTATGAGGCGGCGGACTGCGCTTGCCGGCTGAGGTGGAGGTAGTGCAGATGCCGTTCGTACTGATCCAGGATGTCGGCGATGATCTGTTCCTTGTGGTAGCCCCACAGGCTGTAGCCCTGGCTGCCGTCCTGCAAGTGCACTTCCAATCGGCAGTAATGGCCGGGCGCGGCGCGGATGGCGAAGGAGGGCGTGGCCGCCATGGCGGCCTGGATGCGGTAGCGGAAGGCGGCGTCGCCGTCGCCGGCGATGAGCAGGCCCAGCCGCGGCAGGCCGGTCTGCGGGTCTGTTTCCTGTTCCAGCCGCGCCTTGGCGCCGCGCTGGCGCAGCGCGGCGCAAACCTCGCGCAAGGCGGGGAGGCAGCTGTGTTCCAGCATGGTTCGGGTCTGGTCCGCGTCCGGATAGCTCATCGCCCGGCTCAGCCGTTGCTGCCAGTTCAGCCGCGGATCGGAGTGGGCGTAGGTGCGGCCGGACAGCGAGCCGGCCAGGCTGGCCTGGCGGCTGTCTTCGCGCATGCCTTCGCGCCGCAGCGCCTTGTACAAGCCGGCCATGATGAAGAACATCACGAAAGAGAAGGGCAAGCCCATGATGATGGTGGCGTTCTGCAGCGTGGGCACGCCGCCCACCATCAGCATGGACAGCGTCAGGATGCCGATGGCCAGCGACCAGAAAATGCGCAGCCACTTGGGCGCGTCGCTGGCCGGGTCTTTGAGGATGGAGGTGAAGTTGCCCAGCACCAGCGCGCCGGAGTCGGCCGAGGTGACGTAGAACAGCAGACCGGTGACGGTGGCGAGCAGAGCGCTGAAACCGGTCCACGGGTATTGCGCCAGCAGCGAATAGAACGCCCGTTCCGGCGTCTCCATCGCGGTCTTGCCGAAGCTCTGGTTGCCGGCCAGCACCAGGTCCAGCGCGCTGTTGCCGAAGATGGAAATCCAGATCAAGGTGAACACGAAGGGGATGACCAGGGTGCCGATGATGAATTGGCGCAGGGTGCGACCGCGCGAGATGCGCGCCAGGAACAGGCCGACGAAGGGCGCCCAGGCCACCCACCAGGCCCAGAAGAACAGGGTCCAGGCGTTCAGCCAGTCCACCGGGCGCTGGAAGGCGAAGGTGTTCAGGGTCATGCCGGCGAAGCCGTTCAGGTAGTCGCCCACGTTCAGCACCAGGCCGTTGAGCAGGAACACGGTATTGCCGCTGAACAGCACGAACAGAATCAGCAGGATGGCCAGCAGCACGTTCAATTCCGATAGCCGGCGGATGCCCTTGTCCACGCCGGAGACCACGGACAGGGTGGCCATCGCCACCGACAGCAGGATCAGCAAGGCCTGCGCCAGCACCCCTTCCGGAATGTCGAACATGAAGCGCAGGCCGTAGTTGAGCTGCACCACGCCTATGCCCAGCGAGGTGGCGATGCCGAAGATGGTGCCGAGCACGGCGGCGATGTCGACGCCGTGGCCGAGCGCGCCGTGGATGCGGCGGCCGAAGATGGGATAGAGGGCCGAGCGGATGCTGAGCGGCAATTGATGGCGATAGCTGAAATAGCCCAAGGCCATGCCCATCAACGCGTACATCGACCAACCGGTGATGCCGTAGTGGAACAGGGTCCAGGACATGGCCTGGCGCGCGGCGGCGTGGGTGCCGGGCGCGCCCTCGGGCGGAGCCAGCAGGTGGGTGACCGGTTCGGCCACCGAGAAAAACATCAGGTCGATGCCGATGCCGGCGGCGAACAGCATCGCGCCCCAGGTGAACAGGCTGTATTCAGGCCGCGAATGGGCCGGTCCCAGCTTGATGCTGCCAAAGCGGGAACAGGCGATGACCAGGACGAACAAGACATAGAGCGTGGCGGCCAGGAAGTAGTACCAGCCAAAGCCCTCGGTGATCCAGCCCAGCACCTGGGCCATGACGCGGGCGGCGGCGTCGGCGTCCAGCATCGCCCACAGCGCCAGCGCCAGAATGCAGCTGGACGAACCGAGGAACACCGTGCGGTTGAGGCGGTCTGTCGCCCCGGTTTCCGGTAATGCAGCCATGTAGGGGTCTCCCGATGCTGACGCAAGGAAAGACCGACACTAGCATCGGCCCGCGGCGGGGGCTGGTCAGAATGCGACGCGGGGGCGAGCGCAGGCGACCGGGCGTGAAAAAGCCGCCCATGGGCGGCTGGAAGGCGGGAGCGGCGGGTTTCAACCGGCCATCGCGGCTTCGACTTCTTCCACCGTCTTGGGAATCGGCGCGCCCAGCACGCGGCTGCCGTCGGCGGTGACCAGCACATTGTCTTCGATGCGGATGCCGCCGAAGTCCTGGTATTCGCGGAATTTGTCGTAGTCGATGTACTGGCTGTGGCGGCCTTCGGCGGCCCAGGCTTCGATCAGCGCCGGGATGAAGTACATGCCGGGCTCCACCGTCACCACCATGCCTTGTTTCAGCGGCTTGCCCAGACGCAGGTAGCCCAGGCCGAACAGCGGGCTGCGCTCGGTGTCCTCGCCGTAACCCACCAGGTCTTCGCCCAGGCCTTCCATATCGTGCACGTCCATGCCGATTTGATGGCCAAGGCCGTGCGGGAAGGCGATGGCGTAGGCGCCGGATTCAACGATATCGTTGGCGTCGCCCTGGAAGAAGCCCAGCGCGCTCATTCTTTCCACCATCAGCCGCGCGGACAGCTTGTGCACGTCCAGATAGCGCACGCCCGGCTTCATCGCCTCGATGGCGGCCAGCTGCATGTCCAGCACGATATTGTACAGTTCGCGCTGGCGCGGGCTGAACTTGCCGCCCACCGGGAAGGTGCGGGTGATGTCGCTGGCGTAGCCGCCGCCGGAGGTACAGCCGGTGTCGTTCAGCGCCAGGTCGCCGCTTTCCAGGCGGTTGTCGTGGTGATGGTTGTGCAGCACTTCGCCGCGGCGGGAGAAGATGGACGGATAGGCCAGCTGCCAGTCGCGTCGGCGCATGATGCCTTCCATCTCGCCCACCACTTCGTATTCCATCACGCCGGGTTTGGCGTGGCGCATCGCGGCGACGTGCATGTCGCGGGTCACCGCCAGCGCCGCTTCCATTTCGGCGATTTCTTCGTCGCCCTTGATTTCGCGCAGCGCCACCACGGCATGGGTCAGCGGCGCGGAGAAGCCGTCCTTGACCTTGGCCGGATGAACGTCCAGCAAGCGGCCCATTTCAATCAGGGTCTCGCCGCGGTACGGCGCCAGGTAATGGACGGCGCGGCCGGCGGCGCGCGCGGCGCTCAGCGCGGAGGCCAGTTCGGCGTAGCCGCGGCTGTGTGTCAGGCCGGCCAGCGCGGCGCGTTCGGCCAGGCTGGGCAGCGGGCCGGTCCAGACGATGTCGGCCACGTCCGGATCGTTGCCGAACAGAGTCGCTTCGCCGCTGTCGGCGTCGATGAGGCCGGCCAGGCCCGGTTCGTTCAGGCCGAAGAAATAACGGAAGCTGGAGTCCTGCACGAAGGGCAGGGTGTTGTCGTGATAGTTCATCGGCGAATCGACATTGCCGACAAACAGCAGCAGGCCGGACAGGCCGGCCGCTTGCAGACGGGCGCGGCGTTGCGCGTATACGGTGGCAGCGAACATGGTTTCCTCGAGGGTGGGCAGGGTCCGCCCGGTTCGGTCGCCGCGCGGAATATTGTATCCAGTCCCTTAACTTATCATGCCCGCCGCCGGGCTGCCAGTGCCGGTTCAGCCGCGCTGGCCGACGGCGGCTTCGGCCTGCCGGGCCTTGGCCGGACGCAGGATCAAGGCCACCGCGCCGCCGGCCAGCAAGGCCCACAGCGGCGCGCCCAGGCCGGCGATGCTGACGCCGGAGGCCGCCACCACGAAGGTGATCAGCGCCGCTTCGCGGCGGCTCTCGTCGCTCAGCGCCGCGCTCAAGGAGGACGCCAGGGTGCCGAACAGCGCCAGCCCGGCGGCGGTGGCCACCAGCGCCTTGGGCAGGGTCAGGATCAGGCTGGCCAGCGCGCCGCCGGCCGCGCCTATCGCCAGATAGAGCGAGCCGCAGATCACGCCGGCCACGTAGCGGCGTTTGGGATCGGGGTGGGTTTCCGGCCCGGTGCAGATGGCGGCGGTGATCGCCGCCAGCACCACGCCGTGGCCGCCGAAGGGCGCGGTCAGCATGGACACCGCGCCCAGCAGCGACACCGGAGAGCGGGCCGGGATGCGGTAGCCGGAGGAGGCCAGCACCGCCATGCCGGGCAGGAATTGACCGGTCAGCGCCACCAGCGCCAGCGGCAAGGCCAGGTTGAAGAAGGCGCTCCACGACCATTGCGGCGCGGTGAACAGCGGACCGCCGCCTCCGCCGTGGGCCGGCAGCGGCTGGAACAGGCCTTGCGCCGCCGCCAGCAGCAGGCCCAGCAGGATGGCGGCCGGCAGCGCGTAGCGCGGGAAGAAGCGGCGGCCGACGAAGAACAGCGCGGCCATGCTGACCACCAGCAGCGGATCGTGGCCGGCGGCGCTGGCCAGTTCGGCGACGAAGCGGAACAGGATGCCGGCCAGCATCGCCGCCGCCAGCGCGGCGGGGAACACCTTCATCAGCCGGTCGAACAGGCCGCTGACGCCCAGCAGGGTGACGATGGCGGCGGCGGCCAGGAAGGCGCCCACCGCCTCGCCGTAGGGCACGCCGGGCAGGGCAGCCAGCAGCAGGGCCGCGCCGGGGGTGCTCCAGGCGGTGATCACCGGCGCTTTCCAGCGCCAGGACAGGTAGAGGCCGGCCACGCCGGAGCCGATGGACACCGCCCAGATCCAGGAGCCGAGCTGGGCCGGGGACAAGCCGGCGGACTGGGCGGCGTGGACGATGATGAGGAAGGGGCCGGAATAGCCGACCAATAAGGCCAGCGCCGCGGCCAGCGCGGCGGAGGGCGACAGGTCGCGCCAGAAGGTGGACGGCATGATGCGCTTTCTTGCGATGAAAAGTAGGGCCAGCCTAGCGCAAGCGCCGCGCCTCGCCTTCCCACAGCCGACGCAAACAGTTTATGCTGCGCACAATCTGTTCTATATAACAGCGATGACTGATTCCCTGTATCTACGCATTGCCGCGGACATCGAGCGCGGGCTGGACAGCGGCGAGTACCCGCCCGGCAGCCGGCTGCCCTCGGTGCGCCGCCTGGCCGCCCTGCACGGCGTCAACGTCTTGACCGCGCTGGCGGCTTACCGCCATCTGGAGCGCCGGCAACGCGTCAGCGCCCGGCCGCGCGCCGGCTTTTTCGCCGCCTTGCCCAGCCGCGCGCAGCAGGCGCATGCCCGGGACGACGGCTTGCCGTCGGCGGCGACCCTGGTGCGGGTGGACAGCCGCATGTCGCAATTGATCGAATGGTCGGGCCTGGACATCGGCACCCAGCTGCACATGGCGGAAGCGCACGGCAGCATGTATCCGGCGGCGGCGCTGGCGCGTCGGCTGCAACAGACGCTGAACCAGCGGCCGGAGCTGATCGGCGCCTATCTGCCGCGCGGCGAGCAGGCGCGGCTGCATCGGCTGGTGTGCGGGCTGGCGGCGCAGTGGCAGCTGGCGCTGGAGCCGGACGCCATCCTGTTCACCCACGGCATCACCGAGGCGATCAGCCTGTCGCTGCGCTTGCTGACCCGGCCGGGCGACACCGTGGCGGTGGAGACGCCGGTGTACTTCGGCCTGCTGCAAACCCTGGAGGCCCTGGGACTGAAAGCGCTGGAAATTCCGTGCACGCCGGACGCCGGCCTGTCGCTGGAGGCGCTGGAGTTCGCCTTGCGCCACGGACCGGCGCCGCGCTGCCTGGTGACGGTGACCAATTTTCAGAATCCCACCGGCGCCTTGATGCCGGACGAAGCCAAGAAGCGCTTGTTGCAGCTGGCTTACCGTCACGGCCTGACCATCATCGAGGACGATGTGTTCGGCGAACTTTACTTCGGCGAGCAGCATCCGACGCCGCTGAAAGCCTGGGACAGCCGCGGCGAGGTGATTTACTGCTCGTCCTTCACCAAGAGCTTCGCGCCTTCGTTCCGTCTGGGCTGGTTGTCCGGCGGCCGCCATCACGCGGCGCTGGCGCGCTTGAGCAATAGCAGCAGCCTGGTGAGCTCGGCCTTGTATCAGGGCTTGTTGGCGGATGTGTTGGCCGACGGCGACTACGCGCGTTTCGCCGAGCGTTTGCGGCGGCAATTGGCGCGGCAGATGGGCCAACTGGCCGACGCGGTGCTGGCGGCCTTCCCCAAGGGCACGCGGCTGCGGCGGCCGCAGGGCGGTCTGCTGCTGTGGGTGGAATGTCCGGAAGGGCTGGACGCGGGCCGCTTGCTGGAGCGGGCGCTGGCCGAATCCATCAGTTTCGCGCCGGGCCTGGTGTTTTCCGCCGAGCCGCGTTTCGGCCACTGCCTGCGGCTGAACTTCGGCCAGCCGTGGTCGCCGGCGCTGGCGCGGGCGATCGCCACTCTGGGCCGCCTGGCCGGCGAGCAGCTGAGCCAATGAAAACGGCGGAGCGCATGCTCCGCCGCGAGGCAGTCGGCTTGGCGCCGGCTCAGTCTTGACGCGCGCGGCGCGCCTTCACCGCGTCGGCCAGCGTGGTCAGCAGTTTTTCCGTGTCGTCCCAGCCGATGCAGGCGTCGGTGACGCTCTGGCCGTAGGTCAACTCGCAGCCCGGCTTCAGGTCCTGGCGGCCTTCCACCAAGTGGCTTTCCACCATCACGCCGAAGATATTGGCGTTGCCGGCGGCCAGCTGGCCGGCGATGTCGTCGGCCACTTCCATCTGACGACGGTAGTCCTTGCGGCTGTTGGCGTGGCTGAAATCCACCATCAGCTTTTGCGGCAGGCCCACGGAGACCAGTTCCGCCGCCGCGGCGCTCACGTGCTCGGCCGAGTAATTGGGTTCCTTGCCGCCGCGCAGGATCACGTGGCAATCCGGGTTGCCGCCGGTGGAGACGATGGCGGAGTGGCCGGTCTTGGTCACGGACAGGAAATGATGGGGCACGCTGGAGGAGCGGATGGCGTCCACGGCGATCTTCAGATTGCCGTCGGTGCCGTTCTTGAAACCCACCGGGCAGGACAGGCCGGAGGCCAGTTCGCGGTGCACCTGGCTTTCGGTGGTGCGCGCGCCGATGGCGCCCCAGCTGATCAGGTCGGCGAAGTACTGCGGCGTGATCATGTCCAGGAATTCAGTGGCGGCCGGCATGCCCATGTCGTTCAGGGTCAGCAGCAGGCGGCGCGCGATGCGCAGGCCGCTGTTGATGTCGAAGGATTCGTTCAGCAGCGGATCGTTGATCAGGCCTTTCCAGCCGACGGTGGTGCGCGGTTTTTCAAAGTAGACGCGCATCACTACCACCAGCTCCTGCGACAGCTTGTCGCGCAGCGGCGCCAGCTTCTTGGCGTACTCGATGGCGGCTTCGGTGTCGTGGATGGAGCAGGGGCCGATCACCACCAGCAGGCGGTCGTCCTCACCGCGCAAGAGCGCGGAGATGTCGCGGCGGGCGGCGTAAATCACCTCGGAGGCGGCCTCGGTGATCGGCAGTTCGTACAGGTGGGCGATGGGCGGCAGCAATTCCTTGATTTCGCGGATTCTGACGTCGTCGGTCTGGCGTTGCATAAAGGCGGCTTCCTTGCTATTTCAGTTTTTGCATAGCAGCAAGATAACCGGATTCCACGACGCTAGACAAGCGGCCGGCCTGCTTTAATGCCCTAAATTCATACTAGATGATCGTTAGGGATAAGCTATCGGCTCCCGATTTATCTGCTTGTTTTTCTTGGACGAGGGACAGGCGGACATGAAAAACGCCCCGGATGCGGCCAGGGCGTTTTGCGGGCGAGAGCCGGAACGGTCAGTCGGCGTACTGACGCTTCATGCGTTCGCGGCGTTCCTGGGCTTCCACCGACAGTGTGGCGGTGGGGCGGGCCATCAGGCGGCGCAGGCCGATCGGTTCGCCGGTGTCTTCGCAGAAGCCGTAAGAACCGTCTTCGATCTGGCGCAGCGAGGCCTGGATCTTTTGCAGCAGCTTGCGCTCGCGGTCGCGGGTGCGCAGTTCCAGCGCGTATTCCTCTTCCAGCGTGGCGCGGTCAGCGGGATCCGGCGTGGCTTCCTGCTCTTGCAGGTGATTGGCGGTCGCATTTGCGTTAGAGAGCAACTCCTGCTGCATCTGCAACAACCGGTCTTTGAAAAACTCAAGATGGTCGGCGTTCATGTAATCGTCGCCGGTCCAGTTGAGGATATCCTGTTCGGTTAGTTTGGCCATAATAGGTGCTTCCAGCATAGAGTTGGCAACAGGCGGAGAAGATTACCGGCGCCCCGCTATTTCTGCAACTGTCTTAGGCGCTTAGGTGATATTAACTCCCTGCTGCTGACAATCGGTATAGCGTTGTTTCACTCCGGTAACAAGCCTGAGGCATCGTTAAAAGGGTATTGGCGCAACAGGCTAAGACATAAAATGTCCCGGACAGTTCAAAGGCGGCAATGCGCCGCCTTTTTCCGGGAGCCGGCGCGCCGTGCGGCGTGCCGGGTTTCTAGCGTCGGGATGGCTTATTTCAGCGACAGCACCCACTTGGCCAGCGCGCGCAGGTCCGCGTCCGGGATGTTCGGATGCGGGGTCATCGGCACCGGGCCCCACACGCCGGAGCCGCCGTTCTTGATCTTGGCCATCAGCATGGCTTCCGCGCCTTTCTGGCTGGCGTATTTCTTGGCCACGTCCTTATAGGCCGGGCCGACGATCTTCTTGTCCACCGCGTGACAGGCGGTACAGCTGTATTTTTGCGCCAGCTGCATATTGGCGAAGGCGGGAGCGGCGGCGGCGCTCAACAGGGCGGCGGCGAGCAAGGCTTTTTTCATTGGAAGTCTCCTGGTGTGGTGATGCAAATCGGTTGCCAAACGAGCGGCCGCAAAGCGCGGCCGCGAAAAAATATGACAAATAACCTGAATTGCTACAGTACTACCTTGAGTTGGGTCAAGAAGCTTGCTTCCAGCATGCGCACCGGCAGCATCAGGATCACCTGGATGATCAGGAGCAGCACCAGCGGCGACAGATCCACGCCGCCGATATTGGCCTTGCGGAACGGGCGCAGGAAGGGCCGGGTCAACGCGTCCAGCACCGGCATCAGCGGGTTGTAGGGGCTGACCCAGCTGAGCACGGCCTGAACGATGACGCTGCCCATCAACAGGGTCAGCGATTGCTTGAACACTTCCAGCAGCGACAGCAGCGACAGCGCCACCCAGACCTGCGGAAAGGTGAAGACTTCCTGCACCGAGCTGAGCAAGGTGACCAGCACATTGGACAGCAGCGCCACCAGCCAGGCCAGCAACATGGTGGCGCTGTCGTAGCCGCGCATCGCCGGCACCAGCTTGCGCAGCGGCAGCACCGCGAAATTGGTGGCGGCCATCACGAACTGGCACAGCGGGTGTTTGAACGGCGCGCGCGCCACTTGCAGATAGAAGCGCAGCAGCAGCACCAGCACGAACAGGCCGCAAAGGGTGTGGATCAGAAAGCGCAAAGTGTCGAAGAACATGATGTGGCTTAGTCCTGGCTGAGTTGTTGGCCCATTTCGATGGAGCGGTCGCGGCAGTCCAGCGTGCCGGCGATGATGGCCTGCTTGACGCCTTCCGCCTCAAAGCGGGCGATGGCGCGTTCGGTGGTGCCGCCCTTGGACATCACATTGGTGCGCAAGGCGGCCACGGACAGCGGGCTTTGCTTGGCCAGTTCCACCGCGCCTTCGAAGGTGGCCAGCACCAGCCGGCGCGCTTCCGCTTCGGAAAAGCCGGTTTGCTGGGCGGCTTCTATCATGCTTTCGATGAAATAGAACACATAGGCCGGGCCGCTGCCGGACACGGCGGTGACGTCGTCGATGCGTTGTTCGTTTTGCAGCCAGACGGTGATGCCGGCCGCCTGCATCACGGTGTTGGCGTCCTGGCGGTCGTCTTCGCTGACGCCCACCGAGGCGAACAGGCCGGACACGCCCTTGCCTATCATCGCCGGGGTGTTGGGCATCACCCGCACCACGCGCTTGCTGCCCAGCCAGCGGCATAGCGCGTCCAGGCGGATGCCGGCGGCGATGGAGATCACCAGCGCGCCGTTGAGCCTGGGCTCAAGCTCCAGGCACAAGTCGCGCAGATGCTGCGGCTTGACCGCCAGCACCACGATGTCGCCGATGCCGAAGGCGTCCGGCAGCGCCGCGCCGCCGCTGACGTCGTATTCCTGGCGCAGCCGTTCCACTTTGCCGGCGTCCGGGTCTACCACGTGGATGCGATGCGCCGCCTGCTTGATCAGGCCGGCGATGATGGCGTTGGCCATATTGCCGCCGCCTATGAAGGTAATCCGCATGCTTTTTCCTTATAAACCGGCCTGAAACCGCTATCGTTTCAAGCCGATGTCATTCAATGATAATGGCGCGCGCCGAAAATGGCCGTGCCCACCCGCACCAGGGTGGCGCCTTCGGCGACGGCGACGGCCATGTCGGAGGACATGCCCATGGACAGCGTGTCCAGCGCCAGCCCTTCGGCGATCAGGCGTTCGCGCAGCCTGCGCAGCTGGGCGAACTGAGACGCCAGCCGCGCCGTGTCCTCCGTGGGTTCCGGGATGCACATCAGGCCGCGCAGGGTCAGACGCGGCAAGGCCGCCACCGCGCGCGCCAATTCCAGCGCCTGCTCCGGCGCGCAGCCGCTCTTGCTGGCCTCGCCGGACACGTTCACCTGAATGCACACGTTCAGCGGCGGCAGCGCCGCCGGACGTTGCGCCGACAGCCGTTCCGCGATTTTCAGCCGCTCCACCGAGTGGGCCCAGTGCGCCAATTCCGCCACCGCTCGGGTTTTATTGGATTGCATCGGGCCGATGAAGTGCCATTCGATCTCCAGGCCGGCCAGCGCCTCGGCCTTCTGTTGCAATTCCTGCACGTAGTTTTCACCAAAGGCGCGCTGGCCGGCAAGATAGGCTTGCTCGATGTCCGCGGCGGGGAAGGTTTTGCTGACGGCCAGCAAGCGCACCGATCCCGCCGGACGGCCGGCGGCGTGTTCCGCGTCCGCCAGGCGTTGGCGGACTTGCTGCAAGGGTTGGGAGATGGAGTCTGTCATGGCGTCGAGAAATGGTTTGCTGCGGGCGGTGAGGCTTGTTGCCCGGGTTTGGGGTTTCTACAAAGAATCATGGCCGCGCATCATTAATAATATGGGGTGACGGCGATATCCCAAATGGCTGAGTTGAGCTTACAATCAGCGCCAGAGCCGGAAATGCCGGGGTCTCGTTCGGGCGCGTCGCCGACGCGGGCGGTTCTTCATTATTTTTCAAGTGGTCGCCTGGCGGCTGAAACCATGGCGGCGGCGCAGTCATCGTGGAGATTATATTATGGAAATTTCGGAGCTCTTGGCCTTTACGGTCAAGAACAAGGCGTCCGACCTGCACCTGTCCGCCGGGCTGCCGCCGATGATCCGGGTGAACGGCGACATCCGCCGCATCAACCTGCCGCCGATGGACCACCATGACGTGCACGACATGGTGTACGACATCATGAACGATTACCAGCGCAAAATCTTCGAAGACACCTTCGAGTGCGACTTTTCCTTCGACCTGCCCGGCATCGCCCGTTTCCGCGTCAACTCCTTCGTGCAGAACCGCGGCATGGGAGCGGTGTTCCGGGTGATTCCGTCCAAGGTGCTGTCGCTGGAGCAGCTGGGCGCGCCCAAGATCTTCCAGGAAATCGCCGCCTTTCCGCGCGGGCTGGTGCTGGTGACCGGCCCCACCGGCTCAGGCAAGTCCACCACGCTGGCGGCGATGATTGATTTCATCAACGACAACCACTTCTCCCATATCCTGACCGTGGAGGATCCGATCGAGTTCGTCCACGACAGCAAGAAGTGCCTGATCAACCAGCGCGAGCTGGGCTTGCAGACCCACAGCTTCGCCAATGCGCTGAAGTCCGCCCTGCGCGAAGACCCGGACGTGATTCTGGTGGGCGAATTGCGCGATCTGGAAACCATACGCCTGGCGCTGACCGCGGCGGAAACCGGCCACCTGGTGTTCGGCACCCTGCACACCAGCTCCGCCGCCAAGACCATAGACCGTATCGTCGACGTGTTCCCGGCCGGGGAAAAGGAGATGGTGCGTTCGATGCTGTCCGAATCGGTGCGCGCGGTGATCGCCCAGACCCTGCTCAAGACCAAGGACGGCAGCGGGCGGGTGGCCGCGCATGAAATCATGCTGGGCACCCCGGCGATCCGCAACCTGATCCGCGAAAACAAGATCGCCCAGATCAACTCCATGATCCAGACCGGTCAGCAGCACGGCATGCAGACGCTGGACCAGTGTCTACAGGAGCTGGTGCGGCGCAATATGGTGTCGCCGGCGGACGCCAGACAAAAGGCCGCCAACAAGGATCAATTCTGAGCGGGCGCTGCGCTACACTAGAAACGGCGACCCGCGGGACCTCATCATGGAAAAAGACCAGGCTTCCAAGTTCATACTGGATCTGCTGAAGCACGCCACCGGCAAGAACGCCTCCGATGTCTTCATCGCCGCCGACTTTCCGCCGGCGATGAAGATAGACGGCAAGATCACACCGGTGGCGCCGCAGCCCCTGTCCGCCCAGCACACCAAGGAATTGGTGCGCGCGGTGATGAACGACCGGCAGACCGAGGAGTTCGAAACCAAGAAGGAGGCCAACTTCGCGATCAATCCGCCGGGCCTGGGGCGCTTCCGCGTCAGCGCCTATGTGCAGCAGGGCCACGCCGGCATGGTGTTGCGCAAGATCAACACCGAAATCCCCACTTTCGACCAGCTCAACCTGCCGCTGGTCTTGCGCGACATCGCGCTGATCAAGCGCGGGCTGGTGATCTTCGTCGGCGGCACCGGCTCGGGCAAATCCACCTCGCTGGCCGCGCTGGTGGACTGGCGCAACAGCCACAACCACGACCACATCATCACCATTGAGGATCCGATCGAATACGTGCACCAGCACAAAAAGTCCATCATCACCCAGCGCGAGGTGGGCGTGGACACCGATGATTGGGACATCGCTTTGAAGAACACCCTGCGCCAGGCGCCGGACGTGATCCTGATGGGCGAGATCCGCGACCGCGAAACCATGGGCTACGGCTTGCAGTTCGCCGAAACCGGCCACCTGTGCCTGGCCACGCTGCACGCCAACAACGCCAACCAGGCGCTGGACCGCATCCTCAACTTCTTCCCCGAGGAGCGTCATCAACAGGTCTTGATGGATTTGTCGCTGAATATGCGTTCCATCATTTCCCAGCGGCTGGTGCCGATCAAAAGCGGCCGCGGCCGGGTGGCGGCGGTGGAAATCCTGCTCAACAGCCCGCTGGTGTCCGACATGATCTTCAAGGGCGAAATCGCCGGTCTGAAGGAAGTGATGGGCCGCTCGCGCGAGACCGGCATGCAGACCTTCGACCAGTCCTTGTTCGAGCTGTACGAGGCGGATCTGATCAGCTACGAGGACGCTCTGCGCAACGCCGACTCCATCAACGATCTGCGGCTGAAGATCAAGCTTTACAGCGAAGGCTCCAAGTCCAGGGACCCGCTGGAAGGCATTGACCACCTCGACATCGTCTAAAAAGGTCGTTTCCTGTCTGCTGCGCTGCGCGAGATCTCGCGCGGCGGCTAGGCCTCAGCACGCTCACGCGCCGCGCGCTCCTTCCGTTTCTTCCGCCGCAAGGTCTTGTCTCGCGCTTGTCCGCGAGGTTTTGAACGGGTTCTAAGCCCGGGCTTGCAGGGCCAGCGCCGCCGCTGCGGTTTTCAGCAGCCGGTCGGACAGCGTCTCGTCCGAGATGGCGCGGGACAGCAGCAAGGCGCCCACCATCAGGGCCAGGCAGGCTTCGGGCGCCAGCGCCGGCCGCGAGCCGGCCGCCGTGTCGCATTGTTGCGCTTGGCGCAGCGTGTGCAGCAGCGCCTGCAAGCCCTCGGAAAACGCCTGGCGCGTGGCCTTGTCGTGGCGGGCCAGCTCCCCGGCCAGCGCGGCGGCGGCGCAGCCGGAGTCCGGAAAGTCGCGGTGCGCCGCGCTCAGATAATCCTTGGCCAGCCGTTTCAGCCCGGCGCCGTTGGGCGCCTGCTCCAGTTGGGCCTGCCAAATCTCGTTCATGTCCAGCAGCGCCTGGCGACAGGATTGCGCCACCAGATCGTCCTTGCTGTGGAAGTGGGCGTAGAAACCGCCGTGGGTCAGTCCCAGATCGGCCATCAGATTGGCGATGCCGACATTGGCCACGCCTTCGGCTCGAAAACGCAGCGAGGCCATGGTCAGGATCCGTTGACGGGTTTCGGTCTTGTGAGTTGAGCTATAGCGCATCGTTGACCTTCCTGTTCGGCTAGAGGGTGGCGCAACGCAATGACGAAGCGGTGATTCCGTTTTAGATGATAGCTATCATTTATTCAATCGCGATGTGAATCAGCAAGATAGCCCGCCCGCCCCCTGCGTGCGTGGCAGTCAAGAAAGCCAAGGAATGACGGCGGAATTTATCCAATATATCTATATTGACTAAAAAGCGGCGTTTCCCGCCTTGCTCCCCGTTCCGGGGACGGCCCGGAACACCGGTCGCGTTCAAGCCGGCGCGCGGGGGACGGATGGTTTCCCCCATTCGCCGGCCGTCGCGGCTGTGCGCTGAGGGAGGGTGGAGACAAGCATGCAGCGATGGAGGGATGCCGCCGCGGGCTTTTGGGCGGCCGCATGGCGGCAGCTGAGCGTGGCCGCGGCCTATTGGGGCTTGGCTCGGCTATTGATGGCCGGCTTCATGAATGCGGAAACCTGGCTGACGCCGGCCTGGTTTCCGGCCGGCCTGGCGATGGCGGTCGCCTTGCGCGGCGGCCAGCGCTACGGCATGGGGCTGGCGGCGGGGTCTTTGCTGTTTAGCCTCTTGTCGCGCCAGTTGCCGCTGGCAGACGCCTTGTTGATCGCCGGCGCCAATACGGTGGGCAGCTTGTTGGGCGCCTTGCTGGTGCGCTACCGCTGCGGCCGGCGCCTGCCCTTGCACAGCCTGTCCTATGTCCAGGCCTTCATCGCCGGCGCGGCGCTGGCCGCGGCCATCGCCGCCATGGGCGGCACGGCGGCCCTGCTGCATGGCCAGCCGCAACTCTTATTGCCGCTGGGGCGTCACTTCATCGCCTGGTGGTTGGCGGACCTGGCCGGCATTTTCAGCCTGACGCCCTGTCTGCTGCTGTTGAGGCGCGCGGTGACAGGCGAAGGCCACGGCGGCCTCGGCTCGCTGGACGGTTTGACCGCCTGGCTGACCTTGCTGGTCGCCGGCCTGGCCATGCTGGGCATAGACGACAGCACCGGACGCTATGCCGCCCTGCCTTATTGCTTCAGCCTGCCTCTGCTGTGGTTTGCGTTTCGCCAGCGCTTGCGGCTGGCCCATGGCCTGTCGCTGGGGATTTTGCTGCTGGCTCTGGCCGGCGGCGTGTCCGGCCACGGCGCTTTCGGGCACGGCGAGCAGGCATTGCTGACTCTCAGCATGCTGATGCTGATCCAGACCACCACCTTGCTGGTGTTCGGCGCGCTGGCGGTGGATCTGCGACGCACCGAGGCCAGGCTGCGCGGGGTCAACCGCCAATTGGAGGGCAAGGTCCGCGCCCGCACCCGCGAACTGGCGGACAGCGAGGCGCGCTTGCGCCTGATGGCCGACGCCGCGCCCTTTCCCTTGGCGATGAACCGTTTGCAGGGCGGCGAGCTGATCTACGCCAATGCCCGCGCCGAGGAGCTGTTCCGCGAACGTCTGGCGCCCGGGCGGCCGCTGCGGGTGCAGGACTTCTACGTGGATCCAACCGAGCGCGAGCGCGTGTCCGCGCTGCTGCGCGTAGGCGGTTGCGTGCGCGACCGCGAAGTGCGGCTGCGCGCCGCCGACGGCCGGGAGTTCTGGGCGCTGATCTCCTGTTCCGTGGTGAGGGCCGACGACGGCTGGTTCGTGATCAACGGCGTCAACGACATCAGCGAGCGCAAACAGCTGGAGCAGGATTTGTTGCAGGCCAACCAGGCGCTGCGCCAGAATCTGAATGAAATAGAACTGCTGCAGCAGGGCTTGCGCGAGCAAGCGTTGCGCGATCCGCTGACCGGCCTGTTCAACCGCCGTCATCTGGACGATATTCTGCCGCGCATCCTCAGCCATATGCTGGCGGTGCACAGGGACGTGGCGGTGTTGATGGTCGACGCCGATCATTTCAAGCAGATCAACGACCGGTATGGCCACCCTTGCGGCGACGCGGTGCTGACGGCGCTGGCGGCGCATCTGAGCGACGCCTTCCGCAGCGGCGACATCGTGTGCCGCTACGGCGGCGAAGAGTTCTTCATCCTGCTGCCCGGCGCGTCGCTGAACGACGCCTACGCCAAGGCGCGCCAGCTGTGCCACGATGTGCGCGTTCTGCCCATCGTGGCCGGCGGGCACGATATCCGCGTCACCTTGTCGGTGGGGCTGGCGCTGTGCCCGCTGCACGGCACCGACGCCGGCAGCGTGGTGGCCGCCGCCGACGCGGCCTTGTACCGCGCCAAGAAGGAAGGGCGCGACCGGGTGTGCGTGGCGGATCCCATGCGTCCGCTGGTGTCCTGACGCTCCGGCTTGGCGGCCTGGCGCGTCGGGGGCGGTGTGCTACCATCCGCTGATGGAACTTTACCGACTACTGCAACAACAAGGCTTTGGCGGCCGCAAGGAATGCCGGCAGCTGATCGACTACGGCCTGGTCGAACTCAATGGCGAGATCGTCGACAACTACCGTCAGCAGGTGGAACTGGCCGATATCCGGCAACTGGTGGTGGACGACAAGCCCTGGGACGTGGTGACCGGGCCGCTCTACTTGCTGTTCCACAAGCCCCCCAATTACGAAACCTCGCACAAGCCGCAGCACAATCCCGGCATTTATCGGCTGCTGCCTTATCAGTTCGGCAATCTGGGCATCACCGCCGTGGGCCGGCTGGACGTGGACACCACCGGCCTGATCCTGCTGACCAACGACGGCCAGTTCGTGCACGCGCTCAGCTCGCCCAAGAAGCTGGTGCCCAAGTGCTACCAGGTGACGCTGAAACACGCGGCCAGCGAGGAGTTCATCGCCAAGCTGCAAAGCGGGGTTTATCTGAACGACGAAGGCGCGGAGTTCGCCGCCGACAGCATAGAGCGGCTGGACAGCCATGTGATTCTGCTGACCATCACCCAGGGCAAGTATCACCAGGTCAAACGCATGGTGGCGGCGGCCAGCAACCGGGTGGAACAGCTGCACCGCATCAGCCTGGGCAGCGTGGCGCTGGGCGAGCTGCCGCAGGGCGAATGGCGGCATCTGAGCGCGGAGGAGCTGGCCAGCCTGGGTTGGTCGTGAATCATCCCGCTTGGCGGCAATAAGCGCCGCATGCCGAACAGGCCGCCTTTCAAGGCGGCCTTTTTTGTCGCGCGGCGCGGCGCCGCGCGCCGGCATGGCCGCTCATCAAGTTGATCGCGGCATGGAATGCATTGAAGTGCCCCGAGGCGCGTCCGCGCCCGGGGCTTTTTTTGCGCCTGACAAGCGGCGCTTGTGGTGGCAGCCTCCTGATTTGGCCGTGATTTCATATGGGGGGCTAAATAGGCTTTGCTATCGATACTTTTCCATCGATTGCCATTATTGTAATTTATTTAATGAATAACATTGTTTATTTACTTAAAAAAATTACACGGCCCCGTCATGGGAAGGCGCTCATGGAGAAGGCGGCGCCGGATGGCGGCGATCAATGTGAAAACAGGCCCGCGCCGTGTCGGGCGCGAGCCTGTCGGGAAGGAAGCCGGCCGTTGCCGGCTATTGGAATTGCCGCGCCAGCCGCGCCAGCAGATTGCGCGAGCTGTAGTAATCCAGGCGGAAGGTGTCGAAGCCGGCGGCGTAGACCTGCTTGCCGCGCACCGCGGCGTTGCCGGCCAGGAAGGGATTGGCCAGCACCTTGGGCACGCTGGGCGCGTCGGCGTTGAACAGCAGGATGCTGTTGCCGCGCAGCCCTTCGGCGAATTTCTCGCCGGACAGTTGCACGATGTCGCGGCGCACGCCCTGGCTGGTGTTGCCCTTGACGCTGTCCGGCGCGGTGGCGAGCGTAAAGCCCAGCGCTTGCAGCAGCTTGCCTTGGGCCGATTCCGGCGTCCAAAGATTGGCCCCGGAACCGTCCTCGCTGTACACCATGGCGGCGGTGGGCTGCGGCGGCAGCTTCAGCTTGCTTTTCAACTGCGCGACTTCGGCGTCGAAACGGGCGATCACCGCCTGGGCGTCGGCCTCGCGGCCGCTGGCGCGTCCCAGCAGCGTCGCCAGCTCCTGCCAGCTCTTGTCGTCGTAATTGACCACCAGAGTCGGCGCCATCTGGCTTAATTGCTCGTACAGCTTCAGCGCGGAGTCGCCGCCGGTGCCGGCCATCACGATCAGGTCCGGCTGGGCGGCGATGATGGCTTCGGCATTGGGCTCGCCCTGGTAAAGCGGCTGCACGCCCCGTTGCTTGGCCACGGCCCCCCATTGGGTGAAGAAGCCCTGGCCGTCGGTGACTTTGGAATTGGCGGCGCTGCCGCCGCTGGCCACCACCGGGGCGTTGATGGCGAGCAAGGTGCCGGTCAGGGTCACGCTGGTGGACACGATGCGCAGCGGCGGCCGCTCCAGCGTCAACGGACCCTTGGGCGTGCTCAAGGTGCGCGGCCACTGGCCGGCGGCGGCGACGGAGGCGTCGGCGCTTTGCTCAGGCGCGCCGCAGGCGCTCAAGGCCAGAGCCAGGCCGGCGCTTAGCCATAAGCGCAGCGCGGCGCGGCGCGGGCGGGAAAAATCGGAAGCCATGAAAATCCTTAGGATAGACGCGGGTGGTGGCTCCGATTTTATTGCAAACAAGAATTATTATCATGTTGTACATCTGCCGGGCAGGCAACGGATGACGTGGCTAACGTGATCGTCGCTGAGTTGCGGCCCTATCGGCAGGCTCAGTACCTCTGCCGACAACTGGTTGGCGACGGGGAAGGCGTCGGCAGGCCAAGCGCCGCGGTAGGCCTGCTGGCGGTGCGGCGGCAACGGATAGTGAATCAGGGTTTCCACGCCTTGGGTGCGCAGTTGCCGTTGCAAAACGTCGCGTTGGGGATGGCGCAGGACGAATAAATGCCAGACTGGATCCGCGTCCGCCGCCGTATTTGGAAGCCGCCACTCGCCATTGGATAGTTCATCGATATAGCGTTGGGCAATGCGTTGGCGGCGCGCGTTCCATTCCTCCAGATACGTCAGCTTAACGCGGAGCACCGCGGCTTGCAGCGGGTCCAGCCGGCTGTTCATGCCGGGCAGTTCAAACAGGTATTTCTCGCGCGATCCGTAATTTCCCAGCATTCTGACTCGCTCAGCCAGGATTGGATCGTTGGTGGTGACGGCGCCGCCATCGCCCAGCGCGCCCAAATTCTTGCTGGGATAGAAACTCCAGGTAGAGAGGTCGGCTAAGCCGCCGATGGCTTGGCCGCGGTAGCGTGCACCATGCGCTTGGGCGGCGTCGGCGACCACCTTGACGCCATGTCGGCGCGCCAGGTCCATGATGGGCCCCATCTCCGCCGGTTGGCCATACAGATGCACCGGAAGGATGACCTTGGTGCGCGGCGTCAGGGCAGCGGCGATGCCGTCTGCGGTGATCAAGTGGCTGTCTGGATTCGGTTCCACCGGCACCAAGGTTGCGCCGCACTGGCTGACCGCCAGCCAGGTGGCGATGAAGGTGTTGCTGGGAACGATGACCTCATCCCCGGGGCCGGCCTCCAGCGCCAGCAAGCTCAGGCGTAGAGCATCTAGGCCGTTGCCGACGCCTATGCAGTGTGCGCTGCCGGAGTGGGCGGCGAAGGCCCGTTCAAATAATGCGACCTCTTCCCCGCCAATGTAGAAGCCGGATCGCGCCGCGCGCAACAGCGCGTCCTCAAGTTCATCGCGCAGCTCATGATAGGCGGCGCTCAGATCCAGAAATGGAACACGGCTCATGTGAGCGCCTCTTCGAGAAATTGCGGGTAGTCCCGGATGTAGTCGCTTTCCATGTACACCGACGAAGCCAGCACCGCACACACCGCGCCGGAGGAAAAGTTGTCCAGCGCGCGCCAGATCATCGGGCAGACATACAGGCCGTAGTAGGAGCGGGCCAGATGGAAGCGTTTGGCCTGTTTGCCGTCATTGAGCACCACGTCGAAGCTGCCGGACATTGCCACGATGAATTGATGCAGGCCGCGATGGGCGTGCGCGCCGCGTTCGGATCCGCCCGGCACGTCGTACAGGTAGTAAAAACGCTTGATGTCGAAGGGGATGTGGTTGCCTCCTTCGACAAAGGTGAGGTTGCCGCGCGGATCGGAAATTTTGGGTAATTGGATGATTTTGCAGTCGGCTAAGGGCATGGTTAAGGTCCTTAGAAGGTCAGTCGGTTGAACAGGCCGCCGTGTCGCCGGCTGTTGCGGGCGCTGTGGGTGGCGTTGTATTTGGGGGTGTCGAACGCATGGAGCGTGCTCTTTAGTTCACAAGGCAAGCCGACGAACGAGACGCTCGGGCGCAATCTTCATCGCCAGCAGCGACTGGTGAATGAAGGGCGCGCTCTGCACCGCGGCTATCACAACCGGCAAAGACTGGCTTGTCAACCATTCCGGCGGGTAAATCGGCCGTCCCAGAAATTCGGTGCCGGCCAGATGGGGGCGGGGATCGATAAAGCAGGCTACTTCCGTATCTTTAAGAAAACCGGATTTCGCCATCATGATCCGCGCTTGCGCGCCGGTGCCCCAGATTGCGATGCGGGGATAGCGCTCCGCTTCCGCCAGCGCCGGGCCGAGCCGGGCGCGCAGCACTTCGCGTCGTTCAGGCGTCATTGGCGGCAGCCGTTGCCAGATGAGGTCGTCCAAAAAGACGAAGCCGGCGCCCAGGTCTTGCAGGCGGCTGTATAAGGCCGCGATGGCGTAGGTCTCGTCCAGACTCAGCTGTTCAGAGCGAAAATCGCAGCTGAGTTGGAAATTGGCCGGCAACAGGCTCCAGTTCTGAACTTGCCGAACAAAGGCGTCCAGTTCGGCGTTCGCCATATTGTTGTCCAGCGCGATGTATTTGACGATGGTGTTGGCCGGCGAGGCCTGCACATAGCGGCGCAGGTGCTCCAATACCCGCTCCATGCCGGAAAATTTGCGGATTTCTTGAAAGGTTTCCTCGGTGCCGGCATCCAGGCTGGTGACGATGAAGGCCTGATCGTCCGCTAGCAGGCGGGCCAGCTCCGGCAGGTATTTGGTGGCGTTGGTGATGATGCGTTGCTTGACCTGCGGCGCGTAGGCGGCCAATTGCCGGGTCAGCGGGGTGAATAGTTTGTCCAGCGTTGGCTCGCCACCGCCCCAGACCAGATATTCGCAGTTGGCCAGTGCTTGATTGTCGCCTAGAGACGTCACCGTGTGGGCGACATCGTAAGCCGCTTTCCGGCCGCCGAAATAAGTTGGGCTGCAATAAGTGCAGCGCATATTGCAGACTGAGTGATATTCCAGCGACAGATATTTGATACCTTGCTGCAAAGGTGCGCCCCAGTCGGCAAAGCTCAGGAAGGGGCAACCCTCGCACTGAGAGGCCCCGTTGCGGTTGATGTCGCGATGTAGCCGGCTTTTCTCCCGCAGGATGTCTTGGTAGGAGAAGCGGAAGTCCTGGCCTTCCTGGCCGTGCAGCAGCACGACGTCACCCTTCATTTGTCCGCGGTGGAAGTAGCGCTTGCAACAGGTGCGGATTTCGTCGGGAGCCAGAAACAGGGCGTGGTGTAGGTCGAAGCAACTCCAGGACTTGCTGGCCAAGTCGGACAGGGACGCCATCAGGGCCGAGGCGTCACCGTTTGCGTTGACCGCCGGCATGTGTTGCAGGAAGGCGGCGAACATTTTGTAGTAGCGTGTTTCCAGCTGCCCCAGGGGGCGGGCTGAGGACGGGGCGACGCCGATGAGGTCAAATAGCGCCAGAGCTCGCCGATGCAGGCGGAGCAGCAAATCGAGGGGCTCGGCGGCCTTGGCCACGTTGTCGCGATGGATGCGCGCCAGGCGGGAGGACAGCACATTGATGGCGAAGTCGACAAAGGCGGGCCGGAGGCCGGGGAGAAGACCATGGCCGGCGAGCAGCGCATGGATGCGCTCGATCGCATCGAAATAACCGTCGATATGCCGGAGGCCCAGGGTATTGACGATGGAGCCAGCCTGATTCCACTTCAGATAGATCACTCGATCCAGCGTGTCTATGCGGCGCGCGCTCAGGCAGGCGTGGAAGGAAAAATCCACGTCTTCGTGGTAGCCGCTGTGGAAGCGGATAGCCGCCGCCTGCAGGAAGTCACGGCGATAGAGATGGTAGATCACCGAGGGATCGATGTGATTGGCCAAATAGGCCCTCAGACGGGCGTCCAGGTCTTCATGGTCCAGCGCGTCGAAATCCTCGCGCCCTTCGCCCGGTTGCGGCGGCTTGCGCAGCGGCTCCGACGCGTAACGCCAGTTGAAGGCGAGCATGTCGCAAGCGCCTTGATTCGGTCGGCGCAAATATTTTGTCAACAGAGGCAGCGCGCCGTCGGCGAATTCATCGTCGGCGTCCAGAAATCCTATCCATTGGCCTTGCGCCGCTGCGATGCCTAGGTTGCGGGCGGTGCCGGGGCCGCCGTTGCCCTCGGTGCGCAACACACGGAGATTGGGGTGGCGGGAAGCCAGCGTTCGCGCCAATGCCAGGGTATCGTCGTCGGAGCAGTCGTCGACGACGATGAATTCGGTGTCGGCGGCCTGGCGCAGTGCGCGGTCGAGCGCGCGCTCCAGCGTGGTGGCGGCATTATAGGCTGGGATAACAATGGTGAGCAGCACGGGAGTCTCCGCTTCAGTCCAGGCTCAGCGGCAGACGTTGGCCGGAGACAGCCGCATCGGACATGGTTTGCAGGAAACGCAGTCCTTGGCCGGCCAGCACCGAGCCGAAGACCTCGTCGGAGCGCCAGTCGCCTTGTGTCCGATAGTCCAGGATGCATTGCCCAATATCCTGGTACAGATTGGCGAAAGCTTCGATATAGCCTGCCGGGTGTCCGCTTTTGAAACGGGTATAGCGTATTTGAGAGGCGATGTTCATATCACCTCCGCGATCGATGATTTCAATACGACCGTCGTTGTGGCAAAGCTTGAGGATTTCCGGAGCAGCTTGTACCCATTCCGCGCTGGCCTGCTCGCCGTAAAGGCGGATACGCAGGCCGTTGCGTTGCCCGAGCATGGATTTACCGAAAGTGAAGCTGCCGTGCACGCCGTCGGGGTATTCGACCGAGGCGTTGACGTAGTCCACCACGCCGGGAAAGTGGCCATAGCTGGCGTGGAAGGCGCCAACGCTCAAGGGCTGCAGGCGGGTGAGGTAATGGACGATCTGGTGCAGATGGGTGCCCAGATCCAGATAGACGGTGGGGATGTCTCCGTCGCGCAGCCGCCAGGCTTGAGGCTGCATCGGATTGCCGTGTCGGTCTCTCCGCAGGAAGCCTTCTTGTGGCATGTCCGCGCTCAAATGACGCAAACGCCCCAGCCGGCCGGACTCGATCCACTGCCTCAGCTCCCGCACACAGGGGTAGCCGGTGTAGTTGTAAGTCATGGCCAGGAAGCCGTTGGACTGTTGTTCGGCTTGGCTAACGATGGCGGCGTCTTTGGCGTCGGCAACCATCGCCTTCTCGCAAATTACCGGCAAACCGACTTTCAGCGCGGCAAGCAAGGGCTGTAGATGGTCCGAGGTGGGGGTGAGGATGACCAGCGCGTCTAGCCGCTGCGCTTCGGCGGCGAGCAACTCGTCGGCATGGGTGTAGACGCGGTCTGCGGCCACGCCGTAATACGCTGCGCTGTCCTGATTCGTCTTCGGGTTTCGGCTGAAGCAGCCGGCGGCCAGCTCGTAGGTACCGTCCAACTGCGTCGCGCAGAAATGGGCGCGGCCCACCGCGGAGTTGATGCCGCCACCTATGAAGCCGATCTTCAGCTTGCGTGCCGTTTCTGCGGGATTAAGGGTCAGGGGTTCATTCATGGTCGCGCTCCAGTGTGTGGGCCGGGAAGAAGCTGGCCAGTCGCGGGGCAATGTCGAACAGCGCCTTCTGATCCGACAGGCGGGCAAAGACAATGGCGGCTTTGCCGTAAGGCGCCGGCCGGACAGCGCTTGCGCTTTCCGCCAGAGGAAAGACGCGAATATCTAGCGCCTGGGGCAGTTTGGGCGAGAGCGAGAAAAACACGGTCTCGGTGGCGAAGCTGACCGTATGCCGAGCCCAGTAGCTTAGCGGGGCGGGCGTGTAGCTGGGCAGGGCTTGGCCGATGAAGGGCGCGACATAGCTGTCCAGATAACGCCCGCCGGTTGAGAATTCCACCAAGTGGTAGAACAGATCTCCGGGGCAACGGCGCATGGATTCTATCAGGTAGGGCCGGTCAGGCCCGTTGATGAATTGGGTGTGGATCAAACCGTCCGCCAGGCATAGCGATGCGGCCAGCCGCAGCACTTCGTCGCGCACCCTGGCTTTCACCGTCTCAGACAAGCGTGACGGTGAATTGGAACAGTCCACTTGATAAGGGTAGGTCTGGCAAAACTCGTCGACAAAGGCGTCGTGAGCGATTTCGCCGCCGGCCAAGAAGGCCGAATGGCTGTGCAGGCTGCCGTTGATGAATTCTTCCACCACCGCCTCGCCGTCGCGCGATTCGAGTTTGGCCTGATCCAGAGCCGCCGCCAGCTCAGCGTATTGTTCAACCCGCTGCATGCCGCGGCCGCTGAAGCTGTCGGTCGGCTTGACCAGCAGCGGTAGCCGCAACTGTCGGACAGCCGCAGGGTCATCGGCCGCGCGCGCCCGTGGCGAACTCAGGCCGATGGCTTCGGCATGGGCGCGGAATCGGGCCTTGTTATGGATGATCGCAGTGGCTGCGGGGGTGTCGTAGCCGGGCAGGCCGAGCCGATGAGCCGCGTAACTGGCGGAAAGGTAAGCATAGTCGTTGCAACTGGGGCAGACGTATCGATAGCCCTGCTGCTGGATAAGGTGCAGCAAGGTCTCGCGGTCTGAGTAGTCCAGCGGATGATAAGCATCGGCGTAAGCGACGCAAGGGTCCGAGGACTGAGCGCCGCATACGGCGACGCGAAAACCCCGTCGTCGCAGCGCGAACAGCAGAGGGGCGGCGCTGAAGCTAGTGCCGACCAGCAGAACCCAGGGTTTCATCGCAGGATATCCGTCAGAATTTGTTGCACGCGATGATCCCAGGTGTGATGGCGGCTGACGTGTTGATGGGCGGCCAGGCTGATGGCCTGGCGGCGCTCGGGGTCGTCCAGCAAGGCGCGCGCCGCATCATCGAAGTCGGAGAGGTCGTATTCGACGAAGTGGACGCCCGGCTCGAAACCCAACTCCGGTTCAACAGGGGTGCGGTTGGCCATGATGGGGCCGCCCAGCGCCGCCATGCATTCAAAAACGCGCGGATGCGACAGCGTGCCGCCATTGTGCAGATTGATCGCTGTGGAACGGAACATGGCGTCGTTTTCCTGCGGGGTGGCTAGTAGCCCGTGGAAATGCGGCGCGAACTCGGGCCAGGACTCCCATTCCGGCGTACCGTAGATCCGGCAGCCATGTCCCAGCGCCAGTACTTTGCGCATCAAGCGCGAGCGGTTGAACGCACGGAAATATTCTTCGCGAAACAACTTCAGCGCATTGGGCTGCATTTGCTGCGGCGCGGCGCCCTGAAGGTTGAGGAACACCTCAACCACTTGATCCAGCAGTTCCAGCGAGGTGTCCAGCGAATCCTGTTGGACTTGTTCCAGAAAATTTAGATAGTCCCAGCCAGTGAACTGATGCTGGGCATTGACCTGGAATACGGCGTTCAACAGCTGTGTCTGTGGGATGTACCCCACCAAGGAGAACACGGCGTCGGCTCGACCTGCCGCTTCGGTATGAGCCAGCGTGGCCGCAAAGCGTAAAGTGCCTGTGAAACGGCGGGATTCCACGGTCAGCGTGTTTTGCAAACGCGTGGTGGCGAGGTAGCAGATATCGCTGACCGCATGTTGGCCTTGCTGACGGAAGTCTTCCTGACCGAACTGGTTGTCTTGTATCCAGCGCAGATGGAGGATGTGCTTGAAGCCTTCCATTGCGGGGGGCTTGGCGTGATTGATCGACAGCACCGCTTGCGGTTGGTAGCCGGCCAGCAGCGCTCGCATCGAATCATCGCTCATGCCGTCGACCATCAGCATGCAGTCCACGCCGGCCTTGAGGAAAGCCTGACGCAGGGCCACTCCCTGATTCAAATAAAACAGGTATGACGAGGGAATTAGCACCAGAATGCGTTGGATGGATGGTTGATGAAGATAGGCGGGCAGGCTCAAAACGGCTCTCCGGAGACGATTGCATTAAGCATAGTGTAGCGTCATTCCCCCGGAGCAGCCGAGCGAATCCCGCAGGAACACGGGGTTTTGGCAATAGTTGGCGGCGAGCTTAGGGCAAGCCGCGCGCTCATTCCTGTTGTTGCTTGAGCCAGTTGTCTTCCTGATGCCGCATCAGCGCGAACCACTGCTGGCGCATGTGGCGGGCAAAAGCCGGCGGCGCCGCGGCGAAGTCGTTTTCGTCGGTGTAACAGCCGGGCAGATAGGGCGGTTCGAAGTCTTTCTCCCAGCCCTTGGCCTGCAGCGCCCGCTGGCCCTGCGGGCTGCAGTCCTCGGGCAGCGGCAGGCCGGTCAGGTGGCCGCTGTCCGGGTCCAGCCAGCGCACGCCCTGGCGATCCAGGCCGCGCAGGCCGTATTTGGCTTTGCCGGCGTGAAGAATCAGCTTGTAGTCGTTGGGGCTGACGTCGCTGGCGCAAGCGCTGCGATAGCCGACCACCGTTTCCAGCGCGCCGTCGCGGTTGAGGTCCGGAAAAGCAATGGAGGCCAGATCGAAGGTCGCGCTGGCGTCGAACTCGCAGCGCGTCACGCCGTCGCTGAGCATCCACTGCCGTCGCGGCCTATCCTGGCCCAGCGTGTATTGCGCGGCGTAGAGCGTCGCGCTCTGCGCGCCGTCGGCGCCGCGCGCTTCCTGTCGCTCCGCCAGCACCAGCACGTGCTCGCCGGCGCTGTCCGTCCAGCCGTAGGCGGCGGTCAGCTTGCCGCGCAGCTCGACGCCGGCCGGCACGGCGCTCAGGCGTCGCACTTGGCCGGCGACGGACGGCGCGCTGGCGGTGTCGGCCGGCTCGGCGGCGGGCGGAGGCGGCTGGGGTTTGCAGGCGGTGAGCGTCAGCGTCAGGCCGAGCAACAGCGAGACGCGCAGGCCGGCGGTACGGGGCGCGGGGAGCGGGGGCATGCCGTTCTTCTTGTCATTGATGAAACTGGAATAGTACGGAATACCAGCGACGCGGAACAGCTCCGGCGGCCAAGAGAGGGGTTGGGGGCAGGGCGGGAACTGACCGATTTGCCGACGATTCATGACATTGGGGTGATTTTTGCCGGCTGGGGACGCCATAATCCAGGCGGGAGCGCGATCCTCGCGCGATACCGCAGTCTGTTCAAAGTCTCGCGAGCGAAGGCGACGCAGCGGAGCACGCGGAGCGCTCGTGGCTCATGGGCGTTTCAAAGCCGCGCTCGCCGTGTCGCGTTTGACGACGCGGGACGGACAGGGAACGGGTTTTTTAAGGAGGGCTTATGTTGAAACCTGCTTGGTGGTGGGCTGGGGCGCTGGCGTTGACGCTGGCGCAGATGGCGGCGGCGGAGCCGCTGCCGGCGTATCGCGGCGACGCGCGGCAGTCTTCGGTGTCCGGTCTGTCGTCCGGCGCCTTCATGGCGGTGCAGTATCAGGTGGCGTTTTCCGCCTCGGTGCGAGGCGTCGGCGTGGTGGCGGGCGGGCCTTACTATTGTTCCAAGGGCATGCTGGCGGGCGCGCCGGCCTGCATGAGCGGTCCGCCGCCGGCGGTGGGCGGCCTGGTGCTGGCGACGCAGCAGTTCGCGCTGGCGGGACAGATCGATCCCTTGTCCAACCTGGCCAAGCGCCGCGTCTATCTGTTCAGCGGCAGCCAGGACAATACCGTCAAGACGGCGGTGGTGGACAGCGCCGAGCGTTATTTCCGCAAGCTGGGGGTGCCGGCGGCGAGCATCGACTACCTGCGCAGCCTGCCGGCCGGCCATGCCCAGATCACGCCGGCTTACGGCAATGACTGCGGCGAGACCAAGTCGCCTTACGTCAACCATTGCGACTGGAAGGGCGAAGGCTACGACCAGGCCGGCGCTATCCTGACGCAAATCTACGGCCCCTTGCAGCCGCGCGCCGGCCAATTGAGCAGCCAGGTGTCCGCTTTCAACCAGAAGCCGTATGCGCCGCCGGGCAGCAGCCTGGCCGACGAGGGCTATGTCTATGTGCCGCGCGCCTGCGCCGAGGGCGAATCCTGCAAGGTGCATGTGGCGCTGCACGGTTGCCGCCAGTACGCGGGCGCGGTCGGCGACGCTTTCTACGGCCATGCCGGCTACAACGAATGGGCGGACAGCAATCGCATCATCGTGTTGTATCCGCAGACCACGGCGATGCCGCCGGGCAACCCGAACGGCTGCTGGGACTGGTTCGGCTATACCGGCGTGAATTTCGCCTGGAAGAACGGGGTGCAGATGCGGGCGATCAAGGCGATGGCGGACCGGCTGGTGTCGGCGCCCTGAGCCAGAGTCCGGCGGGGTTCAGCCGCCGGGGAAGCCGCGTTTGGCGAAGAAGTCGATGAAGGCGCGCAGCCGCGGAGGCGGATAGGGCGAACCGGGCCATAGCAGATAAAGGACGCCGCTGCGCTCGGCCCAGGCTTCCGGCAGCGCCCGCAGCCGTCCGTCCGCCAGTTGGCGGCGCACGGTGAAGTCCGGCAGGCAGGCGATGCCGGCGCCTTGCTCCGCCAGCTGGATCAGCGCGTCGCCGGTATTGGCGCAGGCATGGACCGGCAGCGCCGGCGCGTCTTCATCCTGGCCGGCCAGCGGCCACGGCGCCAGTTTGCCGCTGCGCGGATAGCGGTAATGCAGGCAGCGGTGCTTCGTCAGATCCATCGGCGACGCCGGCTCGCCGCAGCGGGCGAAGTAGGCCGGCGCGGCCACCAGCCGCATGCGGTAAGCGCCCAGCCGCCGCGCGCTCAAGCGCGAGTCTCCCGGTTCGCCGCCGCGAATCACCACATCGAAGCCTTCGCCTATCACGTCCACCAGCCGGTCGCTGTAGTCCAGATCCAGTTCGATCTCCGGATAGTCTTGCATGAAGGCGGCCAGCAGCGGGGCCAGCACGCCGCATTCGTGCGGCAGGCCCACCTTCAGCCGGCCGCGCGGCGCGGCCTGCTCTTGTTGCAACTCGCGCTCCGCCGTTTCCACTTCGTCCAGAATGCGCAGGCAACGTTGCAGGTATTGCTCGCCGGCCGGGGTCAAGGTCAGCCGCCGGGTGCTGCGTTGAACCAGACGCGCGCCCAAGCGCGCCTCCAGCCGCGCCAGGCCTTTGCCGGCGGCCGAGGCGGAAATGCCCAGTTGCCGTCCGGCGGCCACCAGGCTGCCTTGTTGGGCGATATGGGCGAACAGCTCGATGCCGCTCATTTTTTCCATGGTTTGCCTCGAAATTACGGAATTCAGTTCCGTTATGTATGGAATTGAAGACTATTTTTCCGTATCGCCAAGGAATCTAGCATAAGCCCTCGTTCATGTGCGATACGGGAGAAGCGGGATGACAGGCAAGAGCGGCGAGTCGGCGATGCCGGCGACGGTGTATCTGTTGGGCTTATGCATTTTTGCGATGGCGACGTCGGAATTCATGGTGGCGGGGATGATGCCGTCGTTGGCGGCGGCTCTGGGCGTCGGCTTGCCGGCGGTGGGCAATCTGGTGTCGGCCTTCGCCGCCAGCGTGGTTCTGGGCGGGCCGGCGCTGACTTGGCTGCTGCGTTCGGCGCGGCGCAAGCACAGCTTGATCGGGCTGTTGCTGTTGTTCCTGGCCGGGCAGGCTTTGGGCGCGCTGGCCGGCGATTACCGGCAGATGCTGTGGTCGCGGCTGATCTGCGGCGTGGCGCAATCGGCTTTCTTCGGCGTGGCCCTGGCCTTGGCGGCGGAACTGGTGGGCGAACACCGGGTGGCGCGCGCCGCCGCGCTGGTGCTCAACGGCCTGATGCTGGCTTCGGTGGCCGGCCTGCCGCTGGCGGCCTGGGTGGATCAGAGCTGGGGCTGGCGTGTGAGCTTTTGGCTGGTGGCGGGCATGGTGGCGTTGGCCGCGGCGGGCATCGCCGCGCTGACGCCGTCCGGCGTCCGTCCGCAGACCTTGAGTCTGGGCGAGGAGGGCCGCCGGCTGGCGCGACCCAGCCTATGGGCGGCGTATCTGAGCAGCGGCCTGATCATAGGCGCGGTGTTCGCCGCCTTCACTTATCTGGCGCCCTTGTTCACCCGGGTCAGCGGCTTCGCCGCTTCGGCGCTGCCCTGGCTGTTCGCCGCTTACGGGCTGGCGACGGTGCTCGGCAATCTGTTCAGCGGCCGCCTGGCGGACAGCCACACCCGCGCCGTGCTGCGCGGCGGCCTGCTGGTCTTGCTGGCTGCCCTGGTGGCGTTGGCCTTGCTGGCGCAATGGCAGGCGGCGACGGCGGCGTGCGTGCTGCTATTGGGCTTGGCCGGCCTGCCGATGAATCCGGCGATGGTGGCGCGGGTGGTGCGCGCCGGCGGCAGCGGACCTATGGTGAACAGCCTGCACATGTCGGTGGTCAATCTGGGTCTGATGCTGGGTTCCTGGGGCGGCGGCGCTTTGTTGGACGCCGGCTGGAGCCTGCGCGCGCCGGTATGGCTGGGCGCGGCGTTGGCCGCGCTGGCCTTGCTCAGCCTGTGGCTGGACCGCGCCGGTCACAGCTGGCAGGTCACCGGCAGTTCGGCCGGCTTGCCCAGGTAGAAGCCCTGGTAGAGCTCGACCCCCAGTTCCTGCATCGCCTGGTGTTGCTCGCGGGTTTCTATGCCTTCCACCGCCATGCGGCAGCCTATCTGCCAGCCCAGCTCCAGCAGCACCGGCAGCCGGTGGCGTTCGCCGGACATATAGTCCAGCAGCAGGCTGCGGTCTATCTTGATCAGGTCCGGGCACAGCGACTTGACCTTGCCGTGGCGAGCGGCCACCGCGCCGAAATCGTCCACAGACAGGCCGAAGCCGGCCTCGGCGGTCAGGCGCAGGCTGTTGATCAGCGGTTGGCCGTGGTGTTCCACCTCGTATTCCGGCAGTTCGAAAATCACGCCGCCGCTGTCCAGTTCCAGCGAGTCCAGCAGGCCTTGCAGCAGGGGAAGGTGATTGCGGCCGTGGTTGTCCACCACCGCGGTCTGGGCCAGCAGGTTCAGGCACAGGCAGCCGGATTGGCCGCTTTGCGCGAAATTGCGGATGTGGATCAGCCGCGCCAGCTGATCGGCCTCCAGCGCCAGCTCCGGCGGCAGGCCGGACAAAAAAGAGTCGGGGGACGGCGTCTGGCCGTCCTGCGTCCGCACGCGCAGCAGCGCCTCGTAGCCGAACACGCCGCCGGTGCGGTAGAACAAGGGCTGGAACACGCTGCTGAGCTGACAGCCGCCCAGACGCGCGCAATATCGGCCGTCCGCGTCGCGGTACAGCTGTCGCTCGGGATGAGGGCCTAGGGGTGGAGCCATGGTGGTTTAGTCGCGCGGGATGGACTTTCAGCATAGCAAGCATTGCGCCGGGCTACCGGCCGGCTGCTGCCTCTGCTGGAGCGCTATCCCCTGCCGCTGCACGCAGTGTTTCCCGAGCGCAAGCACGTGCCGGCCAAGGTGCGCGCCTTCCTGGAATTCATCGACCGGAAGCTGGGCGGCGAGCCGCCGCCGACAGATTTCCCGGCCGCCGCCGACTAAGAGTCTGTTCAAAGTTTCGCGAGCGAGAGCGGGACAGGGCGAACGCCGCTGAGAAAGCGGAATGCGTCAGTAGCGCATTGGCGCTTCAGCGGGCTTTGAACAGCTTCTAAGCTTTGGTGGTACGGGCCCGATGAGGAGAGGCGCGATGAAGGCGTGGGCAGGCGGGATATGGGCGGCGTGGGCGCTGGCGTCCCTGGCCGCGGACGTGGCGGGCTGGGCCAGCTATCAGCGCGGCGATTTCGCCGCCGCGCGCCGGCAGTTCGAGCAAGCGGCCCAGGCGGGCGACCGGGTGGCGGCTTTCGACCTGGCGATGATGCATTGGCGCGGCGAAGGCGGCGCGCCGGACCGGGCGCAGGGCGAGCGCTGGCTGCGCCGCGCTGCCGACGCGGGTCTGCCGCAGGCGCAGCACGCCTTGGGCGCGCTGTATGAAAGCGGCCAGCAGGTGGCCAAGTCGCAGACCGAGGCGACGCGCTGGTTCCAGTTGGCCGCGCGGCAGGATTATCTGCCGGCGGAGCTGGATCTGGGCACCCAGTACTTCTTGGGCCGCGGCGCGGCCAAGGACTACCGGCTGGCCGCGTACTGGTACGAAAAAGCCGCGCAGCAGGGCGATATGGGCGCGCAATATCTGATCGCCAGCATGTACGAGCACGGCGACGGCGTGGAGCGGGATCTGCCGGCGGCGATACGCTGGTACGCCAAGGCGGCGGCTCAGGGCGACGTCGGCGCCAGGCTCAAGGCGCTGGATCTGGCCAAGAGGGCCAAGTAGGCCTCGAAACCCAGGCCGGGCTTTCAGGCGCGGGCCGGCCCGCGGCGCATCGCCGCCAGGCACTGGCAGGCGGCCTGCCAGTCCTGAACCCCGCGCAGGCCGCGCACGATGATGCCGGCCAGGGTGTCGTTGCAGGCGTCCGGGCCAAACTGCATCAGCATCTCATGCAGGGCGAAATGCAGGGAGGCGTTGTGTTGCAGCAACAAACCCACTTGTTCGTGGACGAAGCCGTCCACCGTGGCCTGGCCGTCGCGGTCCACATGCACATGGTGACGGGGGCAGAAGCCGGAACGGATCAGCGCCTGATCGGCGCGCACGTCGTCGAGAAAGGCCTGCGCGCTGTGGTGCAGAAAGCCGCAAGCCATGATCAGGCTGGTGACGGAGTAAGGTTTGGTGGTGGTGGCGTCGGCGACGAGGGCGTTGTCCGGCAGGGTGGCAAGCATTAATGTTCTCCTGTTATCTTTGTAAACCGCGCTCAATGGCATAAATCGTCGGTTTTATTATTTTTTCCGCGTTTTTGTATCATTCATGCGAATGTATTGGCAAGCCCGTCGAAAGGACGGTTGCCAGCCGCGGCTGCCAGGGTTTTTCTTGGGACGATGGCCATTTAGAATGAACTCTTTCTTTTCCGTTTGTTCCCATCCGCATGCATATTGTTTACCTGCACGGCTTCAACTCCGGTCCGCAATCGCTGAAGGCGAACGAAACCGCCGCTTATCTGCAACAGAACGCTTTCGATGCGACCCTGCATTGTCCGCAGCTGTCGCCGCATCCGGCCGAGGCGATTGAGCAGGCGTCCGCCCTGGTGGCCTCCTTGCCGGCCGACACCTTGTTGATCGGCAGCTCCCTCGGCGGGTATTACGCCACGTTTCTGGCCGAGCGTCATCAACGCCCGGCGGTGCTGATCAACCCGGCGGTGCGGCCTTACGACGACCTGGCGCGCTTCATCGGCGAGCAAACCAATCCCTATACCGGCGTGGTCTATACCCTGAGCGACGCCGATATGCGGGCCTTGCTGGCGCAGCGCGTGGCGCAGCCGTCCGCGCGCCGTTACTGGCTGCTGTTGGGCAGCCGCGACGAGGTGCTGGACTGGCGCGAAGCGGCCGCGCTGTATCTGGACTGCCGTCAGACGGTGTTCAACGGCGACGACCACAGGCTTGAAGCTTGGCCGCGCGTCTTGCCGGAAGCGCTGGCCTGGGGGCGCGGGCAATTATTGGCCTGAGCATCGAAACAGTCTGTTCTGCGACAGTGGCTTGTCCGGGGGAAGGCGCTGCCGCACACTGGATTTTTTGCGCCGAGGAGGCCGCCATGACTCAAGCCATCGTTTTCTCCCATACCGGCGGGCCGGAAGTGCTGGGCCTGCAGAGCCAGACGCTGGCCGCGCCGGGACCGGGCCAGGTGCGGGTGCGTCACACCGCCATCGGCGTCAACTTCATCGACACCTATCAGCGCAGCGGCCTGTATCCGCTGCCGCTGCCGTCCGGCCTGGGCCAGGAAGCGGCGGGGGTGGTGGAGGCGCTGGGGCCGGAGGTGTCTGGCCTGGCGGTGGGCGACCGCGTCGCATACGCCGGCGGCCCGCTGGGCGCTTACAGCAGCGAGCGGCTGTTGCCGGCGGCGGTGCTGGTGAAGATTCCCGACGGCATCAGCGACGAATCCGCCGCCTGCATGATGTTGCAGGGCATGACCGTGGAGTATCTGGTGCAGCGCAGCTACCCGGTGCGGCCGGGGCAGACCGTGCTGTGGCACGCCGCCGCCGGCGGCGTCGGCCAGATCGCGGTGCAGTGGCTGACGGCGCTGGGCGCGACGGTGATCGGCACCGTCGGCTCCGACGCCAAGGCCGACATCGTGCGCGGTCTGGGCTGCCAGCATGTGATCAATTACAGCCGAGAAGACGTGGTGGCCAGGGTGAGCGAGATCACCGGTGGCCAGGGCGTGCCGGTGGTTTACGATTCGGTGGGCAAGGACACTTTCCAGATCTCGCTGGCCAGCCTGAGCCCGCGCGGCATGCTGGTCAGCTTCGGCAACGCCTCCGGCGCGGTGCCGCCGTTCGCGCCGCTGGAATTGACCAGCCGCGGCTCTCTGTTCTTCACCCGGCCCAAGCTGGCCGATTACATCGCCAGCCGCGCGGAGCTGGAGGCTTCGGCCCAGGCGCTGTTCGAACGGGTGGCGGACGGCAGGATCAAGGTGGCGCCTTCGCATCGCTATCCTCTGGCCGAGGCGGCGCAGGCGCACCGCGATCTGGAAGGACGCAAGACCAGCGGCTCCATCATCTTGCTGCCTTGAGCCGGCGACGCGGCGCTTATTCTTGATGCCAGGGTTGGCGCTGGTGTCGTTCCAGCCAGGCCAGCGCCTGGCCGCCGGCGTCCACATGGCTCAGATAGCCGGCCAGGCTGACGCCGGGCGGACAGCTCAAGTCCGTGGCGCGCCAGCTTTGCAGCCGGTCCACGCGGAAGCTGCGGTAGTCCAGGCGCAGCCCGCACCAGGCGGCCAGCAGCCAGCGGTCGCCCCAGAAGAACAGCGCCAGCGGCATCAAGGCGCGCTGGCTGCCGCGGCCGCTTTCGTCGCGGTAGTCCACCCATAGCGGCTGGTGGGAGACGATGGCGTCGCGCAGCGGCGCCAAGCGCTCGCGCGGGTAATTGCCCGACGTCGGCGCGTACAGCGGTTCCGGCGGCAGGCCGGACGAGCCCAGCACCGCGTGGATGCGGCCCAGCGCCGATTGCGCCGCCGCCGCGGTGTCGCGGTCGGCCCAGGCGGCCAGCATGCGGGCGCCCACTTCCAGCGCCGCCAGTTCGCGCGCGGAAAACGCTACCGCCGGCGGCGTGAAGCCGGCTTCCAGCCAATACCCCTCGCCGGCCTCGCCGTTGACCGGCGCGCCGCTGGCCATCAGGTCCGCCATATCGCGGTAGACGGTGCGCGGCGTCACCTCCAGCCATTCGGCCAATTGCCGGGCGGTGGTGCGGCGGCGGCCGCGCAGCAGCAAGAGGATTTGGACCAGTCGGTCGGCTCGGCGCATTCAGTCGGATTCCCGCAGCATGGATGGCGGCAGTGTCGCCCGCATTGCGCGCGCGATCAACAGGAAATCGGCGCGGCCGATTTCCAGGTGGCCAAAGCGGAAAGCGTAGCCCCAGCGCGCCGGATCCGCGATAAAGGCCAATTGACCGAGCAGCGGACGGATGTCGGCGTCCTCCGCCGGCCAGAAGGCGATGTCGCGCCGGTAGGGTTCGAAATCGGCGCTGACCCGGAAGGGATAGACCCGCGCGTCCGCCGCCAGGCCGACGGCGGTGAAGCGCTGGCAGGGCTCGCGCCCCTCCAGGCTCAACACCGGCGAGTAATAGATCAGGCCGTCGCCGGCCGCCATCCGCCTGAGCGGCGCGGCCTTGCCGTGGCAGAGCTGGGCGAAGCCGCCGGCCAGGCCGCGCCGAACATGGTCGCGGCTGGCCACGCCTATCCAGTAGCGCCGGCTCATGCGGCGCTGTGCAGGCCGATCAGATTGCCGTCCGGATCGGAAAACAGCGCGATCTGGCCCCAGTTCTCCGGCAGCGCGGTCTTGGGCTGCACCACGATGCCGCCGGCGCTCTTGATCCGTTCCAGCGTGGCGTCGAGATCGGCACCGCCGTCCAGATAGACGCGCACGCCGTCGACATGGGGGCGGGCTTGCGGGCAGCTGAGCAGCGCGCCGCCGCAACTGTCGCCGGTTTGGGGAAACAGGGCCATGCGATTATTGTCGAAGCTCTCTTCTTGCAGCTCCACCCGCAGCGCCTGTTGATAGAAGGCGACGGCGCGCTCGAATTGGAGCACGGGAATTTCAAACCAGTGTAGAACGGGGGACATGGCACACTCCTTGAACAGGTTTTATCGAGATCCGGCCGGGGACATCCCGGCGCCGCTTCCGGGCGGGACGGAGGCGGCGTTGCGGCCTGGAGGACAGTGTGCGGCCCCCCTGCTGACAGCGTACTGTCAGCAGGAATCCGCCGTCGTCAATTTTCCTGCTTGGGCCGGCGCCACGTGTGCATCGCTCGCAGCAATCGCCTGGTCGGACACGACCCGGTGACGCGGATGTGGCAAACTGCCTGACTGTTTCCCGGCGCGACGGGAGCGCTGTTTTTTCAATCGACCGCAGGAGGAATAAGAAGTGGAAACCTTACTGCAGTTTCTGGGCTTCAACGGGTCTGGTCTGCTGCAAACCTTGCTCAGCCTGTTGACGGCTTTCATCCTGGGCTCGGCCATTGGTTATGAGCGGCAGTTCCGTCAGCGTACCGCCGGCTTGCGAACCAATACCCTGGTGGCGGTGGGCGCGGCGGCCTTCGTCGACATGGCCTTGCAGCTGGACGGCACCGGCGGCGCGGCGCGGGTGGCGTCCTACGTGGTGTCCGGCGTCGGTTTTCTGGGCGCCGGCACCATCATGAAGGAAGGCCTGAACGTGCGGGGCTTGAACACCGCCGCCACCTTGTGGGGCTCGGCCGCGGTCGGCGCCAGCGCCGGCGCCGGCCAGATTCCGCAGGCCTTTCTGATCACGCTGTTCGTCTTGGCCAGCAACACCTTGCTGCGTCCGGTGGTGAACTCCATCAACCGCAAGCCGATCGACGACGAAACCAGCGAAGTCACTTACCAGCTGTGCGTGATTTCCAGCCGTTCCGGCCAGAAGCACGCGATGGCCTTGCTCAGCGATCTGCTGGAGGAGTCCAAATACCCGGTGGGGGATCTGGATGTGGAGCCCTTCGGCGACGACGAGGTGGAGATGACCGCCACCTTGCTGTCCACCTCGGTGGAGTGGGAGGAGCTGGAGGAGATCGCCGCCAAGCTGGTGGCCCAGCCTTTCATCAGCCAGGCTTACTGGAACCCCAGCACCTCGGAGTGAGGACGGCGGGGAAAAGACCGCGCCCTGGGCCGCTAGCCGGTCCAGGGCGTTTTTTATGGGGCGGGAGAGCGGTTCAAAGTCTTGCGAGCCAGGGCGAGACAAGGCGAAAACCGCTGAGAAAGCGAAACGCGCGCGTAGCGCGTAGGCGTTTACGAAGCGGTGCTCGCCGCGCCTCGTATCACGAAGCGCAGCGGATGTTGAGCCGCTTCTTAACCTTCCGCCAGCGCCGCCATCACCTTGGCCGACAGCGCCTGCGGCTGCGCGGTGACGCGCAGCAGATGGCGCACCGCCGGATGCGGCGGCCGGTGGACGGCGATGCCGTCGGACAGCAGTTGGCGGTGAATGGCCTCGCTGCTGGCGGCGTCGCGATAGGCGATGCAGACGAAGTTGGTGTGAGAGGGCATCACCACCAGATCGCGCGCGCGCAAGGCGTCGGACAGCTTGTCGCGCAGATGGATGGTGGCGGCGATCAGCTGGCGCGAGTAGTCCGGATCGTCCAACACGATTTGAGCCGCCAGCTGGGCGAAGCTGGACAGCGCGAATTGAGGCCGTATCTGGTCCGCCTTGGCGACGATGTGCTGCGGGCCGACGGCGTAGCCCACCCGCAGGCCGGCCAGCGCATAGGCTTTGGACAAGGTGCGCAGCCGCAGCGTGTTGGGCAGCGCGCCTTGCGGCGGCGCGTCCTGCGCGTCCACGCAGAAATCGACGTAGGCCTCGTCCAGAATCAACAGCGTGGACGAGGGCAGCATTTCGCGCAGCGCCAGGATATCGTCCGCGCCCCAGTAATGGCCGCTGGGATTGTCCGGGTTGGCGAGATAGAGCACGGCGGCGCGCTCGGCGCGCGCCACCTCCGCCAGCCGCGGCAGATCGGCTTGCAGCCGGTCGCCTTGCTGCTGGTAGGGCACTTCCAGGATGCGCGCGCCCACGCCTTCGGCGAAATAGCGGAAAGTGGGATAGGTGCCGGCGGTGCACACCACCGCGTCGCCGACATTACAGGCCAGGCGCAGCGCCAGCAGGATCAGGCTGTCGGCGCCGGTGTCGAACAGCACCTGGCTCGGGTCCACGCGGTTATGGGCGGCTGCGCGCTGGCGCAGCCCGTGCGCGTAGGGGTCCGGGTAGAGCCGGGCCAGCTCCGTCATCATCTCGCCGAATTCCGCCGTCAGCGGCGAGGCCGGCTTGGCCATGCTTTCATTAGAGCCGATGCGCGCGCCGATGCGGTGACCCAAGGCCGCTTCCAGCTTGGCGATGCCGGGAAAGGGGTTGACGATGGTGTGATGTTCCAGATGACGGGCGAAGTGGGACATCGGCGGCTCCTTTATCTGCAGATACAGCCTTTGAGTGTAAAGGATATGACTGAAGCGCAGGAAACCGCGTGGGAATATCAATATGTCTTCGGCATTTCGCGGCCGCCGCGCCGGGCCCAAAGCGCGGCGGGAACCGTCAGCGGACGGCGGGAGCGGCGGGTTCGGCCGCGGCGCGCGGGGCGGAGGCGTCGGCCTTGGCCGCGGGTTTGACGGCCGGCGCGGCGGCGGCCGGCTTGGCGGCGGGGGCGGGCAGATACAAGGGGCCTTTGAAGCCGCAGGCGGCCAGGAACAGGGTCAGGCTTGCACAAGCCAGCAAGGTGCGCATACGAATGAGTTCCAATGTGGCAAAATCTGGATACTAGCAAAGCTGCGGCGCGTCGTGTGATTCCGATGCGCCCGGCGATCAAGGCCTGAGCCGCGCCAAGACGGCGTCCAGGCCGTCATTCAACGGGAAAGCGCAATGAACGAAACCGAATTTCTGCGGCACACCGACGCCATCTTCGCACGCATCGAAGCCGCCATCGACGACAATGACCTGGACGCCGACTACCTGGTGTCCGGCAATGTGCTGGACATCGAGTTCAGCGACGGCGCCAAGATCATTGTCAACCGCCACACCGCCAATCAGGAGCTGTGGATCGCGGCCAAGAGCGGCGGCTACCACTTCGCCTTCCGCGACGGCCGCTGGATTGCCGCGCGCGACGGTTCGGAGTTCTTCTCCACGCTCAGCGCCGCCATCGCCGCCGCCTGCGGCGAAACCATCGGGTTTGATGAATGAGTCATTTGGTTTGGCTGGGCCTGGGCGGGCTGGCGGTGTCGGCCTTCACCTCGTCCACCATCCTGCCCGGCAATTCCGAACTGGCGCTGTCCGCCTTTCTGTACAAATGGCCGGAGTGGCTGTGGCCGGCCTTGCTGGTGGCCACGGTGGCCAATACCGCCGGCAGCGTCACCAGTCTGTGGCTGGGGCGGCTGGCGCCGCGCAAGGAGTTGCCGCCGCGGCTGGCCGGCTGGTTTCAGCGTTTCGGCCCGGCGGTGCTGGCCCTGTCCTGGCTGCCGGTGATCGGCGACGCCATCCCCTTGGCCGCCGGCTGGCTGCGCCTGCCCTGGTGGTCCAGCATTCTGTGGCTGACCCTGGGCAAGGCGGCGCGCTATCTGGCCTTGGCCTGGGGGGTGCTGCTGTTGTCGAGTTGAGCCGATAACAATCAGGGCAAATAAAAAAGGACATGCGCGAGCATGTCCTTTTTCGTATGGAGTCCCCGGGATCAGCAGCCCTGTTTCAGCGCCAGCTCCAGGCTCTTGTTGTAATGCTGAGCCGCCAGCTCTTCCTTGCCGGTGGCTTCGAACAGCCGCGCCAGCTCGGCGTGGGCGCACAGCGTCGGCGAGATCGAGGCGCTGGCTTCCAGATAGCTCTGCGCCTTGCCCCACAGCTGCTGGCACAGGGCCAGACGGCCCAAGGCCATCAGCAGCCAGTGGTCGCGCGGCCGCTTCTTCAGCCAGTTTTCCGCGGTTTTCAGCAGTTCCAGGCGCTTGTCCTCGCTCAAGTGCTCGGCCAGCTTGCCCAGTTCGCGAGACAGCTCCGGCGTGTCGTGGTCGTCGTTGGCCAGCGCGCCGGCCAGCAAGGTGGCGGCGTAGTCGTAGTCCTGCAGCACGATCAGCCGCGCCACCACCTGGTCCATCAGCTGGGGATTGCTGCGTTCGGCTTCCGGAATGCGGCGCAGCCAGTCGCGGATTTCCTGACCACCCAGCAGCGTCACCAGCTGTTGCTGGTAGGCGGCCAAGCGGTAGCGCCGCGCCTGTTCCGGCTCCAGCGCGTCGGCCTTGAGCAGTTTCTCGGTCAGCGCCAGCACCGCCTCCGGCTGCTTCTGCAACAGACGGACCTTCAATTCCAGCCGCAGGGCGTTGGTCAGATTGGGCGACAGCGCGCGTGCGCGTTCGATGGCGGCCAAGGCGCCCAGCGGGTCCTTGGCTTCCAGCTTCAGTTCCGCGTCCAGCATATGGCGCGCCAGCTGCAGCCGCGGCGGCATGGCGTCCAGTTGCGCCAGATAGCCGTCCCGCTTGTCCAGATCGCCGGCGGCGCCGGCGGAACGGGCGGCGATCAAGAGCGCCAGCGCCTTGTTTTCCGGCGAGTATTCGTCGTCCAGCGATTTGCTGGCCTCGCGCTCGGCTTTCTGGAAACGGCCTTCAAAGTAGGAAATGCCGGCTTCGCGCAGCGCGTGGCGGGAGGCTTTCAGCTTTTTCTGGCGCTGGAAGCGGCGCACTTCCGCCGGCAGATTGGCGGCCACCGCCACCATGCGCAGCACCAGGTGCACCACGAAGATCAGCGCCACCACCGACACGATCAGCAGGTTGAAGGACACTTCCATCCGGTAAGGCGGCAGGAACAGGATGGCGTAGCCGGTGTTCAGAGTGGCGGCCAGGCCGACCAGCACCGCGAGGGCAAACAGCCCGGTAATCCACAAGGCGAATTTCACGGTTTATTCTCCTGCCGCGCCTTGGGCGTCGCGCACCGATTTGAGGCTGGCGTTCATGTCCGGCAGCGCCACGTCCAGCGGCGCGCCTTCCAGTTCGCCCAGCGTGCCCAGCCATTGGGTGACGGCCGGAGCGTCGCGGTCGAAGTAGCGCTGCACATAGCTGCGCGCGGCCACGATGTCGGCGGCGAAGGTCTTGCCGTCGCGCTGGATCAGCGCCAGGCGCGCGTCCAGCAGGCGCATTTTCAGGTTTTCCCGCAGGAAGAAGGCTTGCTCCGGCGACAGCAGCAGCGCTTCGGGCTTGTCCATGCGGCGGATATGGATCAGCTCGCCCAGGCTCTTGCTGACGTCGGCCACCAAGCGTTCCCACAGCGGCGCGCTGGCCGGCGTCGCGGCCTTGGCCTGCGGTTTCTGGCTGGCCAAGCGGTGGGCGTCCACCGCCAGCGGCAGGCTGTCGGCGGACAGCATCAGCCGGTCCAGCTTGACGGTGAGGCCGACGCTGTCCAGATAGGGCAGGGCCTTGAGTTTTTCCAGGTCGGTGGCCACCGCCTTTTTCACGCCGATCAGCTGCGGGCGGTCGAACTTGGCCAGGCGCGCGTCCACCATTTCCAGCGCGGACACGGCGGCCGGCACATTGCCGGCCAGCTGCAGTTGCTGGCTGGCGATGGCCAGGGTGTGCTCGACTTCGGACAGCAGCCAGTCGGTGCGGTTCTTGGTCAGTTCCTGGTACATGCCGTTCAGCGTCGCGTATTGGCCGGCGGATTCGTTGACGCGGGCCTCCATCAGCGCCAGCCGGCCTTCGGTGGCGCGGTTGGCGCTGATCGCCTGCTCGGTCATCGCGCGCAGCTCCTTGGCGGATCCGCTGCCTTCGGCCAGCCGGCGCGCCAGTTCCTGGCGGGCGGCGGTCAGTTCCTGCTGGGTGCTGAAGTACTGCCAGCCGGACACGCCCAGCGCGGCGATGGCGATCAGCAAGGCCGGACTCAGCGATTTCTTGGACTCGGGTTTGGCGGTTTCGGTGATCTGGGATTCGCTCATGGGTGACGACAGAACCATTTTTTAAGGCCGGCGACCAGCGCGCTGTCTTCGGCCCGGGTTGTCATGATGCGCGTCGCGCCTTGCGCGGCGAGCCGGTCGGCCACGCGCGGATGCGGCACGCAATATAGCAGGCATTGTAACGTCCTGATTCGACTGGGGCCAGCGAGACGGAACAATTGCTCTACGATTTCGCCGGAAGTGATGATTACCGCGTCCGGCGGCGCGAGGTCGAAGGCCGCCCAGTCCGGCGCGCCGTCCAGCCGGCGGTAGATTTCGGCGAACTCCACCGCCGCGCCGCGCGCGGCCAGGCTTTGCGCCAGCAGCGGCCGGCCGCCGACGCCGCGCACGATCAGCACGCGCTGTCCGCGCATATCGGCCAGTTCGGGCAGGGCCAGCAAGGCTTCGCTGTCGCTGCCCTCGGCGGGGTGCAGCGCCGTTCGGCCGCTGAGCGCGGCCAGCTTGGCGGCGCTGGCGCGGCCGACGCAGACCAGCCGCTTGGCGGCGAGGTCCAGCGTTCGCAGCGCCGGCCAGGCCTGATCTATGGCGCTGGGGCTGACGAAGACCAGGCAGTCCGCCGCCGCCGCTTGTCGCGGCAGCGCCGCCAGCGCGTCCGGCTGCGGAGCGATCTCCATCAGCGGCAGATGGCCGGCGTCGAAGCCGGCGGCGGCGAGCAGGTGCAGCAGCTCGGCGCTTTGCGCCAGCGGGCGGGCGACCAGGACGCGCGGCATCGCCGTCTCAGCGCGGGTCGGCCAGCACCGCTTCGATCAGCGGGCCGGCGCCGTCGTCCAGCAGCTTCTTGGCCACGGCGCGGCCCAGCGCGTCGGCGTAATCGGCCGGGGCGCTGGCGCTGGCGGTCAGCATCACCGAACCGTCCGGGCTGGCGACGAAGCCGCCCAGCGTCAGCGTGTCTTCGCTGAGGGTGGCGAAGGCGCCCAGCGGCACCTGGCAGCTGCCGCCCAGCTCGCGCGCCAGCGCGCGCTCGGCGCTGACACAGGCGTGGGTGGCGGCGTGGTTCAGCGGCGCGAGCAGCTGCATCAGGTCGGCGCGGTCGGCGCGGATTTCGATGCCCAGCGCGCCTTGGCCTGCGGCCGGCAGGCTTTCCGACGGCGGCAGCTCCTTGCGGATGCGCTCGGACAGGCCCAGGCGCTTGAGGCCGGCGGCGGCCAGGATGATGGCATCGTATTCGCCGTCGTCCAGCTTGCGCAGCCGGGTTTGCACATTGCCGCGCAGCGGCTTGACCACCAGCCGCGGATAGCGGGCGCGGATCTGCGATTCGCGGCGCAGGCTGGAGGTGCCCACCACCGCGCCGTCCGGCAGCTCCGACAAGTCCGCGCAGCGGGCGGACACCAGCGCGTCGCGCGGGTCTTCGCGCTCGCAGATGGCGGCCAGCGCGAAGCCTTCCGGCAGCACCATCGGCACGTCCTTGATCGAATGCACGGCCAGGTCGGCGCGGCCTTCGGCCAGCGCCACTTCCAGCTCTTTGACGAACAGGCCTTTGCCGCCGATCTTGGACAGGGTCTTGTCCAGAATCTGGTCGCCCTGGGTGGTCATGCCCAGGATGTCCACGCTGAGGTGGGGGTAGAGCGCTTGCAGCCGGGCCTGGATATGTTCGGCCTGCCACATGGCCAGCCGGCTCTCGCGGCTGGCGATGACGATTTTGTCCATGAAAACCGGTTTCCGATTGGGCTATGTGCTTGGATGGCGGGCATTCTAGCACGCCGGTCCGACGCGCAGCGTCGCGGCATCGTCCAGGCGGGGGCGTAAAGCTTGATGTTGCGCAATGCGCAGTCAGGTCAATATCTAACGGCTTAAATGACAGTAGTGTTGCCACTACAGCGGCAAGCCTGCTTATGATGTTTTGCATGCGAAACGAATCGTCTGAAGTCAGCGACCGCGCTGACTTGAGCCGATTCAAAACTAGGAGCGGCCACGGCCGCTCGTCATCATCAAGGAATACCGAATGAGCGATTTAGACAAGGACTTGCCGCTGCGCGCCGATCTGGCGCGCCTGGACCGCGCGCTGGCCGAAGTGTTGAGCGAACAGGCCGGCCCCGAGGTCTACGCCGAGGTGCGCGCCATCGCCGGCCGCGGCGCGGAGGAACGCAGCCAGCCCTTGGCGGCGGAATTGAGCCCGGCGGCGGCGATGGCGCTGGTGCGCGCCTGCGGCCTGTACGCCCAGCTGTTCAATATCGCCGAGGACCTGCACCATGTGCGCCGCCGCCGCGCTCACCGCCAGGCCGGTTCCGCGCCGCAGCAGGGCAGCCTGTCGCGCGCGCTGGGCAAGCTGAAGGCGGACGGCGTCAGCATCGCCATGCTGGCCGACACCCTGCGCGACGCCTATGTCGGCGCCATCCTCACCGCCCACCCCACCGAGGTGCAGCGCCAGAGCGTGCTGGACGGCCACCGCGCGGTGCGCCGTTTCCTGGGCAAGCTGGCGGCGGCGGACCTGACGCCGGAAGAAGAAGAGGAACTGGAGGCCAAGCTCAAGCGCGTGATCGTCGCGCTGTGGCAGACCTCGGAAATCCGCCACTTCAAGCTGGCGGTCAAGGACGAGATCGAAAACGGCGTTGCCTACCACCCGCTGACCTTCTTTCAGGCCTTGCCGGCGCTGTATCAGCGCCTGGACCGGCAGATCGAGGCCACCTGGGGCCAGACGACGCCGCTGCCGTCCTTCATCCGCGTCGGCAGCTGGATAGGCGGCGACCGCGACGGCAACCCCAATGTCGACGCCGCGGTGTTGCGCCACGCGGTGACGCGCCAGGCGCAAGTGGCCTTCGAACATTATCTGTATGAGCTGGCGGCCTTGTACCGCGAGCTGTCGCTGTCGCAGCGCCTGGTCGGCGTCAGCCCGGCCTTGGTGGGTTTGGCGGCGTTGACGCCGGACCAGGAGGAGAGCCGCCGCGAGGAGCCGTACCGGCGCGCGCTGGCGGCGATGGAGGCGCGGGTGCTGGCCACCGGCCTGCGGCTGGGTGTGAGCCTGAGCGGCCGCTGGCCGGCGGGCCGGCCCTATGCCGACCAGGCTGAATTCCAGGCCGATCTCGCGGTGCTGGACGCCTCGCTGCGCGAACACGGCAGCGCGACGCTGGCCGACGGCCGGCTGGCGGAACTGATCCGCGCGGTGGACGTGTTCGGCTTCTTCCTGATGCCGCTGGACCTGCGCCAGTTCGCCGGCAGCCACGAGGCGGTGGTGGGCGAGCTGTTCGCCCGCGCCGGGCTGGAGGAGTTCGCGGCGCTGGACGAGGCGGCGCGGACCCGGGTGTTGCTGCGCGAGCTGGCCACGCCGCGGCTGCTGTATTCGCCCTATCTGGACTACAGCGCCGAAGCGGAGAAGGAACTTGCCATCTTCCGCGAGGCGGCCTTGATCCAACGCCAGTTCGGCGTGGACGCCATCGGTCAGAGCATTATTTCCAATTGCGCCCAGGTCAGCGACATCCTGGCGCTGGCGCTGCTGCTGAAGGAGGCCGGCATGATCCGGCTGGTGGACGGGCAGCCGCGCGCCAGCGTCAACCTGGTGCCCCTGTTCGAAACCATCGCCGATCTGGACCGCAGCGCTCAGGTGATGACGGCGCTGTTCGCGCTGCCGTGGTACCAGCAACTGCTGGACAGCCGCGGCCGCATGCAGGAAGTGATGCTGGGCTATTCCGACAGTAATAAGGACGGCGGTTATCTGACCAGCCAATGGCAGCTCTACCAGGCGGAAAAGCGGCTGGTGCGCTGTTTCGCCGACGGCCGGGTCAAGCTGCGGCTGTTCCACGGCCGCGGCGGCTCGGTGGGCCGCGGCGGCGGTCCGTCGTTCGAAGCCATCATGGCGCAGCCGGCCGGCAGCGTGGCCGGCCGCATCCGCATCACCGAGCAGGGCGAGGTGATCGCGTCCAAGTATTCGGACCCGGCCATCGGCGGCCGCAACCTGGAAGCCCTGGTGGCGGCGACGCTGGAAGCCAGCCTCAGCGGCTGCGCCAGCTGCGAGACAGACGAGACGGTGTTCGACGAGTTGTCGGACGCCGCCTACCGCGCCTATCGCGAGCTGGTGGAAGCGCCGGGCTTCATGCAGTACTTCCTGGAGGCGACGCCGATCAACGCCATCGCCAAGCTCAATATCGGCAGCCGGCCGGCCTCGCGCAAGAGCCTGGCTTCGATCAAGGACCTGCGAGCCATTCCCTGGGTGTTCTCCTGGTCGCAATCGCGGGTGATGCTGCCCGGCTGGTTCGGCGTCGGTTCGGCGGTGCGCGCCTTCATCGAGCGCCACGGCGAAGCCGGCCGCGCGCGCCTGCAAAGCCTGTATCGCAGTTCGCCGTTCTTCCAGGTGGTGTTGTCCAATATGGAGCAGGTGCTGGCCAAGGCGGATCTGGGCATCGCCCGCCGCTTCGCCGGTCTGGTGGAGGACCGCGCGCTGGCCGAGGCGCTGTTCGGCCGCATCCAGGCCGAGTGGCAGGCCACGCTGGACGCTTTCTACGCCGTCACCGGCCAAAGCGCGCTGTTGGAGAAGAACCCGACGTTGCACCGCAGCCTGGAAACGCGCTTGCCGTATCTGGACGCGCTGGGCCTGCTGCAGGCCGAGTTGCTGAGCCGGCTGCGCCGTCAGCCGGACGACGCCGAGGCTTTGTACGCGATCCATCTGACCATCAACGGCACTTCGGCCGGCCTGCGCAACAGCGGTTGAGGCCAGGCGCGGCGGCGGCACAGGCCCGTCGCCGCGCTATGTAGGCCGGTTTTGCTGCTGGAGCTCGTTTTTGATCATTTCAGATCGGGCTAATGGCCTAAATGATGATTTGGGGCCGGTTCCGCCCTGACCGAGCGAAGCGTCGCGAGGGAATCAAACGGAAAGGGAGACTTGCGCGGCCCAACCGCCCCATAGCTGAGCGAATCAAAGATTCTCAGTGATGGGGCGCTAAGGTCGCGGTGCTCGAACAAGCCGCTGCTTAAAACCCGCGAAGCGAAGTTGCTGCGGAGCTAAAACCGCGGGCCCGCCCCCCGACGGCAGGTTTGAAGGGCGCCGGGGCGCGTCGAATACGAAGTCTCCTACGTATCTACGCAGTATCTCAAGGTACTCATAAAAGATCGTGAACAGGCTCTAGGCCAAGTCAAGGCGCGGGGATGTCCAACACTTGCCAGCCCTCCTTGCGCGCCTGCAGGAAGTTCATCACCGAATCCACGGTCACGGTCTGGATGCGGTCGGCGTAGCGCATCTCGTTGGGGTGGTCGTCGAAGGCGACATTGGCCTTGAACATGCGGCCGCCCAGCCGCGTCAGCGGCCCCAGCTTGAGTTCCGACGGCGCGTAGCCGTTGAGCTTCAGCCACATTTGCGCCTGTTCGCGGTTGGCGATGCGCGCTTCCTGGCTGGCCGAGGCCGCCAGCGTTTCCAGCACCCAGGTGTTGGAGTTTTCGTAGCGGGTGGCGAAGGGGTAGGCCAGCAGGCTGTATTGCGGGGTGTGCAGTTCGCGCAGCCGCGGCGGCGCCTGCAACCGTTCGCGCAGGCGGGCGGCCAGCGCCGGCGGCGGCAGCAGCGCCACCGATTCGAAGGAATACATATCGTCGAGGAAGAAATTGCCCAGGCCCTCGTACCACAGGTCGGAGCTGGCGCTGCCGCAGTCGTTGAGCAGGTGGGCGACGCGCCAGCGGCCTTCCGGCTGGCGGTAGGCGATGCCGACATGGGTGTAGCGCAGCTTGAAGCGCGACAGGTCCTGGCCGACGCGGCCGATCACCGCGACGTCGCCGCCGCTGGCGTCCAGCTTTTGCCGCAGCTGTTCGGCGGCGGCCATCGCCTTGCCGAAGGTGGCCGGGGTGATGGTTTGTTCCTCGCAGCTGCGGCCGGCCTGGGCGGTGTGCGGCAGCAGCAGGCAGAGCGCCAGGCCAAGGCCGGCGAGGCGGGCGGGCAGAGCGTCAGGACGGGACACGGTTGTGCTCCAGCAGGGCCTCGCCCAGCTTGTTGGGGATGAAGGCCAGCACTTTGCCGGAGGTGACCAGCATGGTGCCGCTAGCCACCGCGGTGACTTGCACCGAGGCGCCGACCGCGGCGCCGGTGGCTTTCAGCGCCTTGCCGGACAACTCCACCACCAGCTTGGCGCCGCCTTGCGCCGCATCCAGCGACATCTTGACGGTGTCGCCGGCGCCCTGGGCCAGGCCGGTGATCACATAGGCGCTGCCGGTCACCGCCAGCACTGGGGCCAGCAGCGATTCGCCCTTGCCCTGGGCGCTGCCGGCCACGCTGATCGCCGGCGCGGCGACGATGGACAGGGTGCCGACGGAGATTTTCTCGGAGGCGGTGTCGGTCTGGGACAGGCCGGCCCAGGCGGGCAGCGCGGACAGCAGCAGGCTGGACAGCAGGATGGCTTTGAGCATGGATAATCCGGAATCAAGGAAATGACGCCAGCTTGCCCATTTTATGACGAAAGGGCAATGCTCAGCTTTGGCGCAATAGTGCCAACAGCGCCGCGCCGTCCAGCCGCGCGCTGAGATCGCCGCCGTCCAGCAGGCTGTCGGCCAGCTCGCGCTTGCTGGCGTGCAGCGCCACGATCTTTTCTTCTATGGTGTGCTGGGCCACCAGCCGGTACACCGTCACCGGCCGCTGCTGGCCCATGCGGTAGGCGCGGTCGCTGGCCTGGTCTTCCACCGCCGGGTTCCACCAGGGGTCGAGGTGGATCACGTAGTCGGCGGCGGTCAGGTTGAGGCCGGTGCCGCCGGCTTTCAGGCTGATCAGGAACACCTCGCCGTCGCCGGCCTGGAAGGCGTCCATGCGCGCCTTGCGTTGCGGGCCGGGCACCGCGCCGTCCAGGTATTGGTAGCGTATGCCTTGCTCGTCCAGCCAGCGGCGGACGATGGCGAGGTGATCGACGAACTGGCTGAACACCAGCGCCTTGTGGCCGTTGTCCAGCAGTTCCAGCATCAGTTCGCGGAACAATGCCTGCTTGGCGGAGGGCAAGGCGCTGTCCGGCTGGGTCAGTGTGGGGTGGCAGCAGAAGCGGCGCAGCCGGGTCAGTTCGGCCAGCACTTGCATCGCGCCGCCCTCGGCCTCGCCCGGCTGGCCCAGCTTGTCCAGCGCCTGCTGACGCATCGCCTCGTAGACTTCCATTTCCGCCTCGCTCAGCGGGACGGCGCGGGTGATGTCGGTGCGCGGCGGCAACTCGGTCAGCACCTGTTGCTTGGTGCGGCGCAGCAGATAGGGGCGGATCAGCGCTTTCAGCGCGTCGCGGGCGTCCTCGTCGCCGTCGGCGATGGGCTGGGCGAAGCGCTGCTGGAATTTGTCCTCGTTGCCCAGCAGGCCGGGCGCGACGAAGCGGAACAGACTCCACAATTCGCCCAAATGGTTTTCCACCGGGGTACCGCTGGCGGCCAGGCGGAAATCGGCGTAGAGCGCGTGGGCGGCCTGGGCGCGCTGGCTGGCTGCGTTCTTGATCGCCTGCGCCTCGTCCAGCACCACGCTGGCCCAGCGCACCTCGGCGAAGGCGTCGGCGTCGCGTTGCAGCAGACCGTAGCTGGCCACCACCAGATCGCCGGGGCAGGCGCTGTCCAGCCGCCGTTGTTGCTGGTAGGGCCGCAGCCGCAGGCTGGGCGCGAAGCGGGCGGCCTCGGCCAGCCAGTTCAGCGCCACCGAGGTGGGCGCCACCACCAGCTGCGGGCCGAGCGCGGCGCGGCTGAGCAAGAGCGCCAGCGTCTGCACCGTCTTGCCCAGGCCCATATCGTCGGCCAGGCAGGCGCCGGCGCCCCAGTGGGCCAGCCGCGCCAGCCAGTTGTAGCCTTGCTGCTGGTAAGGCCGCAGCGTGGCGCGCAGGGTGTCCGGTATTTCGGGTTCGAAGCTTTGCAGCGATTGCAGCCGCCGCCATTGTTCATTCCAGCCCGCGTCGCCGTCGAAAGCGCCGGCCTCGGCCGCCAGTTCGCCCAGCCGCGGCGCGGCCAGCGGGCTCAGGCGCAGGCCGCCGGGCGCGGCGTGGTCGGCCAGTAGGGTCAACTGGCGCAGGCGGGCGGCGAGGGAGTCGGACAGCGCCAGCCAGTCGCCGTCGGACAGGCGCAGGTAGCGGCCGGACTGGCCGGCCAGCGCTTCCAGCAGATGGCGCAGCGCCAGGATGTTGCCGTCGTCCAGCCCCAGTTCGCCGTCCACTTCCAGCCAGCCGCCCTTGCGCTTGGCGCTCAGTTTCAGCTGCGGCAGGCCGACGCCGGCGCGGATGCGCTGGCGCTGGCCGGACGGCCATTCGCATTGCAGGGTGTCCGCGTCCAGCGTCTGCAGCTCGGCCAGCAGGTCCAAGGCCGCCTGCTGGCTGTCCATCGCCCATTCGTCGCCGTCGCGGCGCGCGGCGGCCAGCGTCGGGCAGGCGGCGTGGACCCGGCGCAGGCGGGCGCGCTCGGCGGGAAAGTCGCGCTTGAGCTGCAGCGCGACGCCGTCCGCGCTCACCACCAGGCCGGGCGCGCCGCGGCCGGGCGCGTACAGCGCGCTGGCCGGGTGCGGGCGCACTTTCAGCTGCAGCCGCAGGCCGGCCTCGTCCAGCCGCAGCAGCGCGCGCAGAACGGCGTCGGCCGGCTGGCTGGGCAAGCTGTCGTCAAAGCTGGCGCTGACGTCGTGCAAGGGCAGTTCCGGCGCGATGTCGCGGATGGCGTCCAGCACTTTCTTGCGGGCGTGCCAGGGCAGGCTCAGGCTGTGGCCGAGCAGGGCGGCGATCTGGCGCACCTCCTCGTCCAGCCGGTAGACCGCGAGACGGTCCGGCGCCAGCTTGCGCCACAGCACGCCGGCGCAGGCGGCGATGCCGGGCGGGCTCAGCCGCAGGGAGATCTGTTCGCCCTGGCGCTCCAGTTCCAGCGCCACTTGGCCGGCCTCCACCCGCAGCGGCTGTTCCGGCGCGTCGGCCCAGTACAGCGCCGGGTGGCCGACCAGCAGCGGCAGCGCGGCCAGCGCGTCCAGCGCCGCGTGGCCGTCGGCGGCGATGTCGGCCTGCAAGGCGGCCAGCGCGCGCAGGATCAGCCGGTCCTGGCCGCCGAGCCAGTCCAGTGCGTCCTGTTCCGCCAGCAGTCTGGTGAGCGGCAGGCGCCGGCCGCGGCCGTAGCCGTCGGGGCCTCGCGTTTGCTCGCAGGGCTGCAGTTCGACGCCGGAGGCTTCGACGCGCAGACGCCAGGCCAGGCGGGTGGGGGGGGTGTGCATGCGGGAAGGCGCCGCCGCGCGGAGGCGGCGGCGTTCAGGCTTAGACGCGGCTCAGCGCGCGGGCTGCGGCGGCCAGGGTCTGCTCGATGATGTCGTCGCTGTGGGCGCTGGAGACGAAGCCGGCTTCGTAGGCGGACGGCGCCAGGTAGACGCCCTCGTCCAGCATCGCGTGGAAGAAGCGCTTGAAGCGTTCGATGTCGCAGCGGGTGGCTTCGGCGTAGGACTTGGGCGCGTGCTCGCTGAAGTAGAAGCCGAACATGCCGCCCACGCTGTCGCTGCTCATGGTCACGCCGGCCGCGCGCGCGGCGTCGGCCAGGCCCTGGGCCAGACGCGCGGTGCGGCGGCCCAGCTCTGCGTGGAAGCCCGGCTGCTGGATCAGCTTGAGGGTGGCGAGGCCGGCGGCCACCGACAGCGGATTGCCGGACAGGGTGCCGGCCTGGTAGACGTTGCCCAGCGGCGCGATGCAGGCCATGATGTCGGCGCGGCCGCCAAAGGCCGCCAGCGGCATGCCGCCGCCCACCACCTTGCCCAGCGTGGTCAGGTCCGGCTTGACGCCGTGCAGACCCTGGGCGCAGTTCAGCGCCACGCGGAAACCGGTCATCACTTCGTCGTAGATCAGCACCGCGCCGTGTTGTTCGGTCAGGCTGCGCAGCGCCTGGACGAACTCGGCCGAGGGCTGGATCAAATTCATATTGCCGGCGATCGGCTCCAGGATCACGCAGGCGATCTGGCCGCCGATTTCGCGGAAGGTCTTGTCCAGCTGTTCGACGTCGTTGTACTGCAGTACCAGGGTGTGCTTGGTGCAGTCGGCCGGCACGCCGCCGGAGGACGGGTTGCCGAAGGTGAGCAGGCCGGAGCCGGCCTTGACCAGCAGACTGTCGGAGTGGCCGTGGTAGCAGCCTTCGAATTTGACGATGAGGTCGCGGCCGGTGAAACCGCGCGCCAGGCGGATCGCCGACATGGTGGCTTCGGTGCCGGAGGAGACCAGGCGCACTTGCTCGATGGAGGGCAGCAGCTTGCGGATTTCCTCGGCGATCAGCACTTCGCCCTCGGTGGGCGCGCCGAAGGACAGGCCGCCGACGGCCGCTTCCTGCACCGCGCGCACCACGTCCGGGTGGGCGTGGCCGACGATGGCCGGACCCCAGGAGCCTACATAGTCCAGATACTGTTTGTCGTCGGCGTCCCAGAAGTAGGCGCCTTCGGCGCGCTGGATGAAGCGCGGCGTGCCGCCGACCTGGCCGAAGGCGCGCACCGGCGAGTTGACGCCGCCGGGGATGGATTTCTTGCCACGTTCAAACAGTTCCAGATTGCGGGACATGTGCGTTTCCTTGTCGGGCGGCCGCGGCCGCGGGTGTGTTCGGATTGGGCGCGGGCGCTGGACCCGCCATTGGCCGCTATTTTAACCGAGGCTGGCGTGGGTGGGCTATGAGTGATATATGCTTTTGACCATGTCATTTTCGATAGAGAACGCGTCATGAAAAAAGCCGTATTTTTCTTATTGGATGAGTACGCCGAGTGGGAAAGCGCTTTTCTGTCCAGCCGGCTGGTGATGAGCAAGCAGTGGTCGGTGGCCACGGCCTCCTTGGAGCGGGGCGTGTGCAAATCCATGGGCGGTTTTACAACGGTTGTTGACTACGCTCTGATGGATATTCCCGGCGATACCGCGCTGTTGGTTTTAGTCGGCGGCAACGCCTGGGGCCTGGATAGCTCTGAGTTGAGGGAGAGGGTTGCCGCTTGCTTGGCAACAGGGGTTGTCGTGGCGGCAATTTGCGGCGCGGTGGATTTTTTGGCGCGGAATGGCTTGTTGAATGATTATCGCCATACGGGCAATGCTCAGCATTTGTGGGCGGAATATCCGGAATATCGCCATCACGCAGGCTTTATCGCAGCGCAAACGGTACGGGATAGAAACCTGATCACGGCGAATGGAACCGCGGCCATGGAGTTTTCGGAAAGCGTATTAAAATCTTTGCACGCGGGTGATTCGGCGGAAATAGAGATGGAGCATAAGTTATTTAAAATGGGCTACCATGATTACGTTCTGCAATATGGCAACCCATTCGCATAGCCTTGATCCGAACCATCTCTAATCCATGGCGTCAGGCCGGCAAGACTACCAGCGGCTATAGGGGTTCTTGGACAGATAGGCGTTGGTGTAGCGGCCGTCCTCGGTGACTTCCTCGCCTATCCAGGCAGGCTGGTCGAATGAGGTGCTTTCATCCGGCAGCTCGATTTCGGCCAAGACCAGGCCGGCGTTGTCGCCGAAAAATTCGTCCACTTCCCAGATGAAGCCGCCGTGCTCGATGCGGTGGCGCAGCTTGTCCACCACCATCGGGCACATCGCTCCCATGATGGTTTGCGCGTCGGCCAGCGGCACCGGGTATTCGAACTCGTGGCGGCTGACGTTGCTGATATTGCTTTTCAACGTCAGCCAGGCCTGATCTCCGACCACGCGCACGCGCACGGTGCGTTCCTTTTCCACCGACAGATAACCCTGGCGGTATTGCACGCCTGGGGCCAGGCCGCGCCAGGCGTCGCCTACGACGATGAAGCGGCGTTCGATTTCCACTGCCATTTTATACCTACTCCAGCCGGTTCAACGCTGTATCGCCGCAGCGCAGCGGACATTGAACAGCTTCTAATGGGCGATCTGTTCGCCCTTGGGTTTACCGCAGGCTTCCGCCCGCGGCGAGATCTGCAGATACAGCGACAGGCTGCTTTGCTGAGAGACTACGCCGCTGCTCTGGCCGTAAGGCGTGGCGCGTTGCGGCCAGCTCCCCACCAATTCAGGCTGAGCGCCGATCAGGGTCTGGGCGCTGACCACGCGTTTGCCGTCCTGGTCGCTCCAGCTGGCGTTGGCGTTCAGCAAGGGCTTGTGCTGGGCGCGCGCCGCGGAGACGGTGCCGCCGATGCTGAGCAGGGCGTCGCCGACCTCCCGCTGGCCGGAAAAAGCGCCCTTGGCGTCCACGCACATCGGCAGCCGCAGCAGCTCCGCGCCGTCGCGGCGCAGCGTGGCCACCACTTCCGGCGGCAGCGCCGGTTTGGGCGGCAGCGGGGTGGCGGCCCAGGCGGGCAGGCAGCCCAGCCACAATGCAATCCATTTGCGCATGCGATCCATCTCCTCAGAACGGTTTGACCACCACCAGAATCACCACCGCCAGCAATACCAGCACCGGCAGTTCGTTGAACACGCGGAACCAGGTATGGCTGCGGCGGTTGGTTTTGGCGGCGAAGTCGCGGTAGAGCTTGCCGCAACAGCCGTGGTAGCCGACCAAGAGCAGCACCAGGGTCAGCTTGGCGTGCAGCCAGCCGCCGCCGATGCCGAAGCCCAGCCACAGGCCAAGACCGGTGGCCAGCGCCAGCGCGGCCAGCGGGGTCATGAAGCGGTAGAGCTTGCGCGCCATCAGCAGCAGGCGCTGGTATTCGGCGTCCTGTTCCGCCAGCGCCAGATTGACATAGAGGCGCGGCAGGTAAAACAGCCCGGCGAACCAGGACACCACGAAAAAGATGTGAAAGGCTTTCAGGTAAAGGTAGCTCACGGTGTCCTTGTCTTTGTGGCGGGCGTCCATGGGCCGCGCAAACCGATGCAATTGCCCCATGGGTCCCGCAATTGGCAGATGCCCTGTTGCGCTTCTATCGCCAGCGGGCCGCGATACAAGGCGGCGCCCAGGCCGGTCAGCCGATGGATGTCGGCGTCCAGGTCGCCGCTGCGCCAATAGACGACGCTGCCGGCCGCGCCGGAGGCCACCTTGGCGTCGGCCCGCACGATTTCCAGCCGGACGCCCTGCCATTCCAGGCAGGCGAAGTCGAAATCGGGCAGGTCTACGGCTTGCGCCGCTGGAAAAGCCCGTTGATACCAGGCGAGTCCGGCGCGCCAATCGGCGACGTGAATCAGCACCGCGGCGATGGGCCCGGCTGCGCTCATGCGCTGGCCTCGTAGCGTTGTCTGACCGCCTTGGGCAGCTTGGCCAGAATCAAGCGCCGCGCGTCGGCGAGGCCGTCGTGCAACTGCTCCAGGCTCAGCGCCTCCAGCGACGACACTTCTATCCAGCGCGCCCGCGCCAGATACGGCGCCGGCCGCACCCCGGGCAGGCCGCTGAGGACGAGAAAATCGTCGTCGGCCACCTTGTACATCACCGTGTCGTCGTTGAACAAGGCGAACATCTTGCTTTCCAGGCTGAGCACGCGCCGGGTTTCCCACTTGATGTCGAACTGGGCGCCCGGCAAGGCGCGGGCCTGGGCCAGCAGCGCGTCCATATCCTCTTTGCGCAAGGGCATGTTCAGCCTTTCTTCGCCGCCTGGTACAGCGGCATCACTTGCGGGATGCGCTGCTGCAGGTCGTGGATGCGGGTGGGGCCGGACGGGTGGGTGGACAGGAATTCCACGCCGCCGCCGTTGCCGGCCGCCTGCATTTTGTTCCAGACGTTGACCGCGGCGTTGGGGTCGTAGCCGGCGCGCGCCATCAGTTCCAGGCCCATGATGTCGGCCTCGGATTCCATGGTGCGGCTGTTGGGCTTGGACAAGGCCACGTCGGCGGCCATCGCCGCCATGTCCAGCTGGTTCTGCCTGAGGCCGGCCACCGCGCCCACCAGCGACAGACCCACTTGCTGCGCGTAGGCCTGGCTCATGCTTTCGCGCGAGTGCTCGCGCAATGCGTGCGAGATTTCATGGCCGATGACGGCCGCCAGTTCGGCGTCGCTCAGCTTGAGCTTGGTGATCAGGCCGGAGTAGACCATGATCTTGCCGCCGGCCATCGCGTAGGCGTTGGGTTCGTCATTGCGCATCACATTGACTTCCCAACGCCATTTGGCCGCGTCGGGACGGAATACCGGCGCCTGGGCGATCAGGCGCTGGGAGATCTTGCGCACCCGCGCCGTCATCGCCGCGTCGGCGTTGAGCTGGCCGCCGGCGCGCGCCTTGCCCAGCTGCTGGGCATAGGATTTGGCCGACATCTGCTCCACTTCCTGGCTGGACAGCAGCATGGTTTGACCGCGGTTGACGCCGACGGCGCCGCCCTGGGTGGTGTTGACCTGGGCACAGCCGGCGAGGGCGGCGGCGACCAGCAGGCCGGCCAGGGTTTTGCTCCAGAAACTTTTCATTGCGGTATGGCCTCTTGAGCGCCGGACGCCGCCTGGACGGCGAGCTGCGGCGCGGCGGGAAATCGCGGCGGACGCGGGCGGCGCCGGCTCAGATTTCCACCATTTCGAAATCGTCTTTGCGCGCGTCGCAATCCGGGCAAGTCCAGTTGGGCGGAATGTCTTCCCACTTGGTGCCCGGCGGGATACCATCCTCCGGACGGCCGGCTTCCTCGTCGTAGATAAAGCCGCAGATCAGACACATCCAAGTACGCATCGCATCACCTTGTGATCGAGTAAAACAGTTATTCTAAGAGTGGTCCGCGACACTGACAATGCGCCCGCCGGCCGCTCCGCCCATATACAGAACGAAGAGGTTTCCGTCTTGACCACTCAGCCCACTCCTCCCGTGGTCCTTACCCTGGCGGGCTCGGACCCTTCCGGCGGCGCCGGCATCCAGGCCGACATTCTGACGCTGGCCAGCCTGGGATGCCATCCTTTGTCGGTGATCACCGCGATTACGGTGCAGGATACCGTCGGCATCAATGACTTTATGGTGCTGGACGCGGACTGGGTCAATGACCAGGCGCGTTTTCTGATGGAAGACATTCCGGTCACCGCTTTCAAGATCGGCATGTTGGGCAGCGTGGAGAACGTGGCGGTGGTGGCGCAGCTGATCGCGGACTACCCGGACATCCCGGTGGTGTTGGATCCGGTGCTGGCCAGCGGCGGCGGCCACGAGTTGGCCGACGAGGACCTGATCGCCGCGATGCGCGACATGCTGATTCCGCAGGTGTCCATCCTGACGCCCAACAGCATAGAAGCGCGGCGCATCGCCAGCAACGACGCCGACGAGGACGAGGATCTGACGCTGGAGCAGTGCGCGCAGCGCATCCTGGCGCTGGGCTGCCCGCACCTGCTGATCACCGGCACCCACGAAAACACCAAGGAAGTGGTCAACCAGCTGTACGGTCCCGGCGGCCTGGTGCGCTCCGACGCCTGGGAGCGTCTGCCGGGCAGTTACCACGGCTCCGGCTGCACGCTGGCCTCGGCCATCGCCGGCATGCTGGCCACCGGCCTGCTGTTGCCGGAAGCGGTGCGGGAGGCGCAGGAATACACCTACCAGGCCTTGCTGAACGGTTTCCGGCCCGGCATGGGCCAGTTCCTGCCGGATCGGATGTTCTGGGCGCGCGGCGACGACGAGGACGACGATGCCGGACAGGCTTAAGGGGCTGTACGCGATCACGCCGGACACCGAGGACAGCGCGCGGCTGCTGAGCCTGGCGCAGGCGGCGGCGCCGCACATCGACATCCTGCAATACCGCAACAAGAGCGAGGACGCGGTTTTGCGTCTGGAGCAGGCGCAGGCGTTGGCCGAGCTGTGCCGGCGCAAGGGCGTGGTCTTCATCGTCAACGACGATGTGGAGCTGGCGGCGCGCGTCGGGGCCGACGGCGTGCATCTGGGCCGCGACGATGCCGCCCTGAGTGCGGCGCGGCGGCGGCTGGGCGCCGGCGCGCTGATAGGCGCGTCTTGCTATGACAGCCTGGAGCGGGCACGCCGGGCGGCGGAGGCCGGCGCCAGCTACCTCGCCTTCGGCGCGGTGTTTCCGTCCGGCACCAAGCCGGACGCGGCGCGCGCGGGGCTGGGTCTGTTCTCCGAGGCGCGCAGCTTGGGCGCGCCCCTGGTGGCGATAGGCGGCATCCATGCCGGCAATGCCGGACAGGCGCTGGCGGCCGGCGCGGATGCGATCGCGGTGATAGGCGGCGTGTTCGGCGCGGCGGACCCGGCCGCCGCGGCCGGGGAACTGGCGGCGATATGCCGCCGGGGCGGCCGCTGAAAGCAAAACCGCCGCACATGGCGCGGCGGTTGGAGGATGCTCGGGTTCGGGCTTGGCGTCTGTTCGCGGTCTTAGACCTGGCTGGGCCGCGAACTGCCGTCGATCAAGGCCTTGCTGACCTCGCCGGGCTTGATGATGCCGTGTTCCACGCTGTAGGCCAGCAGCTCCAACAGGTAGTCGTGACGGAAAATCAACGATCCTTCCCATTCGCTGCCTTGCTCGCCCTGGATGGCGGGCAGGGTGATGATCACGCGTTCGCCGTCTATCGTGTCCAGCGCGAAGGCCTCCACGTTTCTGGCGATTCCCGATAAGGATCTTGCAGAATGCTTGCCATAATTCAAGGCGCGTATGCTCATTGCTGACTCCTGTCGCATCATGGTTTCTCTTTGGCCCGCGTTGATCTTGAAATGGCCGCCGCTTCGTCGTCCTGGCGTCGCCTTGCGACGCCCGCCTGAGGCGGCGCGCAGGCGGGAGGCGCTTGGCGTTGCGCAAGGGCTGGATTTGGCGGCGTTTCAAGTTTTTTTATTGTCGAGCGGCCGGCATCCCGATAGTGCGTCGCGGCGTCGCGCTTGAGGCGCGAACCGGCGAGATGCGTCGGCCGCCCGGCTTCGCCGCGTGATGGGCCGGCGATATCGGCATGGGATGGCAGTCCGGCCGCGCGGTGTACCGCTCCAGGCTCAGAGCATAGCGTTTTTATGCTTATGGGGTAACTCCAGAAAAATGGAGAATACCCAGTTGGATATCACAGCTGTTTGGAGCCGATCAGCCGGCTAAAAAGCGAGGTCGGCATTTTGCGGTGCATGCCGGCGGCAATCAGCGCATCGCATAATTCGGCGCGTCGTTGCGAGGGCAGGCCCAGTTTTTCGCAGATATAGTTTTTGCTCTTGATAATAGAATCCGCCACCCGGGTTTTGGGCTTGGGCCGATATTTGTTCATGAAGTCGGCGATTTGCTTGAAGTCCCAATTCAGCAGCATCAGGAAGCAGACTTCCTGTTCGTATTCCGTCAATTCCACGTCAAGCAGTTTCAATTCGCCCTGCACCTGTTCTATGCTGCAGCCGGCGCCGAATTCCAAAATGTAATTGGGCATCAGGTTGATGAAGTTGGCGATCTCGATTTCATGCGCGTAATAGATGGTGCCCAGGATGGAGCGCGTCGCCTCGTGCTTGAGCAGATGCTTGGAGAACACCCGCGCCTTGAGGCCGTCTCCGTATTCATGCACGTTGAGGATGGAGACCTTGCGTGTCGGATCGCAGGTTTGCATCAGCGCCAAGTCTTCCTGCACATAGCAATCGGCGAACTGGGCGGTGCCTTCGCAGGGCATTTCCTTGTCCAGACGGTCCACCACGTCATCTCCGCGCTTGAGCGCCACGATTCTGGCGTAGGCGTCGCTGGACGCCAGATGACGGGAGTTGGCGTCTTTGGCGCCGACGATCATGTCGGTCTGGCCGGAGATCTGGGTGACGGATTGGCGGAACTGAGCCACGAATTCGCTTTGCTCTTCGGTGAAGCGTTCAGGGGAGACGAGCTGATAGTCCATAATGTGCGCCTGGTGCGGAGGTTGGTCATGTCGGGGTGCGCTGTCTTGGCCTCGCTGTCGCGTCGGCCGCCGTCCAATGGTTGCTGAGCGTTGGCGAGATGCTTGGAATGGCGTTGAAACCGGTTTTGAAACGCGGCGCGCCGTATGCGCGCGCGTTCCTAATGCCGCAACGCCGTGTCTCGCTCTTGTTCGCTAAGCTTTGAACAGGCTCTAAGCTGGGCACTTATAGATTTTTTGTTCCGATAGTGTCAATGCGAATGGCCGTTTGGCCTTGATTAACTGTACTAAAGGATTAAGGCGCACGGAGAAGGCGCATAAGGCGCGCAGGTTTGAAATAATAGCTCGCTTTTAATGTTTGTTTTGTCCGCTATTACGGTTTGTTAGGAATATCATGAAGGTGATTGATTGGCAGTTGGAACTTGAAAACGGCGTTTACGACAAGAGCGTGGGCATCAAGATTTTGAAATTGGCCGGCGACGCCGGCTTCAGCACGTATTTAACCGAAATCGCCCCCGGGGTGGCCATCAACGGTCATTATCATCGTCATGGCGACGAGCACTACCATATCGTCAGCGGCCGAGGCGAGATGAGGCTGGTGGATGTGGCCACCGGGGCGGCGCGCGCCCATGAGGTGGGGGAGCGGAGCTCCTTCGTGGTGCCGGCCAATACCCAGCATCAACTCAGCAATACCGGCGCCGCGCCGCTGGTGTTGATGTTCAGCTGTCCGGCCAGTCATCTGGCGGAGGATCGCCACTTTCTGTAGCCGCGTCGAAGCGGAACAGCCGGGCGGGCGTATCGTGAGTGATGCGTCGGCGGCGTTCCGCGTCCGGCAGCCACTGTTCCAACAGCTCCAGCGTGCGGGCGTAGCGGATGGAGCCGAACTGAGTATGCGGCCAATCGCTGCCCCATAGCAGCCGCCCCGGCCCCAGCGCGCTGTCCAGCAGCGGCAGCGCGGCGCGGGCGATGTCCTCGCCGCGGCCGGCCAGGCCGTTGCGATAGGCCGCGGAAATCTTGACCCAGACGCGGCCGCTGGCCGCGCCGGCGTCCAGCATGCGGCGGAAGCCGGGATCGTCCACCCCCAAAGCAGGATGCGGCCGGCCGAAGTGGTCGATGACCACCTTGACTCCGGCGTCCAGCAGCGGCGGCAGCAAGACCGGCCAATCCTGCGCCGCGCGGTGCACCTCCACTTGCCAGTCCAGGCTGGCGGCATGCGCCAGACAGCGGCGCCACGCCGGCGAGTGCAGGTCCGGCAGCGGCCGGCCGATCAGATTCAGCCGCAGGCCGACGACGCCGGCGTCGTCCATCGCGCGCATGGCCGGCAGCGGACAGTCCGGCGCGATCACCGCGATGCCGCGCAGCCGCCCCTCGCTCTCGCGCAGCCCCTGCAATAAATAGCGGTTGTCCGTGCCCAGAAAGCTGGGCTGCACCAGGACGCCGCCGGCGATGCCGAACTGATCCAGCTGAGCCAGATAGGCTTGCAAGGGGGCGTCCCGGTACGGCTTGTAGCGCAGCGGGGCGGTGCCTATCAGCTGACGCAGAAAGATGTGGGCGTGCCCGTCTATCATCGGCGCCGGGTTCAGCCGCAGGCCTGACAGGCGCCGCCGCGCACGGCGCCCAGGTCCAGCGCCGCGTCGATGTCGGCGGCGTCCAGCACTTGATGCCGGATGCTGTGGGACAAGAGGGCGAGCAGGTAGTCGCGCCGGAAAATCGGCGAGCCCTCCCATTCGCTGCCGGCCGTGCCCAGGATGATGGGCGAGGTGATGATGACCCGCTCGCCCTGGATGGTGTCCAGGGCGAACTCGTCATCGGTGATCTGGTTGGCGATTTCGTCTAATGCCATGGTGACCTCACAATTTCGATGAAATGGCGCGTCCGCCGTTCAGGCCGAGGCGCGGGCGTCGCGGGCTTCCGGTCCGCGCGGGTCCGGCAGCGAGTCGTTCAGCGGCTTGCCCTTGGTTTCCGGCAGGCAGAACACGGCCAGCGCGACGATGGCGTAAGCCATCGCGGCGCTGACGCCGATGGAGGCGCCCAGGGTCCAGCTGTCGCTCAGATAGCCGACCAGCAAGGGAAAGCCGGCGGACAGGATGCGGCCGAAGTTGTAGCAAAAGCCCACGCCGGCGCCGCGCATGCCGCTGGGGTAGAGCTCGTTGAACAGCGCGCCCAGGCTGGAGGGAATGCCGGCGGCGAAGAAGCCCAGCGGAAAGCCCAGGAACAGCATCAGCGGATTGCTCAGCGGCGCGAACACGTAGATCAGCACCGTGGCCACGCAACAGACGGAGAACAGCAGCAGGTTGAGGCGGCGGCCGATGCGGTCCAGCAGGTAGGCGCTGGCCATGCAGCCGCACCAGAAGGCGACGATGATCACCGCCAGATAGCCGCTGGTGCCGAGAATGGACAAGTGGCGCTCGGTCTTGAGGAACATCGGCAGCCAGGTCATCAGCGCGGCGTAGCCGCCGTGCGCGCCGACGCCGATCAAGGAGCCGATCAGGGTCATGCGCAGCACGTCGGGTTTGAAGATGTCCAGCAGCGGCACCGCGGGCGCGGCCTGGCGTTCGCGGCGTGGCGGTTCCGGAATGTGGCGGCGGATATAGATGATGAAAAAGGCCGGCAAGATGCCGATGCCGAACATCACGCGCCAGGCGATTTCCGCCGGGAACAGCAGGAAGATCGCCGAGTACAGCAGCACCGACGCGCCCCAGCCCACCGCCCAGGCGCTTTGCACCGAGGCCATCGCCTTGCCGCGGTGTTCCGGCCGGATGATCTCCGCCATCAGGACCGCGCCGGCGGCCCACTCGCCGCCGAAGCCGAAGCCTTGTAGCGCCTTGAACACCAGCAACTGCTCATAGCTTTGGGCGAAGCCGGACAGCAGGGTGAACAGCGAGAACCAGACGATGGTGATTTGCAGCGCCAGCACCCGGCCGACGCGGTCCGACACCGCGCCCATGATCCAGCCGCCCAGCGCCGAGGCCACCAGGGTCACGCTGCCTATCATCCCGGCTTCCGCCTTGCTCAGGCTGAAGGCGGCGATCAGCGCCGGGATGGCCAGGCTGAACATCTGCACGTCCAGCGCGTCCAGCGCCCAGCCGCCGAAACAGCCCCAGAAGGTCTTGCGTTCGCCCGGCGAAACCTGCTTATACCAATGCAACATGATGCTGCCCTTTATGGTTCTTGCTTGTTGTCGATGCGTCGCCGCGCGCCGCTGCCACGGCGCGGGCAGCGCGGAATCAGCGGATGTCCGCCTGATAGCGGAATTTATCGGCGCGGCCGCGCACGCTGCGCCATTCCAGCGGGCTGCCGTCATAGGCCTTGGCCAGCCGCTCCAGCACGATGGCCGGGGTGCCGGGCGCGAGTTGCAGCAGTTCCGCGTGCGGCGAGGCGATGGCTTCCGCGGTCAGGATTTCACGCGCGGAGGCCACCACCTGATGACAGCAATCCTCGTACAGCGGATAGAGCAGGTCGCCGAAACTGGGTAGCGGAATGGCCAGCAGCGCCTGGAAACGCGTCGCCGGCAGCCAGATGGACTCGGCCAGCAAGGGCTCGCGGTCCAGATAGCGCAAGCGGGTCAGGTGAATGGCCTGTGCGCCCGGCGATAGCTGCAGGCTGTCGGCGATGGCCGGCGGCGGCGTCAATTGCTCGCGGTGCAGGATTTTCGCTTCCGGGATGCGGTAATTGCCCGCCGCGTCGTGAAAGCGGAAAAAGCGCAGCAGCGAGGATTGGAAGTTGGCCGGTTTGATGAAGGTGCCCTTGCCTTGGCGGCGTTCCACCATCTCGTCGGCCACCAATTGATCCACCGCCTTGCGGATGGTGCCGATGGAGGTATGGAAGCGTCCCACCAGCTCCGCCTCGGTGGGAATCGCTTCGCCGGGTTTCCATACCCGGTTGGCGATGTCGCGCGCCAAAGCGTCGCGCACTTGCTGGTACAGAGGCAGGCGGAGGTCCGCCTGACGCATGTCGGTCATATGGTCATATATATGAATTAATTCGATGGCCGCAACGATGACAAATTAATGAACGTCAAACAAGAGCTAAAACGTTTTATCAGGGCCGATCTGTACTAAAGGACGGTGTTTTGCGCGAGGACGCGCGGGCGGGAACGGCGGGGGCAGCGTACAGGCCCGGCGGAGCCGGGCCTGAGGGCCTGCTTAGGACAGTCCGGCGGCCATGTCTTTACGGCATGGCCGGCCGGCGAGAGGGCGGGCGGAAATCAGATGCGGGCGGCCAGGCGCGAGCCTTGATCGATCGCCCGTTTGGCGTCCAGTTCGGCCGCCACGTCGGCGCCGCCGATCAAATGCACGCTCTTGCCGGCGGCCTGCAGGGGCGCCTGCAGCTCGCGCAGCGGATCCTGGCCGGCGCAGATGATCACATTGTCCACCGGCAGCAGCTGAGCCTCGCCTTTGACCGTGATGTGCAGGCCGGCGTCGTCTATCTTGTCGTAGCTGACGCCGGACAGCATGCGCACCCGCTTCATCTGCAGGCTGGCGCGGTGAATCCAGCCCGTGGTCTTGCCCAGGCTTTCGCCCACCTTGCTGGTTTTGCGCTGCAAGAGATAGACCTCGCGCGGGCTGGGGTGCGGCTGCGGGCCTTGCGGACTGAGGCCGCCCGGATGCTCCACCGTCATGTCCACGCCCCATTCGCGCATGAAGGCGGCGGTGTCCAGCGAGCTGGACTTGCCTTCGTGGGTCAGGAATTCCGCGGTGTCGAAGCCGATGCCGCCGGCGCCGATGATGGCGACGCGCTTGCCCACCGCCTTGCCGTGCTTGAGCACGTCCAGGTAGTTGAGCACCTTGGGATGGTCCACGCCGGGAATCTCCGGCGTGCGCGGCGCGATGCCGGTGGCCAGCACCACTTCGTCGAAGCCGGCCAGGTCCGCCGCGGCCACTCGAGTGTTCAGCCGCTGCTCCACCCCGGTTTGTTCCAGCTTGCGCTTGAAGTAGCGCAGGGTTTCGTAGAACTCCTCCTTGCCGGGAATGCGCTTGGCCACGTTGAACTGGCCGCCGATTTCCGCCGCGGCGTCGAACAAGGTCACTTGATGGCCGCGCTCCGCCGCCACCGTGGCGAAGGCCAGGCCGGCCGGGCCGGCGCCGACCACGGCCAGCTTCTTCGCCTGGGCGGTTTTTTCGTAGTTCAGTTCGGTCTCGCGGCAGGCGCGCGGATTGACCAGGCAGCTGGTCAGCTTGCCCTGGAAGATGTGGTCCAGACAGGCTTGGTTGCAGCCGATACAGGTGTTGATCTCGTCGCCGCGGCCGGCGGCGGCCTTGTTGACGAAGTCCGGATCGGCCAGGAAGGGGCGCGCCATGGACACCATGTCGGCGCAGCCGCCGGCCAGGATCTCTTCGGCCACTTCCGGGGTATTGATGCGGTTGGTGGTGATCAGCGGAATCTTCACCTTGCCCATCAGCTTCTTGGTGACCCAGGCGAAGCCGCCGCGCGGCACCATGGTGGCGATGGTGGGTACCCGCGCCTCGTGCCAGCCTATGCCGGTATTGATCAGCGTGGCGCCGGCCTTCTCGATCTCTCCGGCCAGATGCGCCACCTCGTCCCAGGAACTGCCGTCCTGCACCAGGTCCAGCATGGACAGCCGGTAGATGATGATGAAATCGCTGCCCACCGCGGCGCGCACCGCTTTCACGGTTTCAATGGCGAAGCGGATGCGGTTTTCAAAGCTTCCGCCCCAGTCGTCGCTGCGCTTATTGGTGGCGCGGGCGATGAACTGGTTGATCAGATAGCCTTCCGAGCCCATCACCTCCACGCCGTCGTAGCCGGCCTGCTGCGCCAGCCGCGCGCAGCGGGCGAAGTCGGCGATGGTTTGCCAGACGTCGGCGTCGGATAGCTCGCGCGGCTTGTAGAAGTTGATCGGCGCGATCAGCGGCGAGGCGGACACGCATTTTTCCTGGAAGCTGTAGCGGCCGGAGTGCAGGATTTGCAGCGCGATCTTGCCGCCGGCGGCGTGCACCGCGTCGGTGACCAGCTTGTGGTGCGGCACTTCGGCCTCGTCGGCCAGCATGGACGCGCCTTCGGCGACACAGCCCTCCGGATTGGGGCCGACGCCGCCGGTGACGATCAAGCCCACGCCGCCGCGGGCGCGCTCGGCGTAAAAGGCCGCCATTTTCTCAAAGCCTTGCGGGGCTTCTTCCAGGCCGGTGTGCATCGAGCCCATCAGCACGCGGTTTTTCAGCGTGGTGAAGCCCAGGTCCAGCGGGGCCAACAGGTGCGGGTATGCCGTCATGTTTTCGTCCTCGTGTAGATTTCTCGCGCAGATCATTGTGGCCGCGGCCGCCGTCCGGCGCCAGCGCGGCGGGCAAGTGTTTGATTGCTTGGGCTTGCCGGTGTTGGCGTTGAAGATACTTACTAGTAAGTAAGGTGTCAATCGGCCTTGAGGCCAAGCTTGCCGCGGGAGAAGGCCAATATAAAAAAAGCCACCGCGAAGGGTGGCTTTCATTTCCAGGCCGATAGGGCTTAGAAGTTGTATTTCAGCGAGTAGATGACGGCGTTTTCGTTGCCGGCCACGCCCAGCTTGTTGACGGCGTAGCGGTACTGCAGACCGGCGGTCATGGATTTGACCGGGGTCCACCACAGGCCGATGGCACCGTTCTGGCCGGTGCGGCGTTGAGTAGTACCAGTCGGATTGGCCAGGGTGGTGTATTCCTTGGCGCGGTCGAATTCGGTTTCGTGCCACTGGGTCACCGAGAACGGCTGGCCGAAGGCGGTGAAGTCGAAACCGGCGACATAACCGGCCATATAGCCGTTCATATTGGCGCCAACGCCTTGGGATTTCAGTTCCTGATGGAAGCCGAGGAAAGGCTTGAACCAGACTTTGCCGAAGCTCAGATCGGTACCCAGGCCCACTACGCGGTTCTGGTCAAAGAAATCGTTGCCGCGGGTGTCGTATACGTGGGTGTACAGCTTGACCGGCACGCCGCCGACTTCAGCCAGGTTGAAACGCGCAACTACCTTGGTGGTGTAGCGACGATCGCCTGCCGGCATTTCCTTGTCGTTGCGGTTCCAGTTCTCCAGATCGAAGAAGCCGTAAACATCGCCCCAGGAACGGCCGATGCCGCCTTCGGCTTCCAGGTATTGGAAGTTGCGCTTGGCGCCGAACGGGCCGGCTTGCGTGCGATCCAAGGTGCTCGGCGACCAGTTCAGCTGGTTGAAGCTGACATTGCCGAAGGAGTAATCACCGGCTTGCGCCAGGGTACAGCCGCCCACCAGAGCCAGGGCCAGCAGCAGATTGCGAGTTTTCATTGTTTCACCAGAATATTGTGCGTGTAGCGTGTAGTGCGCGCGGACAGACCTGTCGGCGCGGGCGCAGACTAGCTCAGAAATATTCGTTTGCAAAGTATTTACAATGCGCCTGTCGCATTTTTGTCATTTTATGTAAATGCGATGTATTTTGAGCTATAGATATTTGGCATGAAACATTAAATGTTGTGGAACTACAGTTTTTTGCTACAAAAATGCGCGTCCGGCCAGCCGTAACGCCTTAAATCCACTTTGCCGGCCGCGCTCAATTCCACCCCGTCTTCTTCCAGCAGCAAGCGCTGCCAGTCGGCCTGCTCGCTGCCCGGCCGCGAGATGCGCCCTCCGGCGCCCAGCACCCGAAACCAGGGCACGCTGAGGCCTTCCGGCAAATGGCTGAGCAAACGGCCGACGTGGCGCGAATGGCGCGGATAGCCGGCCTGTTCCGCCAAGGCGCCGTAAGTGGTGACCCGGCCCGGCGGCAGCGCCAGCAGCAGCGCGATCACCTTGCGTTCAAATTCGGGAGGCATCTCGGCTCAGCGGTAGCGAGGGTTGGCCACATAGGGGTTGCTGCGCTTTTCCTCGCCCAAGGTGGTCAAAGGGCCGTGGCCCGGCACCACCGTGGTGTCGTCCGGCAGCAGGAACAGCTTTTGCTGGATGGCGTCGATCAGTTGCTGGTGATTGCCCATTGGAAAGTCGGTGCGGCCGATCGAGCCCTGGAACAGCACGTCGCCGGCGATCAGCAGCCGCGCGCTTGGGCTGTGAAACACCACATGGCCGGGGGTGTGGCCGGGGCAATGGATCACGTTCAGGCTTTCCTCGCCCACGCTGACAGCGTCGCCTTCCTCCAGCCAGCGGTCCGGCGTCAGCGCCTCGCTGCGCGGAAAGCCGAACATATGGCCTTGCTGCGGCAACTGGTCCAGCCAGAAGCTTTCCGCGCGCTGCGGGCCTTCTATCTTGACGCCCAGTTGCTCGGCCAGGCGCGCGGCGCCGCCGGCGTGGTCGATATGGCCGTGGGTCAGCAGCAGTTTTTCCACCGTCAGGTTCTGGCGGGCGGTCCAGTCGGCGATGCGTTCGATATCGCCGCCGGCGTCCACCACCGCGGCGCGGCCGCTGGCGTCGCACCACAGGATGGAACAGTTCTGGGCAAACGGCGTGACCGGAATCACGTGGAAATGCAGGGACATGGCGCGCTCGATTCAATGCAATGCGGCATTGTGGCACGAGTCGGCGGGCAAGAGGAGGGCGGGCCGTCGCGGCCCGGGCCGGTGCAGAGCCTGTTCAACGTTCCTGCCTCACTCTCCCGCCGACGCGCGGCACATTTTGAGCAGGCTCTCAGTCCTTGCGGCCGTCCCAGGACAGCTTGCCCGCGCCGTGGGCGAACACCATCAGCAGGCCGCCGGCCATGGCCAGGTTCTTGGTCAGCTGGATCATTTGCTGGCTATTGCCCGGTTCCCAGTGGAAGAGCAGCGCCGAGGCGACCGAGAAACCGGCCAGCAGCAAGGCCACCCAGCGCGCTCGCACGCCCAGCGCCAAGGCCAGACCGCCGCCGATTTCCAAAGCGATCACCAGCGGCAGCAAGAAGCCGGGCACGCCCATCGCGGCCATATAACCCTGGGTGGCGGCGTAGCCGGCGCCGAGTTTGCCTATCCCGGCCAGGATGAAGACCTGAGCCAACAGCACGCGGGCAAGCAATGCGATCCATTTGTCCATCTTGCGTTCTCCTGCCGGCGCGCCGGCCTTGATTGATGACGCCGGCCGCGGAGGGCGGCCGGCCATGAACGGACTATACGGGCCGGGGCGGCGCGAAAAAAGCGCAAAAAACCGCAAGAGTCGATCAAAAAATCCGACCAAGCCGCGGCTACAGCTTGAATTTTCCAATCAGGGAATCCAGCTCCTCGCCCAGGCGCGCCAACAAAGTGGTGGCCTGCTGCGCCTGGCTGATGGATTCGTCGGTTTGCAGCAACATGCCGTGAATGTTTTCGATGTGGCGGGCGATTTCCTGGCTGGCGCTGGACTGTTCGGAGGTGGAGGCGGCGATGTCGCCCACGGATTCCACCACTTGCTGGGCGTGGCCGCTGATCTGCTGGATCGATTGCGCCGATTCCTCGGCCAGCTTCACCCCCTGGTCCACTTGGCGCAGCGCGCCGTCCATGCTGTCGGAGGCCTTGGTGGTGTCCTGCTGCATGGTCTGGATCACGCCGGAGATTTCCAGCGTGGCCTGAGCGGTGCGCTCGGCCAGCTTGCGCACTTCGTCCGCCACCACCGCGAAGCCGCGGCCCATCTCGCCGGCGCGCGCCGCCTCGATCGCCGCGTTCAGCGCCAAGAGATTGGTCTGGTCGGCGATGTCGCGGATCACCGACACGATGCCGCTGATCTGGTCCGAGCGTTGCTGCATGCCGCTCAGCACCTCGGCCAGCTCGCGCACCGTCTGCGAAATGCGGCCGATCTCGCGCACGGTGGCGTCGACATTGGCCGAAGCCTCGCTGGACAGCGTATCGGCCTCGCGCGCGCGCTGCTCAGCCACGCGAGCCGATTCCGCAATGTGGCTGACGCTGACCGACAACTGCTCCACGCTGGCGGCGGTGGCGTTGGCGGCCTCGGACTGGCGCGCCGAGCTGCCGCGGATCTGATCCACGTCGCCGGACAACTGGCGCACCGAACCCAGCACATCGCCGGCGTGGCGGCGCACGTCCAGCATCATTGTGCGCAGCGAGCCGGTGAAGGTATTGAAGGCGCCGGCGGCCAGGCCGATCTCGTCGCGGCTGGCGATGGGCAGCGCCCGGGTCAGATCGCCGCTGCCGGAGGCCAGCTCGCTCATCGCCGATTGCAGCCGGCCCAGCGGGCGCAGCAACTGGCTGAGCGTGGCGCCCAGCAGCAACAGGATCAGCGCCAGAATGCCCAGGCTGATCAAGGCCGACTGCCAGCTGGCCGCGCGCACCGGCGCGAACGCCTCGCTCAATGGGATGGAAATGCGCACCGCCCACGGCATGCCGGCCTCGCCCACGGTGATGGGCATGATGAAGTGGCGGAAGCCGTCGTCGCTGTCGTACTCCGCCGGCTGGCCGCCCTTGATCGCCGTCTTGGCCGCCGCCGGCAGACCGGCGTCCGCCTTGCCGTTGAGCGCCGGGTCGCGGCCGGCCAGCTGCACGCCGCTATTGGAATACAAACTCATGAAGCCGCTCTGATAAGGCTTGACCTTGGCGGCCAGCTCCTGCAAATGACCGAGCGCGATATCGCAGCCGGCCACGCCCAAGACCTTGCCGTTGCTCGACAGGGGAAAGGAAATGGTGCCCATCAGGATCTTGATGTCGGGATCGACGTAAGGCTCGGTCAGCATCGGCTTGCCGGTCTTGCGCGGCTCGGTGTAGTAGGCGCTGTCGTCCACGCCCTCGCCGCCCCACACCACGTCGATCTTGCCGCTCTTGCGATACCAGTACACGCCGCTGCGGCCGGTCTTGTCGTTGTGCTCCTTGCCGGCCAGCTCCGCGTCGCGGCCGTCCAGCGCGTTGGGCTCCCAGATCGCCCAATAGCCGACCGCGTCCGGATTATTGGGCAACTGGCCTTTGACGATGTCGGATATCAGCTGGCGGGCGTTGGGCGGCAGATTGTGCTTGACCGCCACCGCGGACTCGGCCACCACCTGGGCCGAATCGTAAGTCTTGCCCAGCAAGCGTTGCACCTGGCCGGCCTCGCTTTCGGCCAACAGCTTGGCGTTGTCCAGCACCGCCTTCTCCGCGCTCTGATAACTGGCGTAGATATTGACGCCGGCCAGCACGCAAAAACCGATCAGGATCAGCAGGCCGGAACTGGCCAGAATCTTGCCCTTGATGGTGGTGATCATGGTTGTCCCCATCGCTTCATATGTGTTCTTCCCCAAAAGCCGTTGCGAGCGGACGCCGGTTCCCGGCCCGGTTATTATGGTGTGGGCCCGCCGGCGGCATCGGTTTCCAACGGCATGCCGCCATTTGTATTAAATAGCTTAAATGGGGTAAAGGGAAATTTTGCAATCGGCGGGACGGCGCGCCATCTTCCGGCGCGCCGCGGCGAGACAGGGAGAATCGAAGCATGTCGATGGAAGCATGCACCCGCCCGGACCATGCCGAGCGCCCGGCGGAGGCCGCGCGGCGGCTGGTGCTGGCGCGCTTGGAACAAGTGGAAGCGAGCCACGGCGTGCGCATCCTTTACGCGGCCGAAGGCGGCAGCCGCTGCTGGGGTTACGCCGCGCCGGACAGCGATTACGATGTGCGCTTCGTCTACCTGCATCCGGAAGCGTGGTACGAGACCGGCGACCGGCGCGACGTGATCGAACTGCCGCTGGCCGACGGGCTGGACATCAGCGGCTGGGAGCTGCGCAAGGCGCTGCGGCTGAGCCTGGGCGGCAACGCCGCGCTGCTGGAGTGGCTGGCCTCGCCGCAGGTCTACCGCCAGCACCCGGCGGCCTGCCGGGTCTTGCGGGATCTGGGGCCGGAGCACTTCGCCGGCGAGGCGGCCTATTGGCATTATCTGTCCGTGGCGCGTAAGAACTACCGCGGCCGCAAGCTCGAGCAACAACTGCGACTGAAAAAATACCTGTACGTGCTGCGGCCCTTGCTGGCGGCGCAATGGGTGAAGACGCGGCGCGGCATGCCGCCGCTGGCGCTGGCGGAATTGGTCGCTGGGACTTTGGACGATGTCCGGCTGCGCGATGAGCTGGCCGGCCTGCTGGCCTTGAAAACCGCCGGCGGCGCGCCGGAGTACGGCCCGGCCACGCCGGGCCTGCAAGACTATATCGATGGGGCCATGCGGGATTACGAGGCCGCGGCGCGCCCGAGCCGCTACAGCGACTGGGCGCGGGCGGACGCATTGCTGGAGCAAGTACGCCTGGCCTGCGGCGCTTGAACAGGCGGAGGCCCCGGTTTCAATGGCCTGTGTCTGAGAACCTGTTCTAAGTCTCGCGAGCAAGAGCGAGCCAAGGCGAAAACGAGCGAAAAAGCGGAATGTACAAGTGGTACATGAGCATTTTGAGCTCGTTTTTAACGCTGTATCGCCGAAGCGCAGCAGACTTTGAACAGGTTCTGACGGCGCCATCCGTCCGACAAACCTCCTGCCCTAGGGTGGGCGGAGCCCGGCGATGCCTACGCGGAAACGCGATGGGACCGATGCTTGGATCTTGGCGGCGGGGTTTGGTGGGTATCGCCTACGGCTCCACTCACCCTACAAGACCGTTCACTGTAGGGTGGGTGGAGCGCGGGGATACCCACCGCAAGGCGCTTAGCTGTTTCGCAGGCGGATGCGGCGGAAGCGCGCTTCCAGGCTGAAGCGCTGTCCCAGCGCCAGGTAAATCTGGTGTTGGCTATCGACATGGCGGTAGACCCGGACCCGGTCGGCGCCCAGCAGCATCATGATTTCCAGATAGTTGAAAAAGCCCATCCACTGGCCGCGTCCGGCGCGGTCGTCAAAATCGATGTCGCGCGCCACGCGGCTGAGCAGGCCTTTGCCGACGTATTCCCGGTTGTCCTTCAGCCATTGCAATAGGTGAGCCGCGCATTCGCGGCCATAGGCGTGGTCGGCGAGGAGATCTTTGCTGGGCGTAGGCATTTGCCAGTAATGCGGGTAGGTGCGGCCAGGGCAGAAGCGGACGAAGGGGAGCAGGGCTTCCTGTTGTCCCAGAGCGTTCAGTTTGTAGCGGCGGCGCGGGGGAAGGTTTTGAGGCTGTTGCATGGTGTTTCTCCTGCTGTGACACAAGATAAACCACCTGCCGGGGAAGACTGAAGTATTGGGCAGGCGCGAAGCAGGATTGGCGTACCGGAAACGATAAAACCGGCGAGTGCATAGCACTCTCCCACCACGAGCCTGCCCTTTAGGGCGCTGCTATGGTGTGCGCGGCGGTAGGATCACCGCCGCTTTTTTTATCGTTTAACGGGACGCCAATCCCGTGTGCCGCATGTGGGCGGCAACGGGGGGATTGTTGCCGACCGGGTGCGGAGGGTCAAGGCATGGAGGCAAGGCTTGCGCCGGATGCGGCGGCCTCCGCGAAATTGTCCTTGTAATTCAATTGTTTCCCTAACCGGCTTTAAAAGCCCCGCGGCGGGCCTTGCGGCATCATGTCGCTATGACCCGCATATCCGACATCTCCTCCTTGCACTGGCAGCCGGCCTTGCAGGCCCGCGATCAGGCATCCCCCGCTGACATCGTCGAAAACCTCGACGACATCCATCAGGCCTTGCGCATCATCTTGGGCACGCCCAAGGGCAGCGATCCGCTGCGGCCGGAGTTTGGCAGCGATTTGTTCCGTTACCTGGACTACCCGGTGGATCGGGCCCGGCCGCATGTGGTGCGCGAGGCGGTTGAGGCGATCAGCCACCCCTTGTACGGCGAACCGCGCGTCGCCGTGGCGCGAGTGTTCTACAGCGTGGGCGGCAACGGCGACGCGCGGCTCAGCGTGCAATGGCGGCTGGCCGACGGCGTGATCCGCGAAACCGAGTTGCGGCTATGAGCGCGGCGGCTACGGGCAGCGGAACCGTGCCCAATATGTTGGCCAAGGACGAACGCTTCGGCCAACTGGCGCAGCTCACCACCCGCTTGGGCGACGCCGATCTGAGCACCTTGCTGGTCTATCTGGTGGATCAGGTGGACGCCGGCTGGCTGCCGGCGCTGGCCGAGCAATTCCATGTCGCCGGCGACGAGGGCTGGCGGCTGAGCCAGGGCGAGCGCCAGCGGCGCGAGCTGATCAAACAGTCCATCCACCTGCACCGCAGCAAGGGCACGCGCTGGTCCTTGCAACAGGTGCTGGCCACGCTGGCCTTGTCCGGCCAGATCAGCGAATGGTTCGAATACGGCGGCAAGCCTTATCACTTCAAAATCCAAATCGACCTGGCCGCCCGCGGCATAGACGCCGCCACGCTGGCGGCGCTGGAGGCGATGATCAACGAGTACAAGAACGCCCGCTCGGTGCTGGAGCGGCTGGCGCTGGTGTTGAGCAACCGCAGCGCCGTTCCGGTGCTGGCCTTGGCCACCCAGGCCGGCGAACTGGCCACCGTGCTGCCGTTCCAGCCGGTGTCGCTGGAGCAGCGCGCCAGCTTGAACGCCGCGCTGGCGTTAGACAGCGTGGAGACCGCTACTGTCTATCCGTTTCAGACGACGGCGCTGCGGCAGCAGGCGCCGGTGACGCTGGGCCTGGCGCACGCCAGCGTCGAGACGGTCACGCTTTATCCCGCAGCATGAGACCCCTTGAATCTTTTCCAGGAGCAATCGATGGCCAATGAGTTTTTCACGCTTCTCACCGCCAGCGGCAAGGCCAAGCTGGCGGCGGCGCAAGCCAACGGCGCGCCGCTGCAGATCAGCCAGATGGCGGTGGGCGATGGCGACAACGGCGGGTATTACACGCCCAGCGAGAGCCAGACCGCGCTCAAGCACGAAACCTGGCGCGGCGCGCTCAACCACCTGGCGGTGGACCCGAACAACCCCAACTGGGTGGTGGCGGAGGCGGTGCTGCCGGATACGGTGGGCGGTTTTTACATCCGCGAGGTGGGCCTGTTCGACAGTCGCGGCGATCTGATCGCCGTCGGCAAATTTCCCGAGAGTTACAAGCCGCTGCTGGCGGCCGGCTCCAACAAGCAGCTCTATGTGCGGATGATTCTGGAAGTGTCCAACACCGCGGCGGTCACCCTGCTGGTGGACCCCAGCGTGGTGCTGGCCACGCGTTCCGCGGTGGAGCAGCGCATCGCCGAGGAGTTGGCGAAGCGGGACTTGCCCCTGACCGCTTTGCCGCTGCCCTGCGTGGCGACGGCGGACAACCGGATGGCGGTGACCGCGGCAGCGGTGGCGGGCCAGGGCGGCACGGTGTCGGTGCCGGCCGGCATCGCCATCAGCCTGGGGCAGGACACTCAATCCGGCGCCGGCAAAGCGGGAACCTTCATCACCAGCGCCTGGACCAGCCCGGTATTGGCGCCCGGCAGCGAGTACTTCCTGCGCGCCCAAATCGTGTCCGGCGTCTTGACTTGCTATGTGCAGAAAGGGGCGTTGACGGACGCGGCGCCGGCGTCCTTGAAGGGGGCCGCCAATGGCGCGGCGGGAGGCGGTTTTTTCTCCACGGCCTTGGATATCTGTTTGGCCAGGGTGATCACCGGCGCGGCCGGCAGCGCGCCCGTTGTGCAAAAAGTGATCAATCGCGGCGCAAGCAGCTGGTCCGCGACGATGAATGGCTCCGGCACCGTCTATCTGCCGTTCGATCCCTTCATCAAAACCGGGCGGATCACCGCGTCGACGATCACGCCGCATCCGACGCAAATTTCGCAAATTAGCCATGGCAGCGGGGGCTGGACGGGCGCCGCCTATTGGTTGGGCTGCCCTACCGGCACCGGCGGCGGTACGGCGAACATGTCCAGTTACTCGAACTGGACGGGCCCCGCCGCCGTGCTCATCACGTCCAATAACGTGGTGGGCGATATGGTGGTGTCCACCTGCACCGGCATGTTCGAGCACATCGCCGGCAAGTCGATGTGGCAGGTCTTGCAGATGGAGCATCAAATCGGCGACGCCACGGGCGCAAACGGCGATGAGCATTTGATGGGGGAGGGCACCAAGAACCTGTTGCCCGCCGATTACGACAACGGCTTGGCCATCAGTTACAGCAACTGCGTCAATGCCTTGCTGACTTGGGAGGTGGTGCGATGAGAATGGTGGAAAACCTGCTGTCTTACGATGGCGAGCTGCGTCCGGCCCAGCCTTCCGACAATCATGTGTGGACCGGTGCGGAATGGCGATTTGACGCCGCCTTGCAAGCCGAGCGGCTGGAGCAGCATAAATTGGCGCAGTGCGCGCGCCTGGACGCCGAGGCGGACGCGATTGCCAACTGGCATGCGATTTCGCCGCCGCGTCTGGCCGAATACCAGCGCGCCGCCGCCGAGGCGCAGGCGTTCAAGGACGCCGCTTACAAGGGCGAGGCGCCGCCGGCGGTGCGCTCCTGGGCCGAAGCCAAGAGTTGGGACGGCCAGCAGGCGGCGGACAGCATCCTGGTCAAGGCGGCCGCCTGCGAACAGGCGCTGTACGCGATCCGCGACGCGCGGCTGAAGGGCAAGGAGGCGGTGCGTCAGGCCGCGGACGAGACGGCGGCGCGCGCGGCGACCGACGAGGCCGTGTCCCGGCTGCAGCAGCTGGCCGCCGGCGATTTCGCCGCCGCCTTGCCGGAAGCCGAAGCCGGTCGCGCCGGCAGTCTGTTCAAGTTCTTTTCCAAACGGCTTTAAAAGCCGGCCGGGGGCATGATGGCGGATCATTTCGCCATCCGCTTCCTCTCCGGCGCCCCGCGGCGGCCGCGCCTGGCCGCCGTCGCTCCCCATTCAAGGACGTTCTTCCATGACCCCAGACTTGCCCAAGTTCATTGATGACGATCCGCATCTCGTCACCGCCGAGCTGATCGACGCCTACCAGAAGATGAGCGGCAAGACGCTCTATCCCGGCCAGGTGGAGCGTTTGCTGATCGATTTGATCGCCTATCGCGAAAGCGTGGTTCGCGCCGCCTTCAACGACGCCGGCCGTCAAAACCTGGTGGCCTTCGCTCGCGCGCCCATGCTGGACTACCTGGGCGAATTGGTCGGCGTCAGCCGCTTGCCGGCCCAGCACGCGCGCTGCACGGTGCGCATCGCCTTCTCCCAGCCGCTGGCGCTGGCGCAGCTGATTCCGGCGCAGACCCTGGTGGCCGGCGGCGGCGTGCAGTTCCAAACGCTGGCCAGCCAGATTGCGCCCGCCGGCAGCAGCAGCGTCGACGTGCCGGTCAGCGCGGTGGAGGCCGGCGCCGCCGGCAACGGCTTTGTGCCGGGCCAGATCAACGCTCTGGTGGATGAACTGGACGTGGACGCCAGCGTGGTCAATATCGATACCAGCGCTGGCGGCGCCGACGCCGAGGACGACGAGCGTTTGCGCGCGCGCATTAGGCTGGCGCCGGAGTCGTTCAGCGTGGCCGGCAGCGCCGCCTCCTATCGTCACCACGCGCTGCGCGCGCATCAGGACATCGCCGACGTGGCGGTGATCAGCGCCAGCCTGCAACAGCAGAACGGCGAATTGCAAAGCGCCAATCAGGTGCCGCCCGGCGTGGTGCGGCTATACCCGCTGACCAAGACCGGCATGCCGCCGGACAGCCTGCTCAGCGTGGTGGCCGCCGCCTGCAGCGCCGACCGGGTGCGGCCGCTGACCGATCTGGTGGAGGTCTTGCCGCCGGAGGATTACGGCTACCGGGTGCGCGCGCGGCTGACGCCGTATCGCGATGTCGATCCCAAAACCGTGCAGCAGCAGGCGCAGGCCGCCGTCGGCGCTTTCGTGCAGGCGCAGGCGGAGCGCTTGGGCCGCGACATCGTGCCGTCGCAGCTGATCGCCACGCTGTCGGTGTCCGGCGTTTACCAAGTGACTTTGCTGGAGCCGGCCGCCACCCAGGTGGTGCCGCCGCAGGGCTGGTCGCACTGCACCGGCATTCAGCTGGAAATGACCGGAGGCCAGGATGGCTGATGTGACCCCCAATCTGCTGGCGCGCGACGCGCGCTTCGGCCCGCTGGCCCGGCTTAGCGAACGCTTGGGCGACATCGATCCAGGCGGCTTGCTGGTCTATCTGGTGGACGCGGCCAAGCCGGAGTTGTTGCCCCTGTTGGCCGAGCAATTCCATATCGACGGCGACGAAGGCTGGCTGCTGACCCAGAGCGAGCGGCAGCGCCGCGATCTGATCAAGCAGAGCATAGAACTGCACCGACACAAGGGCACGCCCTGGGCGCTGCGCGAAGTGTTCCGCATCCTCGGCGTGACGGTGGAACTGGAGGAGTGGTGGCAGCGCCAGCCGCCGGCCGCGCCCTATACCTTCGAATTGACCGCCTGGGCCAACGACAATCTGTTGCCCGGCCAGGCCTTGTTGAATCCCGAGCTTTACCGCCGGCTGCGGCGCATGGTGGAGCTCGCCAAGCCGGCGCGCAGCACTTATCGCTTCAAGCTGGGCGCGCGCTTCAACGGCCGCTTGGGCCTGGCTTCGGCCGCTCAGGCGCGCGCCTTGATCCGCCGCAGCGCCGAGACGGCTCCGATGCGGCTGGCGCCGCAGCAGCCGCTGGCCCTTTCATCCGCCGCGCAGATCTATAGCGTGGTCCACGTCACCATGGAGGCATCGTTGTGAGCACCCCCTTAGCACCTCTTATCACCGCCGCCGGCCTGGCCGCGATCTGGCGCGCCAGCAATGACGGCGTGTCCGCGCAGATCACTCACATCGCCTTGGGCGACGGCGCTTACGCGCCTGCGCAGGGCCAGACCAAATTGCGCGGCGAACAGGCGCGCTACCCTATCGCCGGCGGCGAACGGCTGGGCAATACCCAGATCCATCTGACCGCCATCGCCGACGACGACAAGGCGTTTTGGGTGCGCGAGATCGGCTTCATCCTGGCGGACGGCACTTTGCTGGCGGTCTGGTCGGACCCGAAGGCGGCGCTGGCCTATAAGGCCGCCGATGTGCAATTGCTGCTGGCCTATGACCTGGCCTTGAACGCGCTGCCGCCGGACAGCGTGACCATCCAGTCCAGCGGCGCCGGCCTCAATTTGAGTCTGGCCAGCGAGTTGGCGGCTTTGGCCGCCGCTCAGATCAGCGAGGCCACCCGCGGTTTGGAGCGCGACGATCGCATCCGCGCGCAGGAAGGGCGTTTGCAGGCGCTGGAGCCGCAAGTGGCCACCTTGCAAAACCGCAGCCAAGCGTTGGAACTGGAACATGCCGCCGATAAACGCGCTGGCCTGGAACTGGCCACTGCCAACGCGGCGGCCATCGTCAGCATGCAGCATCTGTTTGTGAAGCAACGTTTGGGAGCATGAGTGCCGGGGCTGCGTCGCAGCCCCATTCCTCCTCTGGCCGATGCGGCCATTTCCGTAGTAATCCCCAGTTTCCCGCGCCGGTTCCGGCACTTCCTCATTTCTATTTTTCTGTTTTTCTGTTTCCGGGCTAAGGCCTTGGAACGCGTTGTCTTGAATGGTCGTTAAGGCCATGTATTGCGGTAAGACTTTAAGGAGAGCGTCATGAGTTTGGAGAGCAATATCGCCGAGTTGGTGAAGTCGGCTAATGGTTTGACCGATGCCGTCCATGGAAAGATCGGCGAAATCGATCAGAAAGTCGGTCAGAAAATTACCGAGCTGAGTAATTGGAAAACCGGCCATTGGAATGAGCATCCGGCCATCGCCGTGAATTTCAACGCCAAGATGACAGCAGTGGGGGGGGAGGGGGACAAGAAATTGCCGCTAGCCTTGGGTGTTCACGCCGGGGGAGACTTCTGGGGTAAGTTCGATGCGGCCTTGATTCCGGTGACTCCGGGGGAAGAGCCTGCATCCCGTTCGTCCATCGTTCGCGAATTATTGCAGTATATGAAGAGTGATGACCGGCACTTTTCCGCTAATTTTAATATTCTGAAATTGACTGTGAAAAAAATTAGTGATGGGTTTGGTCCTTATATTTTCAACATACCCTATCAGCATGTCAAGATGGGCGCTTTTACTAGTGTGGCGCTATACCACAAGGTGATTGGGCAGGGCGATTGGAATTGGATGGACAATAGTAAAAAAGGAGTTTGGAATCAGGTTACCCATCATTTTCTGTCGGCTCATGCAGGCGCTTACACCCATGTTGATATCGGGTTGTCCAATGCTCAGGTAGGCGATCAACTCTATCTGGCGCTGCCGCAAGTCATTCCCGGGGTATGGAATCCCGAGCTTCGTTTACCACAGCTCTACAATATTTTTGATCCGGTGATGGACGTGGTTGGCAGTGGCACAGTCAGCGGTCTAGGTGGTGTGTTTTCCAATATCAATTCCAGTAATCGCTAAACAAGGAGCAGGATATGAACGTAGCAATGAAACCTTATTCCGATGTACAGGATGATATTGGTTTGATCGTGACGGATAAAGGCCTGGAACGACCCGTAGTGGTATGGGCTCGCGATACTTGTGCCGCTTATATCCATCGTCATTACCCCGTGCATGTGCAGCTGAATGTGTTGCGAACCGGCTCGGAAGATGAGCGCAAGAAGATGAGTGTCTTCATCGACGCCTGTCGGACCTGGAGTAATCAGACCTCTGCTACTAGCGCCGAACTGGAAAAAATCAAGCCGTGATATCGAGCCTGTGTACAGCGCATGGTGTACCGGGCTGAGTAAATAGCTTGGTTGAATTAGAATAAGCCGTGTTTCCATACTGTGGAACACGGTTTTCGCCTTTTTTGCTAAAGCGGCTTAAAAGCCGTGGCTTTCCGTAAGTGACACAATGTCTCCATGTCAGCGCTGAAGCCGTTCACGCCGAAAGGACGGTGAACGAACACATGGTTGAATTTAATTCAATCCACCTGTGATGAACTATTGGAGAGCATGATGAGCTTGGAAAGCAATATCGCGGAACTGGTAAAAGCGTCGAACGCGCTAACAGGTACGGTGAACGGCAAGATCGCCGACATTGACCGGCGCGTCGATGTCAAGGTTCAGCAAATGGAAGATTGGCGAAATGGTGCGCGGCAAGAGTTTGCAAGTATTGCAACTCAGACGATTGCAGTGGGAGGGGTGGCAGATCACTGGTATCCAGTTGTAATCAGTCTGCCAAGCCGCAAGGCAATGGATATATTTGTCGCGCGCTATACTCATGAAGATAGTGATAAATACGAAAAATTTAATGGGGCGATGTTTCTACACCTGTGTGGCGTCAATGGTGAGTGGGGGGGCGTTCCTCCTTTATTGTATCCTCAGGCATACTCTTATAAAGCCGGGTTATTCGAAAAATTGCCTCCTGTTGCTGATTTCGGAATTACGGCGTATGGCATGAAGGCTGTTGTCTGGCTGTTGGGGGCGCGTCATTATAATGTGACGACTTCCGTGCCTGCGATCATTGAAGTGTTTAGCCAAGAGATAGGAAATGTCGTGTATGACCACCCTAGTCCCCAATATGTAATAAAGCTGGATGCTCTCCAAGGAGTGTCTGGGGCTATGGTCGTTAACGGTTATCTGCGAGGTGCGTGAAAATGGAACAGAATCAATTGGATCAAGTTGTAATTCAGCATATTGAACAGGGTTTATTGATGGATTTGCGTATGCGGCGCACTACGCTGTTGCGTGAGAGTGATTGGACGCAAATGCAGGATGCGGCACTGAGCTCTGAGCAAAAGGCTGCATGGCAAGCATATCGTCAAAAGTTGAGAGATCTGCCAGGAGCTATTACAGATATCCAGCGTGTTACTTGGCCGGTGCGGCCGGCCTGAGCTTAGCGAGACAGATAGGTAACAAAAAAACCCCGCCAAGGCGGGGTTTGTCTTTGCACGTTGCGGATCAGGACTTGGCCGGGGCTTCCCAGCCGCCGCCCAACGCCTTGTACAGGCCCACCACGGCATTCAGTTGGTCCAGCTTGGCGCTGACCAGGCCCAGCTCTGCCTGGAAGCTGTTGCGTTGCGCGTCCAGCACGTCCAGATAGCTGGCGTAGCCGTTGTCGTAGCGCAGATTGGCCAGGCGCAGCGATTTGTTCAAGGCCTGGAACTGCGTGGTCTGCGCCGCCTGGATCTCCCGCGCCGCGCCGTAGCCGGACAGCGCGTCCAGCGCGTCCTTGAACGCGCTTTGCACCGTCTTCTGATACTGCGCCAGCGCCTGCTTCTGCCGCGCGCTGGCCGCGTCCACCGCGTAGCCGGTTTGGCCGAAGTTGAACACCGGCGCCGCCAGATTGCCGACAAAGCTCCAGGTCCGCGTCGGGCCGGTGAACAGGGTGTCCAGCGACAGGCTTTGCGAACCCAGCGCCCCGCTCAGGCTGATGCTGGGGAAGTAGGCCGCGCGCGCCACGCCGATGCGGGCGTTGGCGGCGACCAGCTGCTGCTCGCTGGCGGCGATGTCCGGCCGACGCTCCAGCAGGCTGGAGGATAGGCCGGCCGGCACTTCCGGCGGGGCGGACAGCGCGTCCA